>NZ_JBIWJF010000040.1:0-59352 GCF_044764985.1 Kitasatospora sp. NPDC093550
AGCTAAGCCTCACAGCGCCGATGGTACTGCAGGGGGGACCCTGTGGGAGAGTAGGACGCCGCCGAACAATCATTCACGAAGAACCCCCATCCGGTGACCGGATGGGGGTTCTTCGCATTTCCGGGCCTTTTCGAAGACCGTGCGGGGGCCGCGCTGCTGGGGGAGCATGCCCTCATGGACATCGAGACGCTCGTGCGGACCCGTCGTGCGCTGCACGTGGTGGCGGAGCTGGTTTTGGCAGGGCCGCAGTACCGAGCCGGCGGCACGATCCGGCTGCGGGCCTGCGCTGGTGGGTTCGCGACCGTCGTCGAGCCGCGGCTGAGGGTGGTCGGCGCGGAGCTGGTCGCGCCCGGGCGGGTGCTGTCCGTCGAGCGGACGACCTGTGCGGCCCTCGGCGAGGCCCTGGGGATCGAGGTCGGTGCTCCGGCCGGGCTGTACCAGGACGGACCGGGCGGAGAGGTCGGTGGCGTGCTGGAGGTGGACCCGGCCGCCGCCCGGTGGCTCGCGCACTGCTTCGCGCTCGGCGATGCCGCGCTGCGCGGGCTGTTCCCGGATGCGGAGCCTGTCATCTGGCCCGAGCACTTCGACATCGGGGTCACCGTCGACGGGGTGAACTACGGCCTCTCGCCGGGTGACGCGTTCCAGCCGGAGCCGTACGCCTACGTCGGCCCGCACGAACCGCGGGAGGGCGCGTTCTGGAACGCCCCGTTCGGTGCCGCGCGGGTGGTCCGTGAGCTCGGCGGTGTCGGTGGCGTCACGGCCTTCCTGGAGCAGGGCCGACGGCTGACTGCGGGCGGCTGACCGGCGCCGGCTGACGGGATCCGACAGGGATCCGACAGGGATCAGACGGGATCCGACGGGACCGACTGAGAGCCGACGGGACGTACCGAGCGGGCCGAGCCACTATGGAAGGGGCCTACGGGCCCACTGGTCGGCTCGAATGGGGTGCTCGCGATGGGCGTGCCGTGGCATCGGGCGCCGGGGCCCGGACACGGGGCCGCCGAGCCCGTCGGGCCCGCCGGGGCCACGGCCGGGAGCGGCCTCGCCGAGGTGGCGAAGGTCCTGCGGTCGGCGCCGGTCCTGCTGGACGCGCACCTCGGCGGGCTCTACCTGCTCTCCGAGGACGGGCAGCTGCTCGAACTGGCCGTGACGCTGGGGGCGGCCCGGCAGTTCACCAGGCCGTGGCAGCGGATCGGCATCACCGCGCCGGTGCCGGTGGCCGAGGCGGTGCGCAGCGGCGAGCCGGTCTGGGTGGGCGGCGCGGAGTCGATGGCGCGCCGGTATCCGAGGGTCGCGGTCGCCATGCCGTACGCGTTCTGCCTGGCGGCCGCTCCGCTGGTCGCGGGCCGGACCACGTACGGGGGCGTGTTCGTGCTCTGGCCCGCCGCGCACCCGCCCGAGCTGTCGCCCTGGGAGCGGAACCGGCTGGACGCGCTGACAGCGGGCCTGGCCGGGGTCCTGGCGGAGGCGGAGCGGTCCGGCCGTCCGGTGCGGGCCGGAGCGAGGCCCGAAGCGGCGGAGGTCGGTCTGGCCGCCCCCGTCCAGGCGATGGCGGCGCGGCTTCCGGAGGGCGTGTGCGACATCGACCTGGACGGCCGACTGTCCGCGGTGACGCCGGCGGCGGCCGAACTGCTGGGCGAGCCGGTCGACCGGCTGCTGGGCCGGAGGCCCTGGGGCGTGGTGCCGTGGCTGCGGGATCCGGTGTACGAGTACCACTACCGGGCCGCGGTGATCAGCGGTCGCGCCAGCTCCTTCGTCGCGCTGCGGCCGCCGGACCGGTGGCTGGCGTTCGAGCTCTTCCCGGATCCCACCGGACTGACCGCCCGGATCGTCCCCGCCGATCCCGCTGACCCTTCGGATGCCGCCCATCCCGCCCATCCCGCCTCTTCGGCGGGTTCGGCCGGTTCGGCCGGGACCGAGGCGCCGTCCGAGCGGGTGCACACGCGGCCCGGGGCGCTGTACCACCTCCTCCACCTGGCCGGTGCGCTGACCGAGGCCGTCACCGTGCAGGACGTGGTGAGCATGGTGTCCGAGCAGATCGTGCCGGCCTTCGGCGGCCGGGCCGTGGCGGTGCTGATGGCCGAAGGGGGCCGCCTGCGGATCGTGGGGCACCGCGGCTACCCGCCCGGGCTGGTCGACCGCTTCGACAGCACCCCGCTGACCGAGCCCACCCCCGGTGTGCAGGCGTCCACCAACCCGGTACCGGCGTACTTCGAGACCCGGGCGGAGCTGGAACGGGTCTACCCGGGCCGCCCGGAGACGCAGGACGGGATGGCCGCCTGGGCCTACCTGCCGCTGGTGACCTCGCGCCGGCTGATCGGCACCTGCGTGCTGGCCTTCGCCGAGCCGCACCACTTCGACCTGGAGGAACGGGCCGTCCTCACCTCGCTCGGCGGGCTGATCGCCCAGGCCCTGGACCGTGCCCGGCTGTACGACACCAAGCTGGGCCTGGCCCACGGCCTGCAGGAGAGCCTGCTGCCCCGGGCGCTGCCGGTCGTGCCGGGGCTGGAGGTCAGTGCCCGCTACCTGCCGTGCACCGAGGGCATGGACGTCGGAGGGGACTTCTACGACCTGATCCGGATCGGGCCGGACAGCGTGGCCGTGGTGATCGGCGACGTCCAGGGCCACAACGTCCACGCCGCCGCGCTGATGGGCCAGGTGCGGACGGCCGTCCGGGCCTTCGCCGCGGCCGACGCCGACCCGAGCACGGTGCTGTGCCGCACCAACCGCCTGCTGAACGACCTGGACACGACGCTGCTGGCCAGTTGCGCCTACCTGCGGGTCGATCTGGCCCGCCGCGAGGCCTGGCTGGCCGACGCCGGGCACCCCGTGCCGCTGCGGTACGGCCCGGACGGCCGGGCGGGCGCGCTGGATCCGCTCATCGGCCTGGTGCTGAACGTCGACCCGGCCGCCGACTACCCGCAGATCAGGGTCGACCTGCCGGTCGGCACCACGCTGGCGCTGTACACCGACGGCCTGGTCGACACGCCCGGCGCGGACCCGGACCAGGCGCTGGCGGACCTCTCCGCCACGCTGGCCCGCCACGGCGACGAACCGCTGGACCGGCTGGCCGACGCCCTGGTCGACCGGGCCGGGCAGGGGCAGCACCGCACCGACGACGTCGCGCTACTACTGATCCGGACCGTCCCACGCTGATCCGGGCCGTCCCACGCAGCTCCTTCCCGCGCTGATCCGCTCCGGTCCGCTCCGGCCCGCGCCGACCCGCTCCGGCCCGCTCCTTCCCGCGCCGGACCGCCCCGCGCCGGCCCGGTTCCGTCCCGCGGTCCCGGGCCGCCCGGCCCGTCCGACGGTGAGCCGGCAGGCGCGGCGGGACCATGGGTGTATGGCGAAAGACACGGGCCCCGACCCCGGGGCCCCGGGCGTGGCGGGTGGTCGTCGGGGGCGGCACCGCGCACGCCCGGTCCCGGGGGATCGTTCGGCGCGGCGTCTGCGGTCGGTGCTGAACATCCGCAGCGTCGCCGGTCAGATGTTCCTCCTCCAGGTGCTGGTGGTGCTGCTGCTCGTGGTGGCGGCGGTCGTCGCGCTGCTGGTCGAGTCCCGCAGCGACCGGTTCGCGGCCGCCCGCGACCGTTCGCTCGCCGCGGCCGAGGCGTTCGCCCACAGCCCCGGTCTGGTGGCGACGATGCAGGGCCCCGATCCGAGCGCGGTGCTGCAGCCGCTGACCGAAGCGGCCCGCAAGGACGCCCAGGTGGACTTCATCGTGGTGACCGACCGCAACGGCATCCGGTTCACCCACCCCGAGCCGGAGCAGATCGGCAAGAAGTTCGTCGGCACCATCGGGCCGTCGCTGGAGGGCCGGGTCACCGTCGAGCAGGTGCACGGGCCGCTGGGCCTGGAGTACCAGGTGGTGGTCCCGGTGGAGGACACCCACGGCGGGGTCGTGGGCATCGTGTCGGCCGGGATGAAGGTCGCCAACGTGAGCAGCGCGATCGACCGCCAGCTGCCGGTCGTGCTGGGGGCGGGTGCGGCCGCGCTGGGCCTGGCCACGGCCGGAACGGCGCTGGCGGGCCGGCGTCTCCTGCGGCAGACCCACGGGTTGGGGCCGGAGGAGATGACCAGGATGTACGAGCACCACGACGCGGTGCTCCATGCGGTGCGCGAGGGCGTGACCATCGTCAGCGGGGACGGCCGGGTCCTGCTCGCCAACGACGAGGCGCGCCGGCTCCTGGACCTGCCCCCCGACGCGGAGGGGCGGGCCGTCTCCGACCTCGGCCTCGCTCCCCGGACGGCGGCTCTGCTGCGGTCCGCCGACGCGGTCACCGACGAGGTGCTCCCGGTGGGCGAGCGGCTGCTGGCCGTCAACCACCGGCCCACCGACACCGGCGGAGGCCCGCCCGGCAGCGTCACCACCCTGCGCGACTCCACCGAACTGCGCGCCCTGGCGGGGAAGGCCGAGGTCGCCCGCGGCCGGCTCAGGCTGCTGTACGACGCGAGCCTGGCCATCGGCACCACCCTGGACGTCCGGCACACCGCCGAGGAGCTCGCCGCGATGGCCTCCCGGGAGTTCTGCGACTACGCCACCGTCGACCTCGCCGACGCCGTCCTGCTCGGCGAGGAACCGCCGACCCTGGCCGCCGGTGCCGAGGTGGAGCTGCGACGGGTGGCGCTGGCGGGCATCCGGGACGACTCGCCGCTGTACCCGCAGGGGACGTTCGTCCGGTGGGCGGGCAGCACCCCGCAGGCGGCGGGCTTCGTCAGCGGGCGGCCCTCGCTGGTCCCGGAGCTGGCGACCGACGCCGGCTGGCGCGAGCAGGACGTCGAGCTGACCCAGGCGGTGCTGGAGTTCGGCCTGGCGTCGCTGATCGCCGTCCCGCTGACGGCGCGCGGCGTGCTGATGGGCGTCGCCTGCTTCTGGCGCGGCCGGGACCGGGACCCGTTCGACGAGGACGACCTGACCCTGGCCGAGGAGCTCGCCGCCCGGGCCGCCGTGTCCGTGGACAACGCCCGCCGCTACACCCGCGAGCACACCATGGCCGTCACCTTGCAGCACAGCCTGCTGCCGCGCGCACTGCCCGAGCAGAACGCCCTCGACGTCGCCCACCGCTACCTGCCCGCCCAGGCGGGGGTCGGCGGGGACTGGTTCGACGTCATCCCGCTGCCCGGCGCGCGGGTCGCGCTGGTCGTCGGCGACGTGGTCGGCCACGGCGTGCACGCGGCCGCCACCATGGGCCGCCTGCGCACCGCCGTGCAGAACTTCTCCACCCTCGACCTGCCGCCGGACGAGCTCCTCGGGCACCTGGACGACCTGGTCGCCCACCTGGACCAGGAGGCGGCCGCCGCCGGCGGCGAGCCGACGATCACCGGCGCCACCTGCCTCTACGCGATCTACGACCCCAGTACGGCGACCTGTGCGCTGGCCCGGGCCGGCCACCCGCCGCCGGCCCTCCTCCACCCCGACGGCACCGTGGAACTGCTCGGCCTGCCGGACGGTCCGCCGCTCGGCCTGGGCGGGATGCCCTTCGAGGCCGTGGAGCTGCGGCTGTCGCCCGGCAGCAGCCTGGTCCTCTACACGGATGGTCTGGTGGAGGACCGCACCCGCGACATCGGGGTCGGGCTGGACGTCCTCACCACCGTGCTGGCCCGGCCCGGCCGGTCGCCCCAGGAGATCTGCGAGGCCGTGCTCGACGCCCTGCTGCCCGGCCGCCAGAGCGACGACATCGCCCTCCTCGTCGCCCGCACCCGGGTGCTGGAGGCCGACCGGATCGCCGAGTGGGAGGTGGCTTCGGCGCCGGAGGCGGTGGCCGAGGTCCGGGCCCGGGCCACCCGGAAGCTCGCCGAGTGGGGCCTGGACGAGGCCGCCTTCGTCACCGAACTGGTGCTCAGCGAGCTGGTGACCAATGCCATCCGGTACGCGGCCGAACCGATCGGGGTGCGACTGCTGTACGACCGCACGCTGATCTGCGAGGTCTCCGACGCCGCCGGCACCGCCCCGCACCTGCGCTACGCGGTCGCGGACGACGAGGGCGGCCGCGGCCTGTTCCTGGTCGCCCGGCTCACCGAGCGCTGGGGCGTGCGGTACACCGCCGAGGGCAAGATCATCTGGTCCGAGCAGTTCCTCTGAGTAGTTCCTCTGAGTAGTTCCTCTGACGCCGTTCCCGCACCGCTGCCCCGCACCGCTGGCCCGCCGCACCGGGCCGGTGGCCGGTAGCCTCCCGGCATGCCGAACAGCGCCCCGGGGCTCGACGAACCGATCCACCTCCTCCCGTACGACCCGGCCTGGGCCGATCAGGGCAGGGCCCTGGTGACGCGGCTCGCGGCCGGGCTGCGGGAGCGCGCGCTCACGGCCGGGGTGGAGCACATCGGCTCGACGTCGGTGCCCGGCCTGTCCGCTAAACCGGTGCTCGACGTCCAGATCGGCTGCGCCGCTGCGGACACCGACGCGGTGGCCGGGTACGTCCGGGCCCTCGGCTTCGAGGACCTCGGCGAGGCCGGTGTTCCCGGCCGGCGCTACCTGCGGCGCAGGCGGCCGGAGGCCTCGGCGAACGTCCACGTGGTCGAGCTGGACGGCCCGCTGTGGACCGACAACCTGCTGTTCCGCGACCACCTCCGGGCCCACCCGGCCGCCTCCGCCCGCTACGCGCGCGCCAAGCGCGACGCGGCCGGGGCCACCGGCCGGCTGCTCGCCTACTCCGCGCACAAGGCGGCGACGGTGGCCGCGCTGATGGCGGAAGCGCGCTCCGCGGCACGCTGAGCCGCCCGATTGCCGGCCGTCGCCTTCTCCTTCGCCCGCGCCTGTGCGGCACGGGCCGCCCGGCCCGTGCCGCACAGGCGCGGGCGGGGGACGGGCTCAGAGGAAGTAGAGCCGGTTCAGCGCGACCTCCTCGGCGGGGTCGGACTGCAGCGGGGTGCCGTCGAGGGTGACCAGCCCCCGCTCGCCGTCGACGAGGATGTCGCCGAGGCGGGTGTTGCGGACCAGGTCGGCGGGCCCGATGCCGCGGGTGTGCCGGACGGCGACCCGGCGACGGCGGGTGGTCATGCTGTCGTACGGACGGTCGTGGGCGCCGGCTTCGGCGGCGGCGCGGCTGGTGAAGGCCACGGAGAGGTCCGCCGGGGTGGCGCCGTGGGCGCCGAACAGGGGCCCCAGGACCAGGGGTTGGCAGGTCTCGGTGGCGGCGTTCGGGTCGCCGGTGACGCCGTAGGCGGGGAAGCCGGCTTTGAGGACGAGCTGCGGCTTGGCGCCGAAGTGGTCCGGGCGCCAGAGCACGATGTCGGCGAGCTTGCCGACCTCGATCGAGCCGACCTCGTGCGAAAGGCCGTGCGCGATGGCGGGGTTGACGGTCAGCTTGGCGATGTAGCGCAGCACCCGCTGGTTGTCGTCGTCCGGGCCGTCGCCCTCCATCGGGCCCCGTTCGGCCTTCATCTTGCCGGCCATGGCGAAGGTGCGGCGCACGGTCTCGCCGGCCCGGCCCATGCCCTGGGCGTCGGAGGAGGTGATGCCGATCGCGCCGAGGTCGTGCAGCACGTCCTCGGCGCCCATGGTGCCGGCCCGGATCCGGTCGCGGGCCATCGCGGCGTCGCCGGGCAGGTCGGTCTTGAGACCGTGGACGGAGACGATCATGCCGTAGTGCTCGGCGACCGCGTCCCGGCCGAACGGCAGGGTGGGGTTGGTGGAGGAGCCGATGACGTTCGGCACGCCCGCCATCTTCAGTACGTTGGGGACGTGCCCGCCGCCGCAGCCCTCGATGTGGAAGGCGTGGATGGTCCGGCCCTCCAGCACCTTCAGGGTGTCCTCGACCGACAGGCACTCGTTCAACCCGTCGGTGTGCAGGGCCACTTGGACGTCATGGACCTCGGCCACGGACAGTGCGGTGTCCAGCGCGCGGGTGTGCGCGCCCATGTCCTCGTGCACCTTGAAGCCGCAGGCGCCGCCCTCGGCCAGCGCCTCCACCAGCGGGGCCGGGTGGGAGGACGAACCGCGGCCCAGGAAGCCGATGTTGACCGGCCAGGCGTCGAAGGCGTTGAACGCGTGGCGCAGTGCCCAGGGCGAGTTGACGCCGACGCCCCAGGCCGGGCCGAACTCCTGGCCGATGATCGTGGTGACGCCGGAGGCCAGCGAGGCCTCCATGATCCGGGGGGACATCAGGTGCACATGGGTGTCGATGGCCCCGGCGGTCGCGATCAGCCCCTCGCCGGAGACGATCGCCGTCCCGGTGCCGACCACGACCTCCACGCCGTCCAGGGTGTCCGGGTTGCCGGCCCGGCCGATCGAGGCGATGCGGCCCTCCCGGATGCCGATCGAGGTCTTGCGGATGCCCTGGACCGCGTCGATCACCAGGACGTTGCTGATCACCAGGTCGCAGGTCTCGCGGACGGCGGCGGCCTTGAGGTGCAGGCCGTCGCGGGCGGTCTTGCCGAAGCCGACCAGGAACTCGTCCCCCGGCTGCTGGGAATCGGACTCGACGCGGACGACCAGTCCGCTGTCGCCGAGCCGGACCCGGTCCCCGGCGCGCGGGCCGTGCACGGCGGTGTACTCGGCGGCCTCGAACCCGGAGGCCCCGGTGCTGCTGCTCACGGCTGGTTCTCCTGTCGCTCGTCGTCGGCCGCCCCCGGTCGGCCGTCCTGGTCGGCCGGGGCCCCGAGGTAGCCCTGCTCGGCCGCCCGGCGCATCGCCTCGCGCCGGACCCGGGGCGAGTCCAGCGGGCCGTCCACCAGCCCGGCGAAGCCGATCGCGACCCGCTCGCCGCCGATCGGCACCAGGCCGACCTCGACGGTGGCGCCCGGGTCGAAGCGCACCGAGGAGCCGGCCGGCACGGCCAGGTGCATCCCGTACGCGGCGGCGCGGTCGAAGGCCAGGCGCGGGTTGGCTTCGAAGAAGTGGAAGTGCGAGGTGACCGAGACCGGGACGTCGGCGGTGTTGCGCACGGCCACCGTGCGCACCGCCGCCCGCCCGGGCTCGGAACGGTGGTCGAGGAGCACGGCGCCGGGGGCCGCCGGGCCGAGGCCGCCGCCCCCGAACGGGTCGGCGATGACGGCGAGTCGGGTGCCGTCCTCGAACACCGCCTCGACGTGGATCTCGGTGACGAGGTCCGGCACTCCGGGCAGCACGTCGTCGGGGGAGAGGGCGGCGCGGCCGCGGGCCACGGCCTCGGCCAGCCGGAGGCCGTCGCGGGCGGCCTCGCAGACGGCGTCCGAGATCACCGCGATCGCCTCGGGGACGTTGAGCCGCAGGCCGCGGGCGCGGCGGGCACGGGCGAGTTCGGCTGCGGTGAAGATCAGCAGCCGGTCGCGTTCGGTGGGGGTCAGCTGCACGGGGGTCCCTTCTCCCTCGGTGCGGTGCGGTGCGGTGCGGCGGGCCGGCGGGCCGGCGGGTCGGCGCGGCGCAGGCCGGTGCGTACGGGGCGGGGCGGCCGGGTAGCCCGGCCGTGCCCGGTCAGCCGGCCGGCTGGTCGTGGGTGGAGCAGTGGATGCCCCCGCCGCCGGAGGCGATGGTGTCGATCTGCAGGGGGACGATCTCGCGGCTCGGGAACTGCTCCCGGAAGACGTCCTGGGCGTGCCCGTCGGCCCGGTCGTCGCCGAACCGCGGCAGGTAGACGCCCTTGTCGCCGATGTAGAAGTTCATGTACGAGGAGACGAAGGCGTCGCCGCGGCCGGTGATCCTGTCCGGGTCCGGCTGGCTGATCTCGATGACCTTGAGCCGCTTGCCGGCGGCGTCGGTGGCCTCGGCGAGGACGGCGCGGGCCTGGTCGGCCGAACGGGACCAGACGTCGGGCGGGGTGCCGGGGAAGGCCCGGTCCAGGAAGACCACGCCGGGGGCGGCGAAACGGGCCAGGCAGTCGACGTGGGCGTCGGTGATGTCTTTGCCCCTGACGCCCGCGAGCCAGATCACCTTGGTGAGGCCCAGCACCTTCTTGAGCTCCGCCTCGATCTCGTCCCGGGTACGGCCCGGGTTGCGGTTGTCGTTGACGACGGAGCTCTCCGTCACCAGCAGGGTGCCCTGGCCGTCGGTCTCGAAGGAGCCGCCCTCGGCGGTGATCGGGGTCTCGATCCGCTCGATCCCGTACTTCTCCAGGACGGTGCGGGCGATCCGGGTGTCGTCGCCGTGCTCCTGCTTGCCGCCCCAGCCGCTGAAGTTGAAGTCGACGCCCTTGACCTTGCCGTTCTCCTCCACGAAGACCGGCACGGTGTCGCGGGCCCAGAGGTCGTTCACCGGGACGGAGAGCAGCTCGACGTCCGAACCGCAGGCGTTGCGCGCCGAGGCCTCCTGGCCGGGGCGCACCAGCATGACCAGCGGCTCGCGCTCCCCGATCGCCCGGGCCACCGTGGCGATGTCCCGGCGGACGCCCCCGAGTTGCTCGCCCCAGACGTGCTCGGAGGCGGGCCAGGCCATGAAGGTCCGCTCGTGCTTCTCCCACTCGCCGCCGAGCCGCCGGCCACGCGCGGGGTTGCCGCCGGGCGCCGGGGCCGGGGCGTCGCCGGTCGGGCCGCCCGCCGCCGGGGAGCCGGGGTCGGCCGGGTCGTCGCCGGTGGCCGCGCAGGCGGTCGCGCCGAGGGCGAGCAGGCCGGCGCCGGCCAGGGAACGCAGCACCGCCCGGCGGGCGAGGGGGGCGTGGGACACAGTGAACTCCGGTGGGGCTGAGGGTGGTTCGGTCCGGCGCGCGGAGCGGGAATCCGATGACGGGGCGCGCGGCGCCGGGCGGCGGCGGGCAGGGAGCCCGGCAGCGCCGGAACTGAACTGTCGCATTGACTGAAAAATCAGTCAAGCTTTACGGTGAACTCACCCAAACCACCCCGAGACGACCCGGGCCGCCGACCGGACGGCCCCGGTCACGACGATGAAAGGCCGGGTGAGGCGGCGATGCTGCGCAATGGTCTGGAGCCCTGGCACCTGCTGGTGATGGTGGCCGTGCTGGTGCTGCTGTTCGGTTCCAAGAAGCTGCCCGAGATGGCGCGCGGACTGGGGAAGTCGATGCGGATCCTGAAGGCCGAGACGGCCGCGATGCGGGAGGCGGACGTACCCGCCCCCGGCCCGGGCGAGCAGGCGGGGACGACGGGTGAGGCCGTCAAGCCGGCCGAGCCGGTGAAGGCGGCCGAGCCCGTCAGGACGGTCGAGGCCGTGAAGCCGGTCGAGGCCGTGAAGCCGGCCGAACCGGGCAGGCGGCCGGTCTGACCGCCGGAGCCCGTGAGAGCCGTCGTTCCCCGCACCCCGGTGCCGGGAACGACGGCTCTCAGCCGTTGCGGCGGTAGCGGTCCACGGACACCCTGACCGGCCCGTCCGTGCCCGCCGTCGACAGCACCCGGACGACGGCCAGGTCCCGGCCGTCCGCGGACCGGACGCAGAAGGCGCCGTGCGGTCCGACGGAGGCGAACGGGATCCGGCCGGCCGGGCGACTGCCCAGCCCCTTGACGCACTCGGCGACGCCCAGCCCGGCGTCCTGGCCGATGAAGGTGTCGGCGGTGTCCGGGACGAGGAACTCGCTCTCGCCGCGGGCGACGTACCAGGCGGCGCTGTCGGTGGGGACCACGGTGCCGGTGGTGAGGTCGAACTCGTAGCCGGAGTCCGCCGAGGTCAGCTCGACGGCGCGGTAGACGGGGGCGTAGTCGGCGGCGGGCCCGGGCGGGGTCGCGGTGGGCGGCGAGGCGGGGCCCGGCGTGCCCGGGGTCGAGCGGGCCGGGGTCGGCGATCCGGCCGGAGCGGCGGGGGCGGTCGGACCGCCCGGCACGGCGCCGGCGGACACCGGGGCGTCGGCGGTCGCGGCGTCCACCGGCTCCTCGTCGTCGAGCAGGAGGACCGCCGCCGCGGCGCCGACGGTCAGGGCGACGGCGGCGGTCAGCACCGTCCGCCCGAGGGAGCGGCGACGGCCGTCGGCCCGCCGGGCGCCGTCGCGCGGGGCCCTCCGGGCGGCGGCCGGCGCAGCGGCGGCGAGGGTCGGGGGTGCGGGCGCGGGTACGGGGGCGAGCACGGTGGGCGCCGGCGCCGACGCGGGGGCGAGGACCGTCCGGGCCGAGGCCCAGCCGGGCTCGGCAGCCTGACCACCACCGCTGCCGCTGCCGGTGCCGCCGTCGGCGCCGTTCCCGGCGGCCTCGGCGGGCACCTGCGGCAGCTCGGCGTGCCGGGTGATCTGGCTGGTCAGCGGGTGCGGAAGCCAGTCCTCGCCGAACCGCAGGTGCCCGCCGACGGCCGGGTGGTCGCGGGCGGCGGCGATCACCTCGGCGGTGGTCGGGCGGTCCTCGGGCCGCTTGGCGAGGCAGGCCAGCAGCAGCGCGTGCAGGCCCGGCGGTACCCGGTCGAGGTCGGGGGCCTCGTGGACGGTCCGGTAGAGCGTGGCCGGGTCCGGCCCGTCCCCGAAGGGCGGGGCGCCGCCGGCCACGTGGACGGCGAGGGCGCCCAGGGCGTAGACGTCGGTGGCCGGGGTCGCGGGCCGGCCGGTGGCCTGCTCGGGCGCCATGTAGGAGGGTGAGCCGATGCGCAGTCCGGTGCCGGTGAGCGCGGCGGCGTCGGCGGCCCGGGCGATGCCGAAGTCGATCACCCGGGGGCCGTCGGAGGCGATCAGCACGTTCCCCGGCTTGAGGTCGCGGTGCACCACCCCGGTGGCGTGGATCGCCTGCAGCGCCTCGGCGATGCCGGCCATCAGCAGCAGGACGGTCCGCTCGGGGAGCGGGCCGAAGGCCCGCACCACCTGCTGGAGGGAGGGGCCGGGTACGTAGGTGGTGGCCAGCCACGGAGTGGCGGCGTCCACGCCCGCGTCGACGACCTGGGCGGTGAACAGTCCGTGGATGCGCCGGGCGCTGGCCACCTCCTGGGCGAAGCGGGCCCGGAACTCCGGGTCCTCGGCCAGCTCGGGGCGCACCACCTTGAGCGCCACCGGCCGGCCGCCCGGGGTGTACGAGAGGTAGACCCGGCCCATGCCGCCGGCGCCGAGCCGCGCGTAGAGTCGGTGGCCGCCGACCTCGCGCGGGTCGTCCGGAGTGAGCGCCTGGAAGACCGGCTGGAGGGCGAAGGGGGATCGGTCAGCGGACATGCGGGCTGCCTCTCGACGGACAGGGAGGGTGCGGCGCCGGCCCGGACGGCACGGGCGGCGCGGATGGTGCGGCAGAGTTTAGAGGTTCCCTCAGGATCGTCCGAATCCACCCCCACCAGCGCGGACGTCCTAGGTGTGGTCCAACTCGGCGGCGATGGCCCCGCGCAGCAGCAGGCGGGCGTGCTCGACCGGCAGCGAGCCGCTGAGCCAGCGCACGCTCAGGCCCTCGACGAGGGCGGTCAGCCGCTCGGCGGCGGCCGCGTGCGCCGGGGCGGTGCCGCCGGGGTCGGCCCGGGCGAGCAGCTCGGCGATGTCGTGCACCCAGGTGTGGGTGGTCCGCGCGAGGTCCGTGCGCAGCTCCGGGTCGAAGACCGCGGTGGCCCTCAACTCGCCCCAGGCGGTGCTGTTCTCGCGCACGTCATCGGTGTCCTGGAGCTCCAGGAGCAGCACCTGTTCCAGGTCGGCGCGGGGGTCCTCGGTCCGGGGCGCAGGGTCCGGTTCGGCCGTGTAGTGGTCGGCGCGGTCGCTGATGAAGTCGAGGGTCCGGCGCAGCAGGCCGGCCCGGTCGGTGAAGTGGTAGTAGATCAGCGAGGTGGACACCCCGGCCTCGGTGGCCAGTTCCCCCACGCGGAGTCCGCGGACGCCCCGGCGGGCGATCACGCGGGTGGCGGCCTTGAGTATTTCCGTCCGACGATCCGACATGGGCGCCCACTCTAGGTGCTTCGTGGCCGGTCAAGCCAGCTTCCTGATGATCGTTTCAGGGTTTTCGTCGAGTCCTGCACCGAAAGCTTGACTGAATTTTCAGTACAGTGGAGGATGCGGGGCAACCCCCCACCTCCCACCTCATCCAGGGAGCGCCATGCACACCCCCACGCCCTCACGACGTGATCTGCTCCGGCTGGGCGCCGCCGCCGTCCCCCTGATCGCCCTGGGCGCGGCCCTCCCGGCCACCGCCCGGGCCGCGACCGCCGAGAACACCGCCGCGAACACTGCGGAGAACACCGCCGCCGCCCCCGCCGCCGGCGGCACCGCGCGGCTGCGGATGCCCGCCGAGAGCGACCGGCACGACCGCACCTTCATGGCCTGGCCGGCCCTGTCCTCGATCTGGCGGACCCAGCTGTCCGCGGTCCGGGACGACATCGCCACGATCGCCTACGAGATCTCCCGCTACGAACCGGTGGTCGTGGTCGCCCGCCCCGGACAGGCGGCCGACGCGCGCTACTACTGCGGCGCCGGCGCCTACTACCCGATCACCGTGGTCGAGATCTCCAACGACGACCTGTGGATCCGCGACTTCGGTCCGACCTTCCTGGTCGGGCCGGGAGCCGTCGCCGGTGTCGACACCAACTTCAACGGCTGGGGCAAGACCGGCACGCCCTACTACCAGCGCTACACCGAGGACGCCGCGGTCGCGGCCGCGCTCCTCGCCCGGTACGGCATCGACCGCGTCCGGGCGCCCTTCGTCGGCGAGGGCGGCGCCCTGGAGACGGACGGCCAGGGCACGCTGCTGGCGACCGTCAGCTCGCTGGTGAACCCCAACCGCAACCCGGGGATGTCGCAGGACCAGGTCGAGCAGGCGCTGAAGACGACGCTCGGGATGGACAAGGTGATCTGGCTGGCCGGTCTGGCCGGTCAGGACATCACCGACGACCACATCGACTGCCTGGCGCGCTTCACCGCCCCCGGGCGGGTCATCCTCGACCAGCCGGGCCCCGGTACCGCCCGGATCTGGATCGACGTCTACGAGCAGGCCAAGCAGGTCCTGCGGAGCGCCACCGACGCCCAGGGCCGCCCGCTGACCGTGGTGGAGCTGCCCGGTCCCGACCGCGCGCGGATCCGCGGCCGCGGCAACGACTTCCTCTCCAGCTACACCAACTTCTACGTCGCCAACGGCGCGGTGTTCGTGCCCCAGTTCGGCGACGCGTACGCCGACGGGCTGGCCCAGTCGATCCTCCGGGCCGAGTTCCCGGGCCGCGACGTCGTCCAGCTGAACATCGACAACATCGCCTCCGGCGGTGGCGGCATCCACTGCGCCACCCAGTCCCAGCCGGCCGTTCCGCCGGCGCTCTGAGACCCCCCTGGCGGCCCGTCCGGATCCCCACGGGGACGGGCCGCCAGGGCTTCCGCTCCACCACCCTCCCTCCCGACCGGCCGGTGCACCGGGCGAGCCGGGTGCCCCCGGGCACCCCGGTACGCCGGACGCGACGCACCGAGCGCCCGAGCGCCGCCGGACGCGACGCACCGAGCGCCCAGCGCCGCCGGACGCGACGCACCGAGCGCCCCGCAGCGCCTGCCCGCACCGGCCCGGTCGGGCCCCGAGCAAAAGAGGTTTCCCGTGACGTACCGCATGCCCGCCGAGTGGACCGCGCACGACGGCTGCCTGATGGCCTGGCCCGTCCGCCCGGACCTGTGGGGCGACACCCTGGACGAGGTGCAGCGCGAGTACGCGGCGGTCGCCCGCGCCGTCGCCGAGTTCGAGCCGGTCACCATGGTGGCGCCGCCCGGCCACGGCGAGGAGGCGGGCGCCCGCTGCGGCGGCGGGGTCAGCGTGATCGAACTCCCCACCGACGACTCGTGGTTCCGCGACTCCGCGCCGATCTTCGTCCTCGACCCGGAGGGCCGCCGGGCCGGCGTGGACTTCCGCTTCAACGCCTGGGGCGGCAAGCACCACCCCTGGGACACCGACGACCGGATCGGCGGCCTGCTGCTGGACCACCTCGGGACCCCGGCGATCCGTTCCGAGATGATCCTCGAGGGCGGCGCGATCACCGTCGACGGCGAGGGCACGCTGATCACCACCGAGCAGTGCCTGCTGCACCCCAACCGCAACCCGGGGATGAGCCGGGAGGAGATCGAGGACGAGCTGAAGGCGCGCCTCGGCGTCACCAAGGTGATCTGGCTGCCCTACGGCGGCGCGCTGGACACCGAGACCGACGGCCACGTGGACGGCGTCTGCGCCTTCGTCGCCCCCGGCAAGGTCGTGGTGCAGCTCCCGGCCGACCCCGAGCACCCGGACTACGTGCGGATGCGGGCCAACCGCGCCGTGCTGGAGCACTCCACCGACGCCCAGGGCCGGCCCTTCGAGATCGTCGACCTGCCGCAGGCCGCCTTCGTCGAGGTGGACGGCCGCGAGGTCGAGGTGGGGTACCTCAACTTCTACCTGGCCAACGGCGGTGTCGTCGTCCCGGTCGCCGACCACCCCGAGGACGAGGGGGCGCTGGCGGTGCTCGCCGCCGCCTGCCCGGACCGCAAGGTGGTCGGCGTGCGGGCCCGGGTGATCGCCTACGGCGGCGGCGGAGTCCACTGCATCACCCAGCAGATCCCGGCCGCCCGCGCCTGACCCCCCACGCCAGCGAACGGAGAACACCCCCTCATGACTCCCACCGCGCCCGCGAGACGCAGCACGACCCGGCGGCTCGTCCTCGCCACCGCCCTGCTCTCGGCCGCCGCCCTGGTCGCCGCCTGCTCCGGCCCGCCGCACACCGGCTCCGACCAGGCGGCGGTGAAGCTCTCGGCCGACACCCCGCCCGCCAAGGGCGAGCTGGACTCCTTCACCTGGGCCACCTACGCCGAGCCGCCCACCCTCGACTACCTCCAGGCCTTCGACTACCCGCAGAACACCGTCCTGTCGAACGTCTGCGAGAGCCTGATGCGCTGGACCCCCCAGCTCACCCTGGCGCCCGGACTGGCCGAGAAGGCCGCCAACCCCGACCCCACCACCTGGGTCTACGACCTGCGCTCCGGCGTGCACTTCCACGACGGCACGGTGATGACCGCCGACGACGTCGTGTACAGCCTCGGCCGGCAGATGAACCCGGACAACGCGGCGGCCTGGAACCAGGTGTTCCAGAACGTCGACTCCGTCACCAGGACCGGCCCGCTGCAGGTCACCGTCACGCTCAAGCAGCCGGACTCCCAGTTCCCGCAGTACATGGCGACGGCGGCCGGCGTCGTCGCCGCCAAGGCCGGGGTGGAGGCCGCCGGCAAGGACTACGGCACCGGCGGCAGCCTCGACTGCACGGGCCCGTTCAGGCTCGGCACCTGGGCCAAGGGCCAGTCGCTCGAACTGCAGCGCTTCGACGACTACTGGGGCACCAAGGCCAAGTCGAAGAAGGTCGTGTTCCGCTTCCTCACCGACTCCTCCGCCCGCACCAACGCGATGCTCACCGGCGACGTCGACGGCGGCTACCTGATCCCCACCGAGAGCTACGACCGGCTGAGGAAGGACGGCCCCGGCACGCTCTACTTCGGCGAGGGCCTGAGCACCGTCAACGTCAACGTCACCACCATGCAGGGCCCGCTGGGCGACCTGCGGGTGCGCCAGGCGCTGTCGCTGGCCCTGGACCGCTCCGGCTTCGTCCGCACCGGCCTCGCCGGCGCCGGCACCGTGACCGGCTCCCTCACCACCAGGGCCGCCTGGGGCACGGCCCCCGAGGACGTCCGCAAGACCGCCTTCGACGGCCTCACCCCCACGGCGCAGGACATCGACAAGGCCAAGGCCCTCGTCAAGGAGGCCGGCGCGGGCGGCAGGACGCTCGTCATGGCCACCAGCACCATCGGCCAGGACGTCTCCCTGCTCGCCACCGCCGTCCAGGCCGCCGGGACGAAGATCGGGCTGGACATCCGGCTGAAGACGATCGCCCCGAACGCCTTCACCGCGCTGTTCACCGACCCCAAGGCGCGCGAGGGCATCGACATGTTCCCGGAGACGTACTACGACTCCATCACCGACCCGCTCGACCTGCTCGCCACCTTCAAGACCGGCGCCTACCAGAACTTCGCCGGCTACAGCGACAAGGCCTACGACGACCTCGTCGACCGGGCCACGGCCGAGTACGACCCGGCCAAGCGCGCCGCGATCGAGGCCGAGCTCCAGCAGACCGCCTCCCGGCAGCTGCTGTGGATCCCGGTCGCCGAGTGGCCCACCGCCGTCTTCCTCAACAAGCGCGTCACCGGCGCCCCGACCACGATCTCGTACATGTACTACCCGTGGGCCGCCGACGTGGGGGCCGCCCGGTGAACTTCCTGAGATTCGCCGCCCGGCGACTCGCGGAGATGGCCGCCACCCTGCTCGGCGCGTCCTTCGTGGTCTTCGGCGCGATGTACCTGGCGCCGGGCAACCCGGCGAGTTTCCTCCTGTCGGGCCGGTCGGCCTCGCCGGCCGCCCTGCAGGCGATCAACGAGCAGTACCACCTCGACGACCCCTTCCTGGTGCGGTACTTCCGCTGGCTCGGCCAGGTGCTGCAGGGCGACTTCGGCCGCTCCATCACCTACCGCACCGACGTCTCCGCCCTGCTCGCCGACCGGCTGCCCGCCACCCTGACCCTGGTGGCCATGGCGCTGCTGGTGGTCGTCCTCATCGGCCTGGCGCTCGGCTGGATCGGCGCGGTGCGCGGCGGCGCGACCGACTCGGCGATCCTGCTGTCCACCACCGTCGCGGTCGGCACGCCCTCCTTCGTCGCGGCCGTCCTGCTGCAGGGCCTGTTCGCGGTCAAGCTGGGCTGGTTCCCCACCAGCGGCACCGGCGACGGCTTCCTCGACCTGCTGTGGCACCTCACCCTGCCGGCGGTCGCCCTCGCGCTGTACCTGATCGGGATGCTCGCCCGGGTCACCCGCTCGGCGATGCTGGACGCCCTGGAGGGCGAGCACGTCACCGTCGCCCGCAGCCGCGGCGTGCCGGAACGGGAGGTGATCCGCCGGCACGTGTTCCGCAACTCGCTGGGCACCGTGCTGACCACCGGCGGCCTGATCGTCTCGACCCTGCTGGTCTGCACCATCCTGGTGGAGTCCGCGTTCAGCATCGGCGGCATCGGCCAGCTCCTCGAACTGTCCACCACCACCAAGGACTTCCCGACCGTCCAGGCCATCTCGCTGCTCGTCGTCGCCCTGTTCATGACCGTGAACCTGGTCGTCGACCTGCTCCACCCGCTGGTCGACCCCCGGATCGCCCTTGGCTCCAGGAAGGCAGGGGCATGAGCACCGTCCTCACCCGCCGGCCCGGCCTCTCCCGGCTCACCACCGGCCGCGCCCCGCTGCACCTGGCCTGCCTGGGCTTCGTCGCCCTGGTGGTGCTCGCCGCGCTGCTCGCGCCCTGGCTCGCGCCGGCCGACCCGAACGCCGTCGACCTCGGCAACGCCCTCGCCGGGCCGTCCGCCGACCACCTGCTCGGCGTCGACGCGGCCGGCCGCGACACCCTCGCCCGGCTGCTGCTCGGCGCCCGCACCTCCCTGCTCGGCCCGCTCGGCGTGGTCGCCTTCTCCACCGTCGCGGGCGTCCTGATCGGACTCGCCGCCGGCTGGCGCGGCGGCTGGCTCGACTCCGTCCTCTCCCGCAGCACCGAACTGGTCTTCGCCTTCCCCGGCATGCTGCTCGCCATCCTGGTCGTCTCGGTGTACGGGGAGGGCCTGCTCGCCCCCGTCACGGCCCTCGCGATCGCCTACCTGCCGTACGTCTCGCGGCTGACCCGCTCCCTGGTGCTCGCCGAACGCGAACGGCCGTACGTCTCCGCGTACCGGGTCCAGGGGCACTCCGCCGTGCAGATCTGCCTGCGGCACGTCCTGCCCGCCATCGCCCCGATCGTCCTCGCCCAGTCCACCATCAACTTCGGATACGCCCTGATGGACCTCGCCGGCCTGTCCTTCCTCGGCCTCGGCGTCCCCGCGCTCACCCCCGACTGGGGGCGGATGGTCTTCGACGGCCAGACCGCGATCCAGCACGGCTACCCGCTCTCCGCGATCGTGCCCTGCGTCCTGATCGTGCTCACCGTCGTCGCCTTCAACGTCGTCGGCGAGCGCTGGGCCGACCGCGTCGCCCGGAGGACCCCATGAAGCGCGACCGCGCACCCGGGGACCGCCCCGTGATCCGCAGCAGCCACGAACCGGAGCAGCGTGTGAACGCCCTCGACATCCGGGGCCTGCGGCTCCGCCTGCCCGGCGCCGCCCGGCCCGTCCTCGACGGGGTCGACCTCACCGTGGGGGTCGGCGAGACCGTCGCCCTGGTCGGCGAGTCCGGCTCCGGCAAGAGCCTCACCTCACGCAGCGCCCTCGGCCTGCTGCCGCCCGGCGCCACCACCGAGGGCAGCGTCCTGGTCGACGGGGACGACGTCCTCGCCATGGACCCCGCCCGGCTGCGCGCCCTGCGCACCGGCCGGGCCGCGATGATCTTCCAGGACCCCCGGGCCGCCATCAACCCGCTGCGCCGCGTCGGAGACTTCCTCACCGAGGGCGTCCGCCTCGGCGGCCTGCTGGGCCCGGCCGACGCCGAGCGGCGCGCGGTCGAACTCCTGGACGCCGTCGGCCTCGGCCCCGAACTGCTGCGCCGCTACCCCGGCCGACTGTCCGGCGGCATGCTCCAGCGGGTGATGATCGCCGCCGCGCTGATGGGCGACCCGGTCCTGCTGCTCGCCGACGAGCCCACCACCGCGCTGGACGTCACCAGCCAGGCCGAGGTCATCGCGCTGCTCGGCCGGCTGCGCCGACGCTTCGGCACCGGCCTGCTGTTCGTCACCCACGACCTCGGCCTGGCCGCCGCCATCAGCGACCGCGTCCACGTGATGTACGCCGGGCGGATCGTCGAGAGCGGCACCGCCGAGGCGCTCTTCGAACGGCCCCGCCACCCCTACACCGCGGCCCTGTTGGCCGCCACCCCCGGGCTGGACGCCCGGCCCGGCCGGCTCGCCGCCATCGACGGCCAACCACCGGACCTCCGGCAGGAGTCGACCGGCTGCGCGTTCGCCGCCCGGTGCCGGTACGCGACCGAACTGTGCCGCGAGCAGACCCCGCAGGCGCACCCGGTCGCCTGCCACCACCCGCTCGAAGGGAGCCGCGGCCATGCCTGAAACCGTCCTGGAGGTCGCCGGGCTGTGCCGCACCTTCGGCACCGTACGGGCGGTGGACGACGTCTCCTTCACCCTCCCCGCCGGCGGATCGCTCGGCGTCGTCGGCGAGTCCGGCTCCGGCAAGACCACCACCGCCCGGATCGTGGTCGGCCTCGACCAGGCCGACGCGGGCCGGGTGCTGGTCCGCGGCCGGGCCCGGAGCGGACCGGCCCGGGGCAGGGCCGAGCGACTGGCCCGCGCCCGCGAGGTGCAGATGGTCTTCCAGGACCCGTACCTCTCGCTCGACCCCCGCACCAGCGTGGAAGCCGTCCTGCGGGAGACCCTGCGGCTGCACTTCCCCGACACCGACCACCCGGCCCGGATCAGGGAACTCCTCGACCAGGTCGGCCTCGGCACCCGGGCGGCCGACGCGCTGCCCCGGCAGCTCTCCGGCGGTCAGCGCCAACGCGTGGCCATCGCCCGGGCGCTGGCCGTCCGGCCGGCCGTCCTGGTGCTGGACGAGGCGGTCGCCGCCCTGGACGTCTCGGTGCAGGCGCAGGTCCTCAACCTGCTCGCCGACATCCGCGAACAGACCGGCGTCGGCTACCTGTTCATCACCCATGACCTCGGTGTCGTCCGCTGCGTCACCGACGAGGTCGTCGTGATGCGCCACGGACGGATCGTCGAATCCGGCCCCACCACCCGCGTCCTGGACTCCCCGCAGCACGCCTACACCCGGTTGCTGCTGGAGTCCGTCCCCCGGCCCGGCTGGGATCCCGACCGGATCGCCGCCGCGCGCCGCGCCCTGTGAGACGGCTCCGGCCGTGAGGCGGCCCCGGTCCGGCAGGCGGTGGGACCTGCCGGGCCGGGGCGACCGGGCAGCACCGGGGGACGGCCCGGGAGCGGATTCCCCCGGACGGCGGATGCGTGCCGCGCCGGATCCTGACCCGCCTGTCAGTAGCCTGCGGAGCCGACACCGACTCCTACCGGAACGAGGCCCCATGGCGCACCCCCGGCCGTCCCGCCGTTCGCTCCTGCAGTCCGGGGCCGCCCTCGCCGCCCTCGCCCTGGCCGGCGGCTGCTCCTCCGACTCCTCCGACGGCGGAGCGGTGGAGCAGCCCGGCCCGAGCGGTACGGCCGCGGCCCCGACCGGCAGCGCGACCGCCGCTGCGGCCGGGCGAGCGATGCCGGCGGAGTCCCGGCCGCACACCCGGACCTTCATGGCCTGGCCGGCGCTGGAGGAGGTGTGGGGCGACCAACTGCCGGGCGTCCGGCAGGACATCGCGGCGCTGGCCCAGGCGATCGCCGGCTTCGAGCCGGTGGTGCTGCTGGCCCGCCCCGACCAGGCCGACCAGGCCCGGCAGGCCTGCGGTTCCTCGGTCGAGGTGCTGGAGCTGATGGTCGACGACCTGTGGGCCCGGGACACCGGCCCGACCTTCGTCACCGGCCCGCAGGGGCTCGCCGGGATCGACTTCAACTTCAACGGCTGGGGCGACAAGCAGACCCACGCCAACGACGGCCAGGCGGCCCGCAACCTCCTCGCGCACTACGGCATCACCCGCGTCCAGGCGCCGATCACCGGCGAGGGCGGGGGCATCGAGGTGGACGGCGAGGGCACCCTGATGGCCACCGAGAGCTCCTGGGTCAACGACAACCGGAACCCCGGCAAGTCCCGCGACCAGATCGAGGCGAGCTTCAAGGAACTGCTCGGCGTCGAGAAGGTGATCTGGTTCAAGGGCGTCGCCGGGCAGGACATCACCGACTGCCACATCGACGCCCTGGTCCGCTTCGCCGAGCCCGGCACCGTCGTGCTGCACCGCCCCACCCCCGACACCCCGCCGGACGTCTGGACCACCGCCTCCCAGCAGGCCCTCCAGGTGCTCGGCTCCACGACCGACGCCAGGGGGCGCACGCTCAAGGTGGTGGACCTGCCCGAGCCCGACGCCGAGCAGATCCCCGGCGCCGGCAAGAACTTCCTCGCCACCTACCTCAACTACTACGTCTGCGACGGCGGCGTCATCGTCCCGCGCTTCGGGGTGCGGGCCACCGACGACGAGGCGGCCGGCATCATCGGCGACCTGCACCCCGGCCGCAAGGTCACCCAGGTCTCCATCAACCACATCGCCGCGGGCGGCGGGGGCATCCACTGCGCCACCCAGCAGCAGCCCGTCGCGTCCGGCTCCACCCCGGCGTGAGCACGGCCCGGTGGCGCGGCAACCGCCTCCTGCTGGCCCTGCTGACCGTGGCCGTGCTGTGCTCGGCGGGCGTCGGGCTGTACCTGAACGACCGCAACACCCGGGAGCGCCCGCACGAGCTGGCCCTTCCGTCCGCCGGCGACTGGATCGAACTGGACATCACCTCCCAGGACATCGACCCCGCGGCGGGCGAGCTCACCCTCTGGGTCGCGGCCGTCCCGCACGGGGGCCTGGCCGCGGGGCCGGACTCCACCGTCTTCAGCCGGCAGGCGGTGATCACCGTCGAGTCGGCCGCGCGCACCGAACTGCGGGCCGGGCCGGGGGAGGAGGTGACGTCCCAGGCCGTCCAGGCGGGCTTCTACAACGGCACCGTCACCGACTACCCCTTCGACCTGCACCACTTCGCGCTGTCCCTCGCGGCCGCGGACCCCGCGGGAGCCGTGCCCGTCGGCGTGGTCTTCGTGGACGCCGACCCGTTCTTCGTCGTCCACCCGACCAGCACCCCCAACGCCGCCGGGGCGACGATCCTGCGGGGCGGGGTCACCCGGGCGCGGAGCACCTTCATCCTGGCCTGGTTCATGATCGCGGCCATGTGGGCGCTCGCCCTGGCGGTGCTGGCCGGGGCCGAGGTGCTGCACCGGGGGCGGCAGGGGGTCGTGTGGCCCTCGCTCGGGTGGATGGCCGCGACCCTGTTCGCGCTGATCGGCATGCGCAACGCCGCGCCCGGCTCGCCGCCGATCGGTTCGCTGATCGACTACGTGGCGTTCTTCTGGGCCGAGGGCATCATCGCGGCGAGCCTCACCTTCACCGTGGTGACCTGCACCCGCGTCGAGCGCCGCAAGCGCGCGGAGGCGGAGGCCGCTTCCGGAGCTTGACGGGCGGGCTCACCCGGCCGAGGAGGAGAGCGAGCCCAGCAGGGTCCGCAGCACCCGCTCGGCGTCCACCGTGCCGTCGAGCGAGCCGATGGCGGCGAGCCCGTCCACGGCGGCGGCGAAGGCCTCGCCGAGCGGGACCGGGTCGGTGCCGTCGCCGCGCTCCTCGGCCAGGCAGCGGAACAGGTCCACGAAGGAGGACCGCCAGCGCGCGTACTCGGCCTCCAGACCGGCGCGGACGCGTTCGTCGTTGAGGGCGAGCCAGTGCAGGGCCGCGTGCAGCCGGGCCAGGTCGGGGCTCTCCGGCCGGGTCAGCAGGGCCAGCACGCGTTCGGCGCGCTCGGCGTAGCCGCCCGGGCCGGCCACCGCCTGTTCCAGTGGCGTGATCCACTCGGGCCGGATGTCCTCCACCACGGCGACGATCAGGTCGGTGCGGTCCGCGAAGTGGTAGTGGCACATCCCGTGCGAGACCCCGCACAGCGCGGCCACGTTCCGGGTGGTGAACCGCCCGGCGCCGTCGCCCGCGAGCAGCGTGCGGGCCGCGGCGATCAGCCGGGCCCGGGTCTGCTCGCCCTTGGCGGACGCCCGGGCCCGGCCGGGGCCGCCCGCTCCGGAGGCCGCCCGCGCGGCGGTGCCTGTCGCCTGTGTCGCCATGGCCGTCACTGTAACCACCGGGGGAGGGCGGCCGGGGCGGACCGGCGGCGATCGCCGCGCTCCGAGGCTGCGCAAAGTATTGACCGAGCGCTTGGCCAGTTTTACCTTTTCGGTCAACTGCTGCACGAGCAGCGCCTGTTGACAGGGAGGCAGTGATGGAGGACAGCTCCAGACCCCACGCGGAGCTCGACGCACGACTCGGCCGGCGCCGGTTCCTGACGGCCGCCGGGCTCACCGCCGCCGGTGCCGCGCTGACCGCCGCGACCGGCGGGCCGGCCCTGGCGGCCCAGCGCCGCACCACCCCCGGCCCGGCCGTCGCCACCGGCTACCGGGTGCCGCTGGACACCGTCCCGCACACCCGGACCTGGATGGCCTGGCCGGACAGCACCACCATCTGGCGCAGCAAGCTCAGCGGCGTCCAGTCGAACATCGCCCTCATCGCGAAGACCATCGCCAGGTACGAGCCGGTGACCGTCTGCGCGAATCCGGCCAGCGTGGCCAAGGCCCGGTCGATGTGCGGCTCGACCGTCACCGTCATCGGCGACATCCCGGTCGACGACTGCTGGATGCGCGACACCGGACCGGTCTTCCGCACCGACGGCGCGGGCGGCCTGGACACCGTCGGCCTCAACTTCAACGGCTGGGGCAACCACCAGAACCCGCACGGCAACGACGCCCTGGTCGCCGGCCGGCTCGCCGCCTACCTCGGCCTGCCGTTCACCGCCGCCGGGCTGGTCGCCGAGGGCGGCGCCATCGAGACCGACGGCTCCGGGACGCTGATGGCCACCCGGAGCAGCATCATCAACAGCAACCGCAACCCCGGCATGTCGCAGACCGCGATCGAGGGCGCCATGTGCGCCGCGTACGGGGCCACCAAGGTGATCTGGTTCCCCGGGATCGCCGGCCAGGACATCACCGACGACCACGTGGACGCCACCTCCCGCTTCCTCGGCGCCGGCACGGCCGCGGTCCAGATGCCCCTGGCGAGCGACACCGACGTCTGGTCCGACGACGAACGGCAGCAGTACAAGACGCTGACCACCTCCACCAGCGCCCAGGGCGTCCCGTTCACGGTCAGTCGGATCCAGGGGCCCGACTACAACCTCATCCGCTCCACCGACCGCAACTTCGTCGGCTCCTACGCCAACTACTACCTGTGCAACGGCGCGGTGATCTCCGCGCAGTTCGGCGACACCAGGGCCGACGCCGCGGCCAGGGCCACCCTCGCCCGGCTGTTCCCCGGCCGCGCCGTGGAACAGCTCGACATCGACTACCTCGGTGCGGGCGGCGGCGGGATCCACTGCGTCACCCAGCAGCAGCCCGCCGCCTGAGGCAGCCCCGGCCGGTGGGGCCGGGTCCGGCCCGCCGACCGGACCCGGCCCCACCGGGCCGTCCTCGCGGACGGCGCGCCCGATCAGCCGAGGGCGGGGATGTCGTGGGTCGCGCAGTGGATGCCCCCGCCACCGGCGGCGATCGCGTCGATCTTGACGGGCACGACCTCCCGGCCCGGGAAGTACTGCTTCATGATCTGCTGCGCCCGTTCGTCGGCCCTGGCGTCGCCGAACTTCGGCAGGTAGACGCCCTTGGTGCCGATGTAGAAGTTCATGTACGAGGAGACGAAGGCGTCACCGCGCCCGGTGATCTTGTCCGGGTCCGGCTGCTGGAGCTCCACCACCTGGAGCTTCTTTCCCGTCGCGTCGGTGGCGTCCTTCAGGACGGAGCGCGCCTGGTCGGCGGAGCGGGACCAGACGTCCGGCGGGGTGCCGGGGAAGGCCTGGTCGAGCAGGACCACGCCCGGGGCGACGAACCGGGTCAGGCAGTCGACGTGCGCGTCGGTGATGTCCTTGCCCTTGACGCCGGCCAGCCAGATCACCTTGGTCACGCCGAGCACCTTCTTCAGCTCGGCCTCGACCTGGTCCCGGCTCATGCCCGGGTTGCGGTTGTCGTTGACGACGGAGCTCTCCGTCACCATCAGGGTGCCCTGGCCGTCGGTCTCGAAGGAGCCGCCCTCGGCGACCAGCCGGGTCTCGATCCGCTCGACGCCGTACTTCTCCAGCACCGTGCGGGCGACCTTGGAGTCGTTGCCGCGCTGCTGCTTCCCGCCCCAGCCGTTGAAGTTGAAGTCGACGCCCTTGACCTTGCCGCCCTCCTCCACGAACACCGGCAGGGTGTCCCGGGCCCACAGGTCGTCGACGGCGATCGGCACCACCTCGACGGCCGAGCCGCAGGCCTTCTGCGCCGCGTCCTTCTGCTCGGGGCGGGCCATCAGCACCACCGGCTCGCGGGCCGCGATGGCCTGTGCCAGCCCGGCCACGTCCCGGCGGACGTCCGGGAGCTGCTCGCCCCAGACGTTCTCGGAGGCGGGCCAGGACATCACCGTGCGCAGGTGCTTGTCCCACTCGGCGCCGAAGCGGCGCACCCCGGGGGTGCCCCCCGGCCGCTGGGGCGGCACGGCGCCCTCGGGGTCCTCGATGCCGTTGGGGTCGCAGGCGGTGAGGCCGAGGGTGAGGGCGCCGACACCGACGCCGACGCCGGCGAGGGAGCGCATCAGGGTACGGCGGGACAGGTCGTCGGGCATGCGGGAACTCCAGCTGAGGGTGGGCGTGGCAGGGGGAATCTGTGGCTGTCGTGACGGCTGTCGTCACAGTTGTGGCTGTGGCTGTGGCTGTGGCCGCTGGCGCGGCTACGGCAGGGGCTCGTGCATGGTCGAGCAGTGGATGCCGCCGCCCCCGGCCATCAGGCGGTCGACGTCGATCTGCACCACCTCGCGGCCGGGGAAGGCCGCGGCGAGCGCCTCCTTGGCGGCGGCGTCCTTGTACGGGTCGCCGAACTGCGCGGTGACGACACCGCCGTTGACGACGTGGAAGTTGAGGTAGGAGTCGACGAACTTGGAGCTGCGGGAGCGGACGGTGTCCGGGCCGTGCACCGGGATGACCTGGAGGCGGCGACCGCGGGCGTCGGCGGCGGCGGACAGGATGGCGAACTGCTCGCGGGCGTCGCGGGCCCAGACGTCGTTGCGGTCGGCCGGCGGCAGCTGCACCATCACCACGCCGGGGCGGACGAAGCGGGAGGTGACGTCCACGTGGTCGTCGGTGATGTCCTGGCCCTTGATGCCCGGCAGCCAGATCATCGTGTCGGCGCCGTAGGCCTCCAGGACGGCCTCCTCGATCTCGTCCCGGCTCATGCCGCGGTTGCGGTTCTTGTTGACCAGGCTGCTCTCGGTGGCCATCACCGTGCCGTCGCCGTCGGTCTCGATCGCCCCGCCCTCCCCGACGAAGTCCGCGTAGGTGTGGCGCAGGCCCCGGCGGGCGGCGACCAGCTCGGCGACCCGGGCGTCGTCGTGGTGCACCTGCTTGTTGCCCCAGCCGTTGAAGTTGAGGACCACGGTGTCCAGGCCGCCGTACCCGTCCCGGCGGAACACCGGCGCGGTGTCGCGCATCCACAGGTCGTCGGTGGGGATGTCGCTGATCACCTCGACGGCGGAGCCGCACCAGGACCGGGCCTTGTCCGCGGTCCAGTCGTCGGGGGCGCACATCACCACCGGCTCGAACTCGGCGATCGTGCGCGCGATCAGGGCGATGTCCTCCTGGACGCCTCCCAGGCGCAGTCCCCACACGCCCCGGCGGGAGGGCCAGGACATCCAGGTCCGGGCGTGCGGGACGTCGTCCGCCGGCACCCAGGGGTGGGCCTCGGCGGAACGGTCATCGCGGTAGTGGGTCATGAGGGTCTCCAGATCGTGCGACGGTGCACGGGCAGGGTGCGCGTCTCCACTCTTCGTGTCGCGGCGCACCACCGCACGGCGGGGTGGACCGGCGGCAGCGCCCTGCCTGCGGGTTCAGACTCGCACTGACTGAAAAATCAGTCAAACGCGCTGGCGTGGCGTTGACGCATCCTTGACGGACGCGGGACGCGGCGTGACGGTTCCGGGCGTTCCGTACGGATCAGGAGCCGACGCGGGAGCGGATGCGGGAGCCGGTCAGGAGAGGAGCGCGAGCGGCGCGGGATCAGGCGCCGAGCCGGGACACCTCGATGTCGATCGCCTCGACCATCAGCGTGCGGGCGTGCGCCAGCGGCAGGCTGCCGCTCAGCCAACGGGTGCTCAGGCCCTCCAGCAGCGCGGTCAGCCGTTCCGCCGCGCCGGCCAGCGCGACCGCCGAGGACATCGGCTGCACGGTGCCGAGCAGTTCGGCGATCTCCTGCACCCAGATCCGGGTGGCCCGCGCCAGGTCCTCGCGCAGGGTCTCGTCGAACACCGCGCTGGCCCGCAGCTCCCCCCAGGCGGTGCTGTTCTCCCGCACCTCGACGGTGTCCTGGAGTTCCAGCAGCAGCGTCTGCTCCAGTTCCTCGCGGGCCGTCAGCGGCGGTGCGTCCGGGTCGCGCTCGGTCGTGTACCGCTCCGCCCGGTCGTTGATGAACTCCAGCGTCTGCCGGAGGATCCCCGTACGGTCCTTGAAGTGGTAGTAGATCAGCGCGGTGGAGACGCCCGCCTCGGCCGCGAGTTCCTCCACCCGCAGCCCGCGCACTCCGCGTCGCGCGATCACCCGCGCCGCTGCTTCCATGATCGACGTTTTACGACTGGCCACGATCCACCACTCTACCGGGGGTACGCGCCAAGATCGCTCCGTATGCTGAAAGTCCCGTCAGGTGAGACGGGTGGGGAGCAGCTCCGGATCGCCCGGACGATGCGGGCGGCCCAGTCGGCGGGCCGGTCCCGGCCGAGGAGCACCGAGAGCCGGTCCAGGCGGGAACGGCGTTCGGCGGGAGTGAGGTCGAGCGCGCGGGCGAGGACGGCGCTGAGGTCCTCGGGTGAGTTCGGGTCGGTGAGCAGGGCCGCCTCCCCGAGTTCGGCGGCGGCGCCGGCGTGCCGGGAGAGCACCAGGACGCCCGGCTCGGTGTGCTCGCGGGGGAGGGCGGCCCGGGCGGCGACGAACTCCTTGGCGGTGAGGTTCATACCGTCCTGCAGCGAGGTCACCCAGAGCACGTCGGCCGCCAGGTACTCGTCGACGACCGCGGTGGCGGTCAGGCTCTGCGGCAGGTAGTCCACCGGCTGCCAACCCGCCTGCCGCCAGGCGCCGTTGACCTCGGCGATGCGCTGCTCGAGCCGGCTCCGGGTGGCGTCGTAGGCGGTGATGCCGGGTTCGGGCGGCGGGCAGACCAACCGGAAGGTGAGCCGGCCGCGCAGCTCGGGCCGGCGGGTGAGCAGCCGCTCGACGGCGTCGACCTTCTGGATCGGGGCTTTGACGTAGTCGAGGCGCTCGACCGAGAGCACCACGCGGCCGGCGGCCGGGCGGCGCCGCGGAGCGCGCAGGCGGGCGAGCCGCTCGACGGCCGGCCGGTCGATCCCGAGCGGGTGGACGGCGGTGTGCGGCGGGTCGGGCAGGCCGGCCAGGGTGCGGCGGAAGTGCTCGGCGAATTCCTCGGTGTGGAAGCCGGCCCAGTCGAGGCGGGCCAGCGAGCGGCGCAGCTCGGCGGCGACCGGGAGGGTGGCGAAGACCTCCGGGGGTGGAAAAGGGGTGTGGTGGAAGAGCCCGGTCCTCAGATCGGGACGGAGACGGCGGAGCAGGCCGGGGACGAGCCAGAGGTTGTAGTCGTGGAGCCAGACGGTGGCGCCGGGGGCGGCCTGGGCGCTGATGTGCCGGGCGAAGCGCGCGTTGACCGCGCGGTAGTCGGCCCAGGCGGGTCCGTGGAAGGCCGACCGCTCCGGTTCGGACATCAGCACCGGCCACAGCGTCTCCTTGCAGGCGCGGTGGAAGTAGCCGGCCCAGGCGGCGGTGTCGAGCGGCACGGGGGAGAGCGGTACCCCGGCGGGGCGGGGGAGGGCGGCCCGCCGCTCGTCGCCGACCAGCGCGCTGACCCACACGCCGGGCAGGCCGTCGGCGAAGGCGCTGGTCAGGGTGGGCAGGATGCCGTTGGGGCTGCCGGGCGGCTGCCAGTCCCGGCCGTTCCAGTGCAGCGGGGGCCGGTGGTAGGCCACCAGCAGGGAGTGCTCGCCCGGGGCGGTGGCGGTGGCGGTGGCGCGGCCGGGCGTCGGGGCGGGGACCGGACCGGGCTCGGGGGTGAGCCAGCCGAGTTCCCGGAGCGCCGTGTGGATGCCGGCCGCGCCGACGTGGTCGGGGCGGTGGACCAGGGGGTCGTCGGCGAGGGCGGTGAGCAGCGCGGGCTCGGCGCCGGCCACGACCACCCCGTGCGCGCCGGTCCGGAAGAGCGAGAGGTCGTTGAGCGAGTCCCCGGCGACCAGGATCGCCTCGGGCCGCCAGCCCAGCTTCCCGGCCAGGGCCCGGAGGGCGTTGCCCTTGGAGGCGCCCGGCGGCAGGACGTCGAAGTAGCGGTCGCCGGAGTACACCCAGGCGCAGCCGAGGGCTTCGACGGCGGCGGTGAGCTCGTCGGTGAGCCGGTCCGGGGCGAGGTGGTAGGAGCAGCGGCCGTCCTGGACGACGTCGTGCTGGTAGGCGAGCCCGGGGAAGCATCGCAGGGCCGCGCGGATCCGCTCGGGCCCCGGCCAGCCGGCCCGCAGCTGGTCCTGCACCGGGTGCACGGGGGTGAAGTCGGTGCCGTCGATCACGGTGGCGCCGACGTCGGCGATGATCCAGCGGGGCGCGGGCACGAGCGGGTCGCGCAGCAGGTCCCGGACGGAGGTCAGCCCGCGGCCGGTGGCGAAGACCGGTGTCACCCCGGGGTTGCGGGTCAGGGCCTCCCGTAACCGGGCGCGGTCGTCGGGGGTGCCGCCGAGTAAGGTGCCGTCCAGATCGGTGACCAGAATTCTCGACATCCGAGGGACGCTAACACGATCACGCCGCGTGGTGAAGTGTTCACCTCAGCGGGGTGGTTGGGCGGCGGATCGCCCGTTCCGCGGCCCCGAGGGGGCGCAGCCGGCGGGCCAGCTCGGCCGCGCGCAGGGCCGGGTCGGATCCGGGGCCGGTGGTCGCGGCGGCTCCGCAGATCGCGGCCGCCGCGAGGCACTCGGGCAGGCTCCGGCCGTCGAGGAGTCCGTGCACCAGGCCGGCGTTGAAGCAGTCGCCGGCCGCGGTCGGGTCGACGGCGGGGGCGGCGGAGGCCGGGGGGACGTCGTGGCGCTCGCCGTTGCGTACGGCGCTGGCACCCCGGGCGCCGCGGGTGACCACCACGGCGGGCACCAGGCGGGCCAGCGCGGCGAGCGCGTCGTCCGGGTCGCGGGCGCCGGTCAGGCGCAGGGCCTCGGCGTCGTTCGGGGTGAAGACGTCGACCAGGGCCAGGGCGTCGCGGACGGCCGGGTCGTCCAGGGTCGCGGGAGTGTCGTGGCAGTCCATGACCACCAGCGCGCCGAGCTGCCGCGCCGTCCGGAGGGCGGACAAGGTCTCGTCGTCCCAGCGTAGTTGGGGAAGCATCAGGACGCGTGGGCGGGCCCGCCGCAGCAGCGGGCCGAGCGGCTCGGGGTCGACCGGGTCCTGGAAGCTGACCATCGCCCGGTCCTCGCCGGACGACAGGGCGACGGTCAGGCTCCGTACGGGGAAGGGGTGGTGACGGAAGGCGGCCTCGTCCAGGCCCTCCCGTCGGGCGCAGGACAGCACGTGCGCGCTGAAGGGGTCGGTGCCGAAGTCCGCGCTCCACACCACCCGCCGCCCGAGCCGGCGCAGCGCCATCGCCAGGGTGTACGCGCCGCCCGGCACCAGTCCGAAGCCGTCGGCGAACACCTCCGTCCCGGGCCGCACCGGCCGCGGCAGGCCGTGGAACACCAGGTCCGCGAAGTAGGCGCCGGCGACGAGCACGTCACAGGGCCGCGCCGTTCCGTCCGTATCCATTCGGTGAGCATACGGTCACCGGGCGGGTCGGCAGGCCCGAACCGGGGCATCGACGGCGCTCGTCGTCCGGTCGTGCACGGCCCGCCGTGCTTGGCCGGATTCGTGCGGTCCGGCCGGACGGAATCGCGGGCGCGGGCGGCGGGTCCGCGCGGCCGGCGCGGGCGGGGCGCTGGGGCGTGCGGCGGAGATGGTTGGAAAGGGCAACGGCATTGCCGGATCAGCGGTCTGCCGGTGGTGCGCCGGGGCAGACCTCACCGTCCGGGAGGGAAGGGCCGGTTGCCTCGGCGGGCCCCGCCGGGTTGTCCTGGGAGGGCGGGCGGCCCGAGCTGGGGCGGTTCTCCGGCCTCGTGGGAGGGGTTGCGAACCGGCCAGGGTGTGCGGCCGGTGTTGACATGGTCACGGGCCGTAGGAGGAGATATCGGTGGGGGATCGAAAACGGACGGGCCGGAAGTGGCCCGTCCGCATCGTTGTGGCACTCGGGGGCGGCCTGCCCTCCCGGGCTGTCCGGAAAGGCTTGGCCCGTCCTGTACGCCGATTCAGTTCCCCCGCCTGATGTCGCTCAACGCGCCGCTGATGTTGAGGAGTTCGTGGCACGTGGCCGCCTGCTTGCCGGAGGCCGGAGTGCCCGGCGTCTCACAGGTCACGCTCGCCGTCACCGACTGGTCCTCGCCGACCTGGATCGGGGTCACCCAGTGGTAGTCCTGGTTGCGGAAGGTCTCCAACGCGATCGTGGTGATCGTCTGGTTCCCGGCCGTGATGGTCACTAGTCCTTGGTCGCCCTGGAAGTTGGCCACCACGAGGTCCGTGATGTCGAAGACCTTGCCGTGCGGCACCTGGTAGCTGCCCACGGCGGACGCGCCGCCCGCGGTCTGCACGTCGATCGTGGCGGAGCTCTGCTGTCCCGTCCCCGGTACCGCCAGGCCGCCGGAGCCGCGGCCGCCGCTGCCCGGGCTCGCCTGCCCGCTGCCCGGCTTGGCCTGGCCGCCGGAGCCGGCGTTCCCGCTCCCGGGGGTCGCCGACCCGCCGGCCTCGGGAGTGGCCGCGGGCGGAGCCGGGGTCGCGCTCTGCTGGGCGACGACCTTCTCGGCGGCCTGCTTCGCGGAACTGCGCACCGCCGGGCGGACCAGCGCGAACCAGGCCAGCAGCAGCGCGATCAGCGCCGCCAGCAGCGCGAGCAGCCACTTGGGGAGGATCGGCAGTTGAAGGAACTCGGCGTCCAGGACGGGCCGTTGGGCGGCCGCCAGGGGAGCGGTCGGGGCGCTCTCGGCCGCGCCCCCGCCGCCCGGGCTCCCACTCCGGCCGCCCGCTCCGGCGGCCTCGGGGCCCTTGCCCGCCGTGCCGTCCGTGCCCGCGCCGTCCGGCCCCTTGCCGTCCGAACCCTTGCCGTCCGTACCCTGCAGCGGGCCGACCGCGACCTCGAACGGCCAGGAGGCGGGCTTGCCGAACCAGATCAGCTTGCGCGCGCGGGCCTGCACCCGCAGCTCGGCGGACTCGCCGGGTTCGAGGCGCAGCCGCTCCGGGGTGATCCGGAACCGCAGGTCCTCGCCGGCCTGTCCGGGGGTGAGGGCGACGGTGCCGGGGGCGTTCCCGAGGTTGCGCACCGAGGTCCGGTAGCGTCCGCGCAGCCAGCCGCGGCGGCGCCGCGGGGCCAGCGCGGCCTGCAGCTCGTGGAACGGCGTGACGGTGACCGTGGCCTCCGGGACGGTCACCAGATCGGCCCGCTCGGTCGGCAACACGCGGATGCCGAGCGGGAATTCACCGGCCCGGGCGGCGCTCGAGCGCGGCGGGGCCAGGCGCACCGTCACCGTCTCGGACGTCCCCGGGTAGAGGGAGATCCTGGCCGGCTCGACCGTCGTCCACGGGGCGCAGTCACCGACCACCTCCAGCGTGTACGCCTCAACGATGTCGAGGTCGTTGCGTACCGTCAGGGTCGTGGTGGCCACGCCACCGGGCGCCACCGTCAGCGCGGGCAGGCCGAGTTCGGCGGATGTGGTCATGGCGTGACGGTAGGGCCGAAGGCCGGTCGGAGGAGAGGGCCGCGCGGGCAAGCCGTGGGCACACCGCTTGCCCGCGCGGACAGACGGACCCTGCCCGGTGCCGTCGCGGCTCACCCCGCGATCCGGGCGTGCGCACCACCCGGGCCGACCGTCGGCCCCGGCCCTCGGCGGACGGGCCGTCAACACAGCAACTGCAGCAACTGCTTTGAAGAAATGGAGAGTTCGATGACGTCGACCGATACAACCCGTGAGGAAGCCGTCACACCCCGTCGGGCCGTGCAGACACCGCCGTCCGCCGGTGTCCGGCGCTCCGGCCCGGTCGTCCCCGCCCAGCGCGGGAAGCCGGCCCAGGTGCGCGTGGCGGTGTACGCGGAGGACATCATCCTGCAGACCGGCGTGGTCCAGCAGTTGCGCCAACGGCCCGAGGTGGAGCTGTTGAGCGAGAGCGAGGCGGCCGAAGCGGAGGTCTCGCTGCTGGTGGTCGACGCCCTGACCGAGACCGTGGCCGAGCACCTGCGCCGGCTGCGGCTCGCCACCTCGGGCCGGATAGGCCTGGTGGTGGGGCAGTTCGAGGCCGGCGGGCTGCAGACGATCGTCGAGTACGGGGTCGCCGCCGTGCTGCGCCGCTCCGAGGCGGACCAGGACCGGCTGGTGCACCTCATCACCGCGCTGGCCAACGGCGAGGGCGTGATGCCCGGGGACCTGCTCGGCGAGCTGCTCGACCGGATCGGGGCGCTCCAGCGCACCATGCTCGACGGGCGGGGGATGACCCTGTCGACGCTGACGGCCCGGGAGACGGAGATGCTCCGGCTGGTCGCCGAGGGCTTCGACACCAGTGAGATCGCCGCCAAGACCTCCTACTCCGAACGCACCGTCAAGAACGTGCTGCACGAGATCATCACGCGGTTGGGCCTGCGCAACCGGGCCCACGCGGTGGGGTACGCGATGCGGCGCGGGCTGATCTGAGCGCCACCCCGGCCCGGCCGGGCGGTCCGCGGGCGGTCCGCAGTCGGTCTGCGGTCGGTCCGCGGTCGGTCCGGCCGCGCCGGGTTGCCCTTCGGGGACACCGCTCGTTACCCCCGGCTCGGGCACCCGGGCTCTGGTCCCGGGTGCCCGAGCCGGGGAGACTGCGGGGGAGACCGCCCCTGCCACCTAGTGAGGTCGAGCGTGATCGGCGCCACCGCCACCCCCCGTTCCATCCGGCGGCCGGGCCGGGCCGCCGTCGCGGTCCTGCTCGCGCTGGCGACGGCCGTGGTGACCCTGGGCACCGCCGCCTCCGGCGGGCAGGGCGCCCCCGCGACCCCGGCCGCTGCCGCCGCCGACCCGGCGGCCGGACGGATCGTCTTCGCCGGCACCAACCACCGCGGCCTCGGCCGGGTCACCGGCGCGGCGACCAGCGACCCGCTGTTCGGCCCCGGCCCGATCCACTTCGACCAGGACCCCTCCGCCCGCGGCGGCGACCTGGTCTTCACCAGCCTGCGCGACGGCCCGCTGCCCCAGGTCTACCTGCGCGACGCGACGGGCGCGGTGCGCCGGCTCACCACCGGCATGGACACCGCCCACCCCGCGCTGGCGCCGGACGGCAAGGGCGTGGTGTTCGAGTCCCTGGAGCCCGGCACCGGCGGCCGGACCCAGCACGTGCTGTGGGTGGTCGGCCGGGACGGCTCCGGGCTGCGCAGGATCACCGACGGCGCGGCCGACGAGACGCACCCGACGGTCTCGCCCGACGGCAAGTGGATCGCCTACTCCTGCACCGGCGACCCGGCGCACCGGCAGATCTACCTGCGGCCGTACGAGGGCGGCGCACCGGTCAAGGTCACCAACGTGACCGACGGCGACGCCGTCGACCCGACCTGGAACCCGGTGAACGACGACGAGCACCGGAACCAGATCGTCTACACCTGGGACCGGGGCGGCCAGGGCCGGACCCTGATGCTCACCTCGCCCACCGGCGGTGACAAGGCCTTCTTCCCCGGCACCGGCTCCACGTGGCGGACCGGCTCCGCCTCCTGGCTGGCCGACGGCACCGGAGTGCTCTTCCTGAGCGCCGACCGGCTCGGCACCGACCCGCCGCAGCCCGACCCGGCGCAGCCGCCCGTGCTCAACCTGTACCGGGCGCCGACGTGCTCCTGCACCGATCCCCAACTGCTCTACCGCACCGACCGGTTGATCGCGACGCCGACCTGGCTCGGCACCCAGGCCGCGGGCGGCCCGGTGGTCGAGCAGACCAGCGCCGCCGCCGCCAACATCGCCGACGTCCAGGACGTCCGCCCCGACGGCGCCGACCCGCGCGACCTCGGCATCAGCGTGCTCAGGGAGGACCCGGCCGCCGACACCAACACCAACCCCGACCCCGGCGCCGACCCGCTCTTCCACCCCCGCCCCGGCTACGACCCGTGGTTCGAGCGGCAGACCTACACGCCCGACGGCCGCCGGATCGTGGTCACCCGCTACGAGGACGCGCCGGCCGGGCGGATCCAGCGGATCTGGCTGGCCGACGCCGACGGCGCCGACCCGCACCCGATGAACCTCGCCGGGCGCGGCCCGCTCGACCGGGACACCGACCCCTCCGTCTCACCGGACGGCCGGCTCCTGGTGTTCAGCCGCAGCACCCCGGCCGCCGGCCAGGACCCGGGCCGCCCGGGACGGATCCTGATCGCCCAGATGTCCACCGGGGCGATCGTCGGCACCGTCCAGCCCCCGGCCGGCCAGCCGGGAGCCTCGGACGGCCAGCCCTTCTGGTCCCCCGACGGGAAACTGATCGTCTTCTCCCGCACCGCGGTGGTCGACGGGAACGCCGGAAACCTGCACCTGTGGACCGCGCGCGCGGACGACCTCACCCGGCAGACCGACCTCAGCCGGACCATCTGCCCGGGCACCTGCGCCGTCATCGACGACAGCCCCGCGTTCTCGCCCGACGGCCGGCGCATCGCCTTCAACCGCAAGGCCGGCAACGGCGGAAACAACCAGCAGGACGGGATCGTGGTCACCTCGCCGACCGGCGACGACTGCACGGTGGTCCTGCCCGCCGCCCTGCGCGGGCAGAAGGACGCCTGCACCCGCCCGCTGCCCGACACCTCCGACGCCGGGCCGTTCCAGCCCCGCGACGTCGCCTGGACGGCGAACAGCGCGCAGCTGGTGCTCAGCTCCCGCCGGGCCCTGCCGCCGAACTCGCCGGAGAGCCTGGCCCTCTACGACTTCGCGGCGGGCACGCTCACCCCGCTCGACCGGCGGCTGCCCGGACGGCAGAAGGAACCGGCCGTCCAGCAGTCCGTCGACCTGGCCCTGAACGCCCCCGACCGGACCCCGGCCGTCCCCGTCGGCGGCGGCACCGACGTGACGCTCACCGTCACCAACAAGGGCCCGGCGCCCTCGCCCGGAACCGTCCTCACCGCCTCGGTGCCGACCGGCGCCCGGCTCGGCGCACTGACCACCCCGGTCGGGACCTGCGACGCCGCGGCGCTGCGCTGCGAACTCGGCACCCTGGCACCGGGCGCGGTGGTCAAGGTGACCGCCCGGCTGATCGGCACCCGCACCGGCACCCAGCAGTTCGGCTGGACCGTCACCGGCGCGGTGGCCGACCCCAACCCCGGGGACGACTCCGCCCTCACCTCCCTGCCCGTCCAGGAGCCGCCGACCCCGTCCCCGACGCCGACCCCCTCGCCCTCCGCCTCGCCCACCCCGTCACCGACCCCGACGCCGACCCCCGCCCCGACCCCGGCCACCACGCCCGCCCCGGCACCCCCGCCGCCCCCCGCGCCCGCCCCGGCACCGCCACCGCAGGCCGGCCCGACCGTGGCGATCGACGCCCAGCCCAACCCCGGCTACGTCGGCGGCCACGTGACCGTCAGCTACACCGTGCGCAACACCGGCCAGGCCCTCGCCACCGGGCTGCGGCTGACCCTCGGCCTGCCCCCCGGCGTGCCCACCGAGGCACTGCCCCCCGGCTGCCGGACCGACGGCTGCGCCCTGGCCGACCTGTCCCCGGGCGGCAGCCAGGTCGTCCGGGTGGTGCTGTCACCCGTGGCCGTGCTGGACACCACCGTCACCGCGGTCCTGACCACCACCGGCACCGACGCCACCCCCGGACCGCACCGGGCCACCACCCCGCTGCGCGTCCTGCAGCCCCGGATCGTCGCGGTGCCGCCGATCGGCAAGCCCGGCTTCGTGACCTCCGTGCGCGGCGTGGACTTCCCGCCCGGCGTACCGGTCCGGTTCACCTGGCAGCCCGGCATCACCGCCGCGGCCGCGCCCACCTTCCCGAAGGCCGACGGGACCTTCGCCGGCCAGCTGCTCATCCTCCCCAAGGACGAGACCGGCCCGCGCACCATCACCGCCGACGGCCCCGGGTTCTCCCCGGTGACCACCCCCTTCCTGGTGGTCGAGGGCAGCATCGGTCCGCCGGGGGAGGTGGAGCGCCGGTGATCCACGAGGTCGACGAGGCGCTGCGGCTGCTGCTCGGCGAGGCCGGCCTGCCGGAACGCGGGGTCGAGGTGGTCTTCGACGCGCCCACCAAGGACTTCGCCTCCCGCCGCACCGCGCCGACGGTCAGCGTCTTCCTGTACGGGATCCGTGAGGAGACGGCCCGTCGGCAGGCCGGCGCCGTCTCGGAGTACGACGCGGACGGCCTGGTGACCGGCCTGCGCGCCGCCCCGCGGTGGTTCGAGCTGGCCTACCTGGTCACCGTCTGGACCAACCGGCCGCAGGACGAACACCGTCTGCTGTCCGAGGTGTTGCAGTGCCTGACCGCCGTGGACGCGCTGCCCGCCCGGCTGCTCACCGGGACGCTGGAACGGCAGGGGCTGACCGTCGGGCTCGACATCTCCGGGCGCGAAACCGGTCTGCCGTCGGTGTCGGACGTCTGGTCCGCGCTCGGCGGGGAGCTGCGGCCCTCCATCGACCTCCGGGTGCTCGCCCCGCTGCCCGGCGGGCACACCGCCGTGGGGCCGCCGGTCACCGAGGGCCTGGTGGCGCGGGTCGAGGACACCTCCCGGCAGGCCGGGGGCGCGTCCGGGGAGTCCGGGGCCGCCGCTCCGGACGGCCCGGCAGCCGAGGGCGCGGGCCGTCGGCTGCGCTACCGCGGTGCCGCGGACCCGGGACCGGACGGCTTCGCCGCGCCCCGGGACCGCGTGCTGCCGCCGGGCCGCCGGCACCGGGGCGGGGCGCGATGAGCCTCGACCTCGGACCGGCCGCCGTGGCCGCGCCCGCTGCGTCGGACACGCCCGCCGCACCCGACACACCCGCCACGCCGGACACGCCGGACACGCTCACCGACGGGGCGTCGGCCGGCCTCGACCACCTGTGGCAGCGGCTGCACCGGGTCGAGCAGCGGGTCAGGGCCGCGGTGCGCGAGCGCCGGGCCGACGACCCCGACCCGGACGACCCGTACCGCGGCCAGTACCTCAGCCCGGAGGCGGTGGAGCGGATCCTCGCGACCTCCTCCGCCGCCTGCGGCGCCCCCGCGAACCCCGGCGACGGCGACCGCGACCGCGACGGCGACGGCGAGGCGGACGCCCCCGCCCCGCCGCCGCCCGGCTCACGGCTGGCACGGCTCAGCGAGGCCTTCGGGCTGCTCCCGGTGGACCTCGAACTCCTGCTGGTGGCCCTCGCCCCCGACCTCGACACCCGCTTCGAGCAGCTCTACGGCTACCTCAACGACGACCTGACCCGCCGCCGGCCGACCGTCGGGCTGGCCCTGGAGCTGTGCGGACTGTCCGGCGCCGGCGCCGGCCGCTTCCGGTTCGCCGTACGGGCCCCGCTGATCGCCGGTGGCCTGTTGGAGGTCGCCGAGCCGGAGCGCCCGCTGCTCTCCCGCACCCTGCGGGTGCCGGACCGGGTGACGGCCCATCTGCTCGGCGACGACGAGCCGGACGGCGCGCTCGACGGACTGGCCCACCGCGCCGCGCCCGCCGGCGGAGCGTACGGCACGGGAGCGCCGGACGCCGGAGCGCCGGACACCGGAGGTGCCGAGGACTTCGTCCGGCAGGTGCGCGCGGCCGCGGCGGACGGCGGACTGGTGCACCTGCTGGACCGGGAGGGCTACGCCGGCCCGCCGGCCGTGGCCGCCCTCGCCGCCGACGGCGCCCCGCCCCTGGTGGTCGACGCCGCCGCGCTCGCCGCCCGCCCCTACCCGGGCCTGGTCCGGGTGCTCGCCCGCGAGGCCCGGCTGACCGGCGCCGGCGTGCTGCTCGGACCGCTGGACCGGCTGGAACCCGAACGGCCCGAGCGCGCCGCGCTGCTGCGCGAGCTGTGCGCGGCCCTGGCGCCCGTCCCGCTGGTCGTGCACGGTCCGCAGGTGTGGGACCCGCTCTGGGCGCGGGAGAGCCCGGTGGTGGTCACCGTCCCGCCGCCGGACGCCCGCGGCCGGTCCGAGCGGTGGGCCCGGGCCCTCGCCGGGCCGTCGGACGGCCGTGAACCGGAGCCGCTGAGCGAGGAGTTGGCCGAGGCGGTGGCCGCCTACCGGGTGGACCAGGAGAAGTTGGAGCGGGCCGCCTCGGTGGCCGTCCGGACGGCGGCCGCCGAGCGGCGACCGGTGCGCGCCGAGGACCTGCGGTCCGCCGTACGGGCGCAGAACGCGGCCGGTCTGGCCCGGCTGGCCCGCCGGATCGAGCCCGCCGTCGGCTGGGCCGACCTGGTGCTGCCCGACCCCACCGCGGGCCGGCTGCGCGAACTCGTGCTGCGGGCCCGGCACCGCGACCGGGTGCTCGGCCAGTGGCGGATGCGCCCGGGCGGCGGCCGCGGCAACGGGGTGATCGCCCTGTTCGCGGGGGAGTCGGGCACCGGGAAGACGATGTCGGCCGAGGTCGTCGCCGCGGAGCTCGGCATGGAGCTGTACGTGGTGGACCTGTCCACGGTGGTGGACAAGTACATCGGCGAGACCGAGAAGAACCTGGAACGCATCTTCACCGAGGCCGCGCAGGTCAACGGCGTCCTGCTGTTCGACGAGGCGGACGCGCTGTTCGGCAAGCGCTCCCAGGTCAAGGACGCCCAGGACCGCCACGCCAACGTGGAGACGGCCTACCTGCTCCAGCGGATGGAGTCCTTCGAGGGCATCGCCGTGCTGACGTCCAACCTGCGCGCCAACCTCGACGAGGCGTTCACCCGCCGACTGGACGTCATCGCGGAGTTCCCGCTGCCGGACGAGGCACAGCGGCGGGTGCTGTGGGACCGCTGCCTGGGGCCGCGGCTGCCCCGCGGCGACGACCTCGACCTGGACTTCTGCGCCCGGAACTTCGAACTCACCGGCGGCTCCATCCGGGCCTGCGCGGTCTCCGCGGCCTACCTGGCGGCCGGAGCGGGCACCCCGCTGGGCATGGCGCAGCTGGTCGCCGCGGTGATCGGGGAGTACCGCAAGCTCGGCCGGCTGGTGCTGGAGAGCGAGTTCGGGCCGTGGCTGGCCGTCCTCGGGCGGGACTGACCGTACGGCCGGGCGGCACCCGGCCGGTCCGGACCGGCCCCGGCGGGCACCGCTCGCCCCGGCGGGTGCCGCCCGTCCGGCACCGCCGGCAACCGGCGCGGTTGCCCGCAGGGGGAAGTCGTTCTTGCCCCCGGTCCGGGACCTGCGGACCTCCCCCGGCCGGAGCCCGCGCAGCAGACTCGGGAGCGACTGACCGGCGACCGAAGGAGCGCGAATGCCGTCGTACCTCACCCCGGGTGTGTACGTGGAGGAGGTCCAGTCCGGTGCCCGGCCGATCGAGGGCGTCGGCACGGCCGTCGCCGCGTTCGTGGGCTTCGCCGAGACCGGCCCCTTCCACGAGCCCACACTGGTGACCAACTGGGACCAGTACGTCCAGCGGTTCGGCGGGTTCACCGAGGGCACCTACCTGGCGCACGCGGTGTACGGCTTCTTCGCCAACGGCGGCGGCTCCGCCTACGTGGTGCGGGTCGGCGACCCGGCCCGGCAGGCGCCCGGCGCCACCGCCCCCGCCGTGACCGCGCCCGCGCCCGTCGCGATCGCCGGCTTCCTCTTCTCCGCGCTGCCCGGCGCGGGCGGCGAGGTCTCCGTCGAGATCGCCGACGTGGAGGGCGAGAACGTCCCCGAGGACCGCTTCCGGCTGCTGGTGCGCCGGGGCGCCGAGGTCGCGGAGACCTACGACGTCTCGACCCGCAAGAGCACCAAGGGCTACCTCGTCACCCAGCTGCGGGAGTCCAAGCTGGTCGCCGTCGCCGAGCAGCCCGGCACCGCGCCGAGCCGCCCCGAGCGCCGGACCCACGCCCTCGCCGCCGCCCCCGCGCCCGCCACCGGGCCGGTCGCGGCCGCCGCGGGCCGGCTCGACCCCGCCGAGTACGTCGGCGACGCCGCCGCCCGCACCGGCTTCTCCGGCCTGGAGGCGATCGACGAGATCACCATGGTCGCGGTGCCCGACCTGATGAGCGCCTACCAGCGCGGCGACATCGACGGGGAGGGCCTGCGGACGGTCCAACTGGCCGTCATGTCGCACTGCGAGCAGATGGGCGACCGGATCGCCGTGCTGGACCCGCCGCCCGGCCTCAACGCCCAGCAGATGCGCACCTGGCGCAACGACGAGGCGGGCTTCGACTCCCGCTACGCCGCCCTGTACTACCCGTGGATCAAGGTCTTCGACCCGGCGACCGGCCGCAACGTCATGGTCCCGCCGAGCGGGCACGCCGCCGGCGTGTGGGCGCGCAGCGACGCCGAGCGCGGCGTCCACAAGGCGCCGGCCAACGAGGTCATCCGCGGCGCGGTGGACCTGGAGATCCGGCTCAGCAAGGGCGAGCAGGACCTGCTGAACCCGATCGGCGTCAACTGCGTGCGGGCCTTCCCCGGGCGCGGCATCCGGATCTGGGGCGCGCGCACCCTCTCCTCCGACCCGGCCTGGCGCTACCTGAACGTGCGCCGGCTCTTCAACTACCTGGAGGAGTCCATCCTCCTGGGGACCCAGTGGGTGGTCTTCGAGCCCAACGACGACCGGCTGTGGTCCAGCATCCGCCGGAACATCACCGCGTTCCTCACCGAGGAGTGGCGGCGCGGGGCGCTGTTCGGACAGACCGCGGCCGAGGCCTTCTACGTCAAGTGCGACCGTGAGAACAACCCGCCGGAGTCCATCGACCTCGGCCAAGTGATCTGCGAGATCGGGGTCTCGCCGGTGAAGCCGGCGGAGTTCGTGGTGTTCCGGCTGTCCCAGTTCTCCGACAGCACGAGCCTCGTCAACGAGTGACCGGCACCCACACCCCGTACCCGGTCGGCACCCCATCGGAAGGTGACAACTAGCCATGGCTGAAGGCGATCCGCTCTCCACACACATCTTCGGCGTCCAACTCGGCGGCTACAACGTCGAGTCCGTCAAGGAGATCAGCAACCTGACGGTCGACCAGGAGGTCGTCGAGTACAAGCAGGTGACCCAGGAAGGGAAACTGATCGTCCGCAAGCAGCCCGGCGCGCGGATGCCGGGCGAGGTGACGATCACCCGCGGCCTCGACAAGAGCAGCGCGTTCTCGAACTGGATCAAGGAGACCCTCAACAACGGGGCGATCAACACCGCGCGGCAGAACCTCACCATCGAGGTCAAGGACACCACCGGTGCCACCCTGCGGCGCATCCAGCTCACCAACGCCTGGGCGAGCCGCTGGGAGGGCCCCACGCTCACCGCCGGCGAGTCCAGTGCCGCGTCGGAGACCGTGACCATCGTGTTCGAGGAGATCAGCGTAGAGTGAGGCGGAAGATCGGCCTGGAGGAACTCCTCGAACGGGCCCCGGCCGCGCAGCACACCGCGCCGCCGGCACAGCAGCCCGCCGGGCCGTCCGGGTACCCGGGACCGTCCGGGCCCCAACGGCGGGCGCCGCACACCGAGTTCGAGTTCGAGCTGCCGCTCGGCTACGTCGACGACGAGGGCACCGTCCACCGGCACGGCACCATGCGCCTGGCCACCGCCCGCGACGAACTGATGCCGCAGATCGACCTGCGGGTCAAGGAGAACCCGGCCTACCTCAGCGTGGTGCTGCTCAGCCACGTGATCACCAGGCTGGGCGACATCAGCGACGTGCACGCCGGGGTCGTCGAGCGGATGTACGCCACCGACGTGGCGTTCCTCCAGGACCTCTACCAGCGGATCAACAGCGAAGGCCACACGCGCGCCGCGGTGACCTGCCCGCACTGCGACGGCGCCTTCGAGGTCGACCTCGCCGGTGGGCGCCTGGGGGAATCGTGACGTACGCGCCTGCTCGGCTGTACGAGGAGATCGCGTACATCGCCTACCACTTCCACTGGCAGCGGGAGGACATCCTCGACCTGACCCACCGTGAGCGCGGGCAGTGGGTGCGCGAGATCGCGCGGATCAACACCCGTGTCAGCGAAGGCGGGTGAGCGGGGTGGGGCTGCGGGACTGGATCGGCCGCCGACGGACGGACGGGGTCGGCGGCCGCCCGGACGCCGGTGACTCCGGGGCCGGCGACGGCTCCGGCGGTGCGGCGGACCCCGGGTCGGGCGCGGTCGGTGCTGGTGCGGCCGCCCGGCGTCGTCCGGCGCCCGGCGACGGGGGGTGGCGCGCGGTACGGCCGCTCACCCCGACCCTGGCCGGGACGGCGCACGGCGTCAGCGACGGCCTGCGGTTCCGGTCCCGGCTCGCCTCCTGGCAGGACCCCTCGCTGAGCGGCCCGCTCGGCCACGCCGTCCTGCCCTCCGCCCCGGCGGGCATCCTGCGGGCGATGGCGAGGCCGGTCGGCCCGTCCGCCGGCCACCCGGGCGGGGAGGAACTCGTCCTGCGGGCCGGCCCGGCCGCCCCGGCAGCGGCGGAGACCGAACCGGCCGGCGATCCCGGTGAGTTCGGGCGGGCGCGGCCGGTCCAGCGCGCCGCCGCGATCCGGCGGCTCCCCGTCCGGTCGGCGCCGCGCTCGGCCTCCTCGGCCTCCTCGGCCTCCTCGGTCGGGGCGTCAGCCGGGGCGGGCCGGGCGACGCGCTCGGCCTCCTCGGTCGGGGCCGAACGGCCGAGCGTCAGCGCTCCGGGCGGGGCCGACGGCGGCCTGCCGACGCCCGGTCCGGACGCCACGTCCCCGCAGCAGCGGAGCGAGACCCCGCGTCGCAGCGAGACGGTCGACCCCGCGGTGCGTCCGGTGCGGCCCCGATCCGTCGGCCGACCGCTGACCGTGGCACGTCGTCCCCGCACCCTCGCCTCGCGCCCGGTGGCCGCAGTCCCTGCCCCGGCCCCGGTACGGGCGCCGGGTGGCGTCGTCGAGCCGACGGGCCGTACCGCGGATCCGGCCGAGGCGACCGAAACGGTGGCCGGCCCGCGTGCGTCCGGCAGCGGCGCGACGGCGGCCGCCCCGGCGCGTACCGCGGAGCCCACGCGAAGCGGACCGGCCGGCGAGGGCGTCGTCCAGCGTGCCGTCGCACCGACGGGCGCCGCGCCGGGTGGTGGCGCGCCCGCCGCCCGCCCGGTCCTCGGCGCACCCCTGACCGCGCTGCCCGCCAGCGCCTCACCCGTGGCCTCCACGAGCCCCCGGGTGCCGGGCGCCGCCTCGGCCGGGCCCGCCCTGCCGGTCGTCTCGGCGGGCGCGGGTACGGCCACCGGGGCGGACGAGCCGGAGCGCCCCGCACCCGCCCGCTCCGGTCGTGGGCCCGCCGACGGCGCACCCGTCCAGCGCACGCCCTCCGGAGCCGGAACCCCTTCGACTTCCTCGAACCCGCCGTCCTCGAACCGGCCTTCAGCGAACCCGCCGTCGGCCCCGGCCCCCGAACGAGCCGGCCAGGTACGGCCGGACCCGGTCCCGAACCCGGCTCCCGCCACCCGCGACCGGGTGGGCCTGGGCGCGCCCCTCGACGCGCTGCCGCCGACGGCGACCGCACCGGGCCGCACCGCCCCGCTGCTCGGCGGGCGCGCGCCGGTCCGCCGGATCACGGGCCCGACGGCGGGCGGCGGGAGCGGGAGCACCGGGAGTCCGGCGGGCCAGGGCACGCCGACGGCCCCGCCGGCGGTCGGCGAAGGGCTGCCCGTGCAGCGTGCCGTCCAGCGGCCGGGTGAGGCTCCGCAGGGGCCGTCGAGCCGGTCCGAGTCCGGTGGTGAGGGGCGTTCGGCAGGTCGGAGCGGGCCCGCCGCCGTGCCGTCCCCGGCCGAGGGAGGACCGCGTGTGCAGCGCGCCGCCCGGCGGACCGGCGGCAGCCCGGCGGAGCCGTCCGTCCGGCCCGAGGGCGGCGGTGACGGGCGCTCGACCGAGCGAAGCACGTCCCGTGGCGATCGCCCGGCGTCCGCCGAGCGCACCGGGAACGGACCGACAGCCGCGCGTCCGACGCAGTCCGACGCGCCTCGGCCCGCCACCGGCCCGAAGGCTGGCCCCGCCTCGGAGCACCCGCCGGTCGTCGCGTCGCAGGCCGTCGTCCCCGCGACCCGGACCCGTCCCGTCGGCGCCCCCGGCCCGGGCAGCGCTCCCCGGGGGAGCGGTGTCGGCCCCGCCCCGACGGTTTCCGCGCGGCCGGTGGTCGGCGGCTGGGGCGTCCAGCGTGCCGTGACGCGTACCGGCCCCAGGCGCGGGCTGATCGGTGAGCGCCCGATGAGGTCCACCCTCGCCGCCGCCCCGCAGGCCTCGCCCGCGACCGGGTCCGGCAGCCGCCCCGGCGTGGGCGCGGCGTCGTCCGCTCCCCCCGTGGTCCCGGCCGTCTGGCCCAGGGCGCTTCGGTCCGCCACGGACGGCGAATCCGCCGGCGAGCAGGCTCCGGCCGTGCAGCGCGCGGTGCGGGCGCGGCACGTACCGGCGACGGGGACCAGCGGGACGGCCACCGGGCGGACCGGAGCACAGCCGAACCCGGTCCGGCCCCGCGCGGCGGACTCCGCCGCGGAGCCGGTCCGGTCGTCCGGGGCGGCCGCGCCCCACCGTGCGCGCGGACTTCGCGCGTCGGACCGCGGGGACGGCCGGGCGGCGGTCGGCCAGGGCCCGGCGCCGGTGCCGAGTCCGCCCGCCGCCGAAGGGGCCGGTGCGGGGTCCGGTGCGGCCAGGGCGCGGGGACTCGGAGGCGTGCTGCAACGGGCGCGCCGGCGCCGCGAATCGGTCCGCAGGGACACTCCGCCGGTGGCCGATCACCCGTCGCCGCACGGGAGTTCGGTGTCACCCGCTGCCGCGCCGCTGCCGGTTCGGCGGTCCGGCACCGGAACGGGTACGAGCGCGGGCGCGGGAACGGGTGCGAGCACGGCTACGAGCGCGGTGAGCGGTGTCGCGGGCGTGCTGCAACGGGTGCGCAGGGGGCCGGAGTCGGCGCCTCGTCGCCCGTCGGTCCCGGGCGGCCCGCTGCCGCTCGGCCCCACCCCGACGGCGGCCGTGTCGAGCACGAGCGGCCCGGTCGTGCAGCGGGCCGCCTCCCCGGCCTCCGCCGTGCACCCCGTGCACCCCGAGCCCGGCCGCGGTGCGAGTGCGGGTGCCGGTGCCGGTTCCCCGACGGCAGCGCGGCCTGCGGCGGTGGCCGCCGCCCGCCCGCCCGTGGTCCGGCTCGCTCCCGTGACGGCGCCGGCGCCGACGCTTCAGCGCCTGCCCGCCCACACCCGGCCCGCGCAGCAGTTCCCGGCAGCGCAACCCCCGGCCCAGCTGTCGCCCCTGCAGCCGTCCTCACCGGTCGTGTCGCGTGCCGTGAGCGCTGCTCCCTCGGTACGACCCGCCGGGTCACCGCCGCCGTCGCCCGGTACGGCGCAGGTGCTGCAGCGGTTCGCGGAGCAGGCGGGCCTGACCGGGGTGCCGTTGACGGCCGTGCCGGCCCGTACGCCCACCACCGTGCAGGCCGCCCCGTCGACCACCTCGACCGGCTCGACCGCGGCCGCCACCTCGACCGCATCGCCCTCCCGGAGCGCCTCCCCGCCGCAGACCGGCGGACCGTCGGCCGACACCGGCGGCCACGGGCTCGGCGATCTGGACGAGTTGGCCCGCCGCCTGGTCGAACCGGTCGGGCGGCTGCTGCGCACCGAGCTGCGCCGGGGGAGGGAACGCAGCGGGCGGCCGTACGACGGGCGGCGCTGAGCGCCGAGTGCGGCGACACGACCGGAAGCCGAGCACCGAGCACCGAGCACCGAGCACCGAGCACCGAGCACCAAGCACCGAGCACCGAGCACGACGAGGGAATCAGGATGCGGAACCGATGACCGACAACATCTTCGCGACCAGTGTGTTCTTCAGCCTGACCATCGGCGGCAACGACCTGGGCGAGTTCACCACCTGCTCGGGCCTCGGCGCCCAGGTCGAGATCGAGCAGTACGCGGAGGGCGGCAACAACGGTTTCGCCTGGCAGCTGCCGGGCCGGATCACCTGGACGAACATCACCCTGACCCGGGCGGTCACCGCGGACACCACGAAGATCGCGCGCTGGCTGAGCGAGATCGTCCGGAAGGTGGAGCCGAAGGACGGGGAGATCGTGGCGCTGCGGCCGGACTTGAGCCGGATCGTCGGCTGGCAGGTGCTCGGGATCGTCCCGGTGCGGTGGGAGGGGCCGTCCTTCGACCCCTCCAGCTCCCAGGCGGCGATGGAGACCCTGGAGATCGCCCACGCGGGCCTGCGCCCGTCCTGATCCCGGGCCGGCCGCGAGCCGCCGCCCCGGAGCCCGCCAGAAGTCCCCCAGAAGTCCCCTCGGAACACCCCCGCCGCCCCCACCCACCGGAAGGAGCACCAGGATGCCCTCGGCCGTCCCCGCGAGCGTCACCCGGGCCCAACTGACCATCATGGAGCCGCCGTCCACGGTCGGCGCCCAGCCCGGCGGCGCGCTCGCGCAGCTCCAGCTGCAGTTCAACCCGGCGACCCTGGTGCTGCGCAAGACCACCGAGTGGCGGCGCACGCCGTCCCGGATGGCGGGCCAGTCCGCGCTGCCCGAGTTCGTCGGCAGCGGCCCGCGCTCGCTCTCCCTCGACGTGTTCCTGGACTCGACCGCGACCCACGACACCTCGGTGGAGCGGGCGGTGGAGAAGCTGATGACGGCCTGCGTGCCCACCCCGAGCAGTCTGGCGCGCAAGACGCCGGCCAGTCCGTGGATCCGACTGGACTGGGGCACCCTGAAGACGACCTCGTTCAACGGGGTGCTGACCGGCCTGTCGGTCACCTACACGCTGTTCGACGTGAACGGCAATCCGCTGCGGGCCGTCTGCTCGCTCTCCATCGACGAGGCGAGCGTCGATCCGGCGGGCCAGAACCCGACCTCGGGTTCGCCGGAGGCCCGCAGCACCCACCGGGTGATCGCGGGCGACAGCCTGCCGCTGCTCGCCTGGCGCGCGTACGGGGACGCGACGGCCTGGCGCACCATCGCGGAGGCCAATGACATCGACGACCCGATGGCCCTGGTGCCGGGCGAGGAGCTGATCGTGCCGGGGATCGACGAACTCACCCGGGGCGGGCAGCGATGACGACTCCCGAGGCCCGGGGCGGCCGGCCCTTCGCCGCGGATCCGGTGGTGGAGGCGCCGGGCCCGCTGCCGCCGGTCTGGGCGGCCCAGTTGGTGTCCTGCGACATCGAGGAGAGCGTCGGCCTGCCCGACACCGCCGTGCTGAGCTTCCGGGACGCGGACCACACCTTCCTCTCCGCGACCGGGATCACCATCGGGACCACGCTGCGGATCTCCGTGGTGACCGTGCAGGGGAACACCCGGGTGCGGCTGTTCACCGGCGAGGTGACCGCGCTGGAGCTGGAGGTGGACACCACCGGCTCCTACACCGTGGTGCGGGCGTCGGCGGTCACCCACCGGCTGATGCGCGGGCGCCGGGTGAAGGCCTTCCGGAACATGTCGACCGCCGACATCGTCCGCCAGGTCGCCGCCGGCGCGGGCCTGACCTGCGGCCGGGTCGACTCCTTCCCGGTGGTCCACCAGCAGCTGTCCCAGGCGAACGTCCCGGACTGGGACTTCCTGCAGTTCCTGGCGCAGGAGAGCGGCGCGCAGGTGCGGGTGGACGACGACGGCCGGCTGGAGTTCGTCAGCCCCACGCCCGCGTCCGGCGCACCGGCCCCCTCCACCCCGGCGCCGCAGAACCCGATGGTGCTGGAGTACGGCCGAAACCTGCTGGAGCTGCGCGGGGTGCTGACCGGTGCCGCCGGCGCGGACACGGTCGAGGCGCGCGGCTGGAACGTCACCACCAAGAGCGCCCTGGTCGCCACCGAGCCCTCGGTGACCTCCCGGACGGTGCTGCCGGGGATGAGCCCCTCGACGGTGGCCGCCGCCTTCCCCGGCCGCGCCAAGCTGACCGTCGCCGACACCCCGTACCGCACCCAGGCGGAGACGACCGCCGCGGCCCGCTCGCTGGCCGCCGCCACGGCGGCCGGCTTCGGGGAGCTGGAGGCGGTCGTCGAGGGCAACCCGCGGCTGCGGGCGGGCACCGCCGTCGCCCTCGGGAACGTCGGCGCCGCGTTCTCCGGCCGCTACACCGTCACCGGCGCCCGCCACCTCCTCGAACCGTTCCGCGGCTACCGCACCACCGTGGTGGTCAGCGCCTCGCCCGACCGCTCGCTGGCCGGCCTGGTCACCGGCGGCAACGCGCCGCCGCGCGGGCCGCGGATGCCGGGCCTGGCGGTCGCCGTGGTCACCGACGTCCGGGAGCCGGGCGGCGGCCAGCGCGGCTGGGTGAAGCTGAAGTTCCCCTGGCTGGACGACACGTACGTCTCCGACTGGGTGCGCACCGTGCAGTGGGGCGGCCAGGGCGGCGGCGGGGTGTTCAGCCCCGAGGTCAACGACGAGGTGCTGGTCGGCTTCGAGCAGGGCGACCTGGACAGCCCGTACGTCCTGGGCGGGCTCTACAACGGCGTGGACCAACCCTCGCCGCACGACGTGCCCCTGGTCGACCGGGCCGCCGGCAAGGTCAACCGCCGTTCCCTGGTCTCCCGTTCGGGCCACCGGCTGGAGCTGCTCGACGTGCCGGGCGGCGCCTCCGGCGTCCGTCTGGCGAGCGGGGACAAGAAGTTGGAGGTCCGGCTGGACCAGCAGCGCGGGGAGATCGTGCTGAACGTCCGCGGCCTCGGCGCCGGGCCCGGCAGCACGGTGCGGCTCTCCGCGTCCGGCATCACCCTGGACGCCGGCACCGGGACGGTGGACATCCGCGGCGGCTCGGTCACGGTCCGGGGCACCACGGCGGTCACCGTGGACGGCGGTGCGCAGGCCTTCCTCAAGGGAGCCTTCGTGCACATCAATTGACAGACAATCAGGTCATCGAGACCGCATCGAGACCCCTCGCACCATCGGCACATCGGAAACGGAGACCGTACATGCCCCCCGCAGCCCGGACCGGCGACATGACCGATCACGGCGGCGCCCTCACCACCCCGCCGCCGGGGGCCGCCAGGGTGGCGACCGTGCTGATCGGCGGCCGCCCCGCCGCGGTGGTCGGCACGGTCCACGCCTGCGTCCCGCACGTGGAGATGGGCCCCGCCAACCTCGTCGAGCCCGAACTCGGCACGGTGACCGGGGGAGTGACGCTGATCGGCGGCCTGCCCGCGGCCCGCATGGGCGACAAGACGACCTGCGGCGCCACCATCATCGCCGGCGCGTTCGACGTGCTGATCGGAGGGGCCGTATGACCGGCAGCTTCATCGGGCGGGGCTGGGCGTTCCCGCTCCGGGTCAACGCCACCGGCGGCATCGGCATGGTCGACCGGGAGCGCGAGATCGCGGAGGCCATCCGGCTCATCCTCGGCACCGCCCCCGGCGAACGGCCGATGCGACCGGAGTTCGGCTGCGGCATCCACGAGTACGTCTTCGCCCCGGGCGACAGCACCACCGCCGGGCGGATCGCGCGCGAGGTGCGCATCGCGCTGGAACGCTGGGAGCCGCGGATCGAGGTCGACGACGTGGTGATCGCCTTCGACAGCGTCGACGAGGGCACGCTCTACATCGACGTCCACTACACCGTGCGCGCCACCAACGACCGCCGCAACCTGGTCTTCCCCTTCTACACCATCCCGGAGTTCCCGGACGCGGAGCCCGGGGCCGCCGGATCGGCCACGGCCGGTTCCGCGGTCGCCGGCCTCGCGGCCGTCCCGAACGGAGGCGTGAGCTGATGGCCCTGCCCTCCCCGAACCTGGACGACCGCCGCTTCCAGCAACTCGTCGACGAGGCCAAGCGGTACGTCCAGCAGCGCGCGCCGGAATGGACCGACCACAACGTCTCCGACCCCGGCGTCACCCTCATCGAGACCTTCGCCTACCTGGTCGACCAGCTGCTCTACCGGCTGAACCGGGTCCCGGAGAAGAACTACTCCGCCTTCCTCGACCTGCTGGGCATCCGGCTGTTCCCGCCCGCCGCCGCCCGGGCCGAGGTCGACTTCTGGCTGTCCGCCCCGCAACCCGAGACGGTCCTGCTGCGGGCCGGCACCGAGGTCTCCACGCTGCGCACCGAGACCGACGAGGCGGTGGTCTTCTCCACCGCCGAGGACCTCCCGATCGTTCCCAGCTCGCTGGAGCGGCTGGTCACCCTGCACGCCTCCGGGGAGCAGTCCGACGCCACCGCCCGGCTGGCCGACGGCGCCGACGTGCCGTGCTTCCAGCCGCGGCCGGCGGTCGGGGACGCCGTGCTCTTCGCCCTGCCGGCCGTGGTGCCGCGCTGCATCCTGATCGTCCGGCTGGACAGCCGGGTGGAGGGCGTCGGCGTCGACCCGCGCCAGCCACCCCTGGCCTGGGAGGTGTGGGACGGCGCGCGCTGGATCGCCTGCGAGACCGGCAGCGACACCACCGGCGGCCTCAACCGGCCCGGCGAGGTCGAGGTGTTCGTGCCCGCCGGGCACACCGCGTCGGTGGTGGCCGGCCGCAGGGCCGGCTGGCTGCGCTGCCGGGTCACCGAGCCGCGCCCCGGCCAGCCGTTCTACTCCGAGTCCCCGACCATCCGCTCGGCCGAGGTGTTCACCGTCGGCGGCACCGCGACCGTCGTCCACGCCCAGACCGTCACCGACGCGCCGCTCGGCACCTCGGAAGGCGTCGCCGGCCAGCGCTTCCGGCTCGCCCGGCCACCGGTCCTGCTCGACGGCGAGCCCCCGGTGGTCGAGGTCGCGGCCGGCGACGGCTGGCAGCCCTGGACGCTCGTCGAACACTTCGGGGACTCCTCGCCGACCGACCGGCACGTGGTGCTCGACGCGACCACCGGTGAGTTCCTCCTCCCGCCCGCGGTCCGGGAACCCGACGGCAGCCTGCGCGCCTTCGGCGCCGTGCCGCCCAAGGGCGCGCAGCTGCGCGTCCCCCGCTACCGCACCGGCGGCGGCACCGCCGGCAACGTCGCCCGCGGCACCATCACGGTGCTGCGCAGCTCCGTCCCGTACATCGCCCGGGTGGACAACCGGGAGGCGGCCCGGGGCGGCGTCGACGGCGAGACCGTGGAGAACGCCAAGCTCCGTGCCCCGCACCAGCTGCGGCTGCAGGAACGCGCCGTCACCGCCGGGGACTTCGAGCTGATCGCCCGGCAGGCCGCGCCGTCCGCCGCCCGGATCAGCTGCGTGCCCGCCGGCGCCGCCGAGCCCGGCGCGGTCCGGGTGCTGGTCGTCCCCGACGCCGTCGCGGACGAGGGCGACCGGCTGCGCTTCGAGCAGCTCATCCCCGGCGAGCAGATGCTGGCCACCGTCGCGACGGCCCTCGACGAACGGCGGCTGATCGGCACCCGGGTCCTCGTCCAGCCGCCCGCCTACCAGGGCGTGACGGTGGTCGCCCGGCTCACCACCGGAGCCCCCGACCCCGACCGGGTCCGGGAGGAGGTGCTCGCCGAGCTCTACCGGTACCTCAACCCGCTGCGGGGCGGCGCCGACGGCTCCGGCTGGCCGTTCGGCCGGGCCGTGCAGTACGGCGAGGTGTTCGCCGTGCTCCAGCGGGTGGCGGCCGTCGCCGGGGTCGAGGAACTCCGGCTGTTCCCGGCCGACCCGATCACCGGGCGCCGGGGCGCGCCCGCCGAGCGGGTCGAGGTCCCGCCGGACGCCCTGGTCTTCTCCCACCAGCACCAGGTCGTGGTGACCGCGGCCGGCGAGGGCGGGCCGTCATGACGCGCGCCGCCGTCCCCGGCCTGCCCAGCGCGCACCCGATCGGCGAACTGCTGCCCGCGCTGTTCGCCGACGACGACTTCGCGCAGCGGTTCACCGCCGGCCTGGACACCGTCCTCGCCCCGGTCTTCGCCACCCTGGACAACCTGCCCGCCTACTTCAAACCCCGCCTCGCGCCACCCGACTTCCTCGACTGGCTGGCGTCCTGGGTCGCCGTGGAGACCGACCCGGCCTGGCCCGCCGAGGTGCGCCGCGCGGTGGTCGGACGCGCGGTGGAACTCCACCGCTGGCGCGGCACCCGGCGCGGCCTCACCGAACGGCTGCGGCTGGTGCTGGGCGCCGGCGCCGAGATCCTCGACGGCGGCGGCGCCACCTGGTCCACCGCCGCCGACGCCGTCCTGCCGCCCGCCCCGGGCGGCGAGCTGCTGATCCGGGTCTGGCCCCTGGACGGCCGGGAACTCGACGAGGACCAGGTGCTGACCGTCGTCCGGGCGGGCTGCCCGGTCCATCTGACCTGCCGGGTGGAGATCCTGCCCGGCCCACCCGGGCGAGCGGAGGGCTGACGGATGCCGGTGTGCCCCGACTGCGGAACGGTCAACGGCGAGGGGGACGACTTCTGCGGCAACTGCGGCGCCTACCTGGGGTGGTCGCGCAGCGCCGCCGCCCCGGCGGCGGCCGCTGAGCCTGCGGCGCCTGCTCAAGCACCGCCTGGCGCGTCTGCCGCGCCCACGCCGGCCGCGCCCGCCTCTGCCGCGCCCGCCTCTGCCGCGCCCACGCCGACCGCGCCCACGTCGGCCGCGCCCGCCTCTGCCGCGCCTGCCGAGACCGCCGTACGTGCCGAGACCGCCGTACCCGGCCCGACGACCGCGCCCGAGACCGCCGAGCCCACGACCACGCGCACCGGGTCCACCTGGCGGAACGTGTCGCGCCGGGTGACCCGCAGGCGGGAGCAGCCGCCCGCCCCGGAGACCGGGCGACCGAGCCCGGCCGCCGAGGAACCGCCCAACCCGCCCGGGCAGGAAGCGCCGAGCCCGCCCGCCGAGCAGCCCCGGGGCACCTCCTCCACCCGCGTACGGCCGATCCCCGCCCCCGCGCCGACGCCCGACCCGACACCGACACCGACACCGGCAGCGCCCCCGGCCCCCGCCCCGACGCCGCCCGTGCCACCGCAGGCCCCCCGGCCGGCCCCCGCGCCCGCGTCCGAAGCGCAGGCCGCACCGCAGGCGGACCCGGTGGCCGTGCAACCGGCGAAGCCCGTCGCACCCCGCCCCGTCGTCCGGGCGTCCCCCGTCGAGGAGGCCCAGGACGGCCCGCCCTGCCCCCGGTGCGGCACGCCCAACCTGCCCGAGCGCCGGTTCTGCCGCCGCTGCGCGGCACCGCTGACCGCCACCGCCGCCCCGCCGAAGTTGCCCTGGTGGCGGACCCGTTGGCCGTTCCGGCGGCGGGTCCGGATGGGCGGGTCGGGCAACGCGCTGCGCCGCACCATCGCGCTGCTCGTGCTGCTCGCCGTGGTGGTCGCCGGGATCCTGCTGTACCCGGTCGGCAAGAACGTCTTCCAGGACGTGCTGGACAAGGTGCGCGGCACCGCGCCGATCACCCCCGGCACGACCTCGGCCAGCGCCGCGCTGGAGGGCCATCCCGCCTCGCTGTCCGACGACGGCCTCTCCAACACCTACTGGGCGGCGCCCGCGATCGGTGACTCCGTCACCTACGACTTCCGCACCCCGTTCCGGCTGGTGGACCTGATCATCCACACCGGTGCCTCCGCCGACCCGCAGCAGTTCCGGCAGCAGGGCCGTCCGCTGGTCCTGTCCCTGGAGGTGACGTCCTCGGACGGTGAGCGGCACCGGAAGGAGATCACGCTCAACGACCAGCCGGGCCCGCAGACCGTGGTGACCGGGATCAGCGACGTCGTCCGGGTGCAGCTCACCGTCCGCGAGGCCGCCGGGACGGGCCCCGGCCGGGCCGCCGCCCTGGCCGAGGTGGAGTTCTTCAAACGCACCTGAGCCCGCCCCCCACGGGCGCCCCGCGCCCGGCAGGGCGAGCAGGGGACCCGCAGGGCTCTCAGGACATCGAGAGGAAGGAGTGCCTCCCTTGACCACTCACCACCAGCAGGGTGCGGTCCGGCGGGCCGTGCCCGCCCTGATGGCCGCGCTGTGCGGGATCGTCGGCACCACCGCGATCGGCACGGCCCCGGCGAGCGCGGCCGCGACCGACTCCCGGCAGCCCGTCTACGCCATCGCGCACCGGGTCGACACCCTGGACGGCGTGGACGCCGCGCTCAAGCACGGCGCCAACGGCATCGAGATCGACGTCTGCGCCTGGTGGAACCCGAACGAGTGGCGCGCCTACCACGACTGCTCCTCGGCCGGGGAGAACCGCCTCGGCCCCGGCTTCGACAGCATGATCGACCGCATCCTCTCGAACGCCCGAGCGGGGCGCCGGCTGTCGCTGGTCTGGCTGGACATCAAGGACCCGAACTACTGCGGCGAGCAGCCGAACCGGACCTGCAGCGTCGCCGGTCTGCGGGACAAGGCGCAGCGGTTGACCGCCGCCGGGATCCAGGTGCTCTACGGCTTCTACGAGTACCACGGCGGCACCACCCCGGACGTCGGCGGCCGGGGCTGGAAGAGCCTGGAGGGCAGGCTCGGCCCGCTGGAGGGCATCACCACGACCGGCAGCCGCGACCAGGTGACGAGTGCCTTCGACAAGTCCGGCTCCGGCTTCCCCAACGGGCACCGGGCGATGGACTACGGCGACAGCGACATCACCAAGGGCTTCGGCAACTGCACCGAGCCCACCTACAACACCTGCGCGGAACTGAAGAAGGGCGCGGCCGACCGGGCGGCGGGCCGGCTCGCCGCCACCCTGTCCTGGACCACCACCTACAACGACCCGTGGTACGTCGACAAGCTGCTGGGCGAGGCGCGGGTGGACGGCATCATCGCCGGCTACGGCGCCTTCACCGGCGTGCGGGAGTACGACGACAGCTGGCAGTGCGCCAACGCCGTCAACCTGGTCCGCGACTGGGTGAGCCGCCATGGCTCCACCCACCGCATGGCCGGCAGCGGCGACCGCCTCTTCACGTAGGCGGGCAGGTGTCCACGTAGGGCGGGCGGCCTCGGGCCGGGCGACGACGGGAGAAGACCGGACGGGGCGAGGGCGTCTCAGCAGGCCGGCCCGCGAGCCGGTCCGCAAGCCGGTCCGCAAGCCGGTCCGACGGGCGCGGCCAGCGGCTCGTCGTCGGCGCCCGGTTCGAGGCCGCGGAGCAGATGGACGAGCAGGTCCTCGAAGACCTGGTCCAGGGCCGGGCCGGACAGCAGGCCGCTCGCCGCCTGGGTGGCCACGCCGTGCACGGCGGTGAAGACGATCCCGCCGATCCGGTCCGCGTCGCCGGCCCGGATCCGTCCCTGCTGCTGGCCCTGGGCGATCAGCGCATGGAGGTCGTCCTTCAGCGGCTGCCAGGCGCGCTCCAGCTCGTCCGTCTCGGCGGGGTCGTGCTTGCGGGCGAACGCCAGCGCCAGCAGTGCGCCGTGCGCGGTGGCGAAGTCGACGTAGGCGCGGGCGACGGCGAACGCGCGCTCACGGAAGTCGTCCCCGCTCCGGGCGAGACCGCTCCGGGCCGCCGCGGTGAGCCGCTGGATCCCCGTGAGCGCGAGTGCGTCCAGCAGGGCGCGCCGGTCCTTGAAGTGCCGGCTCGGCGCTGCGTGGCTCACGTCGAGCGAGCGGGCCAGCTCACGCAGCGACAGCGCGTCGACGCCCTGCTCGCGCAGGGTCTGTTCGGCGCGGTCCAGCAGCGCGGCGCGGAGGTCTCCGTGGTGGTACTGGCCCGTTCGCATGGGCATCAGCATACGAGCATGTAGTCATTGACTACATTGTTGTCACTGACTACATTGGGCCGCGGCGCACCCGCCACCCGTGCCGTTGCCATGAGGAGACCCGGAGCCATGGACTTCACCCGCAAGACCACCCTGATCACAGGAGCGTCCACCGGCATCGGGGCCGCCTTCGCCCGCGAGCTCGCCGCCCGCGGATCGCACCTCGTCGTCGTCGCCCGCAGCGAGGACAAGCTGAAGGGCCTCCAGGACGAGCTGACGGCGGCGCACGGCGTCACCGTCCACGTCGTCCCGCTCGACCTCGCACGCCCCGGGGCCGCCGCCGAGCTGCAGCGCCGCGTCGAGGAGCTGGGAGTGACGGTCGACGTGCTGATCAACAACGCCGGCTTCGGGACCTTCGGTGCCGTCGCCACCAGCGATCCGACGCGGATCGCCGACGAGGTGCACCTCAACTGCTCCACCCTCACCGACCTGACCACCCGCCTGCTGCCCGGCATGGTCGAGCGCGGCCACGGCGCAGTGATCAACGTGGCCAGCACCGCCGCGTTCCAGCCGATACCCCGGATGGCCGTCTACGGGGCGACCAAGGCGTACGTGCTCTCCTTCACCGAAGCACTGGCGAACGAACTGCGCGGCACCGACGTCCGGGCCCTGGCGATCTGCCCCGGCGCCACCGACACCCCTTTCTTCGAGGTCGCCGGCGAGGAGGCCGCGGTGGGCCTCCGCCGTCGCCCCGAGCAGGTCGTCGCCACCACCCTGGCAGCCCTGCGGAAGGGACGACCGACCGTCGTCGACGGCTTCCTCAACCGCCTCGGGTCGGTGGCTCCCCGCTTCCTGCCCCGTCGTGCGACCGTCGCCGTCGCCGAACGCGTCACCCGGCCACGCTCGGGCGCCCGAGCCTGACCGGGGCGTTTGTTCTTCGACGGGGAGTAGGAGTACTGTTTTCCAGTCGCTCGGCAGGGAGCACCGGACACGCATCGGCGCGGACGGTCCCGGGGCGGCCAATCCTCTGAAACACCACTTCCCAGATCCGTGCTGGGTCGCGTCGGCATTTCCTGCTGCGCGGCTCGGTGCTTTTGTGGCGTGTTCGTTTTATCGGATTGCGGCTGGATTCGCTTTTCGGAGCGGAGGTCGGCTACTGTTTGAAACGTCGGACGGGGCGCCAAGCCCCGGAAGATGTCCGGTAAGTCGGATGAAGGAAGCCCCGGAAACGGAGCGGAAAACATCTGATAAGCTGGAAACACGAAAGAACGAAGCCCGGAGGGTCCGCTGGAAGGCGGTCCGAAGGAAGCGTCCGTTCCTT
>NZ_JBIWJF010000041.1:0-57619 GCF_044764985.1 Kitasatospora sp. NPDC093550
GGTCGGGCGCTCGAGAAATAGGACAACTCAGCCGATTCTTGACTCGGCTGACTGCTCGCTCCGGTCTCTCGGAACCTTGTGAAACAACCTTTAGGCGGCCGGGACGGGAGTTCCTTGTAGGACGGTTGTGAAGATCGCTAACATGCCCGCGTCGGCGTCCGCGCACGTCGGAGGGGGCAGGGGCATGTCAGTGCTGTCGGGATCGGTGCCGGGTCCGTCGGGATCGGGCCGTCCGGCCTTACCCGGACGCGAGGCGGAGCGCTCCGCGCTCACCCGCGCGGTCGACCGGCTCGCCGCCGGGAAGGGCACGGCGCTCGACCTCGCAGCCGATCCCGGCCTGGGCAAGACCGCCCTGCTGCAACTCCTCGCCCGGCTGGCCGCCGAACGCGGCGCCACCGTCCTGCGCGCCCGGGCGCAGAGCCCGCACGCCAAGCCCTACCAGGTCTTCCGGGACGCCTGGGCCCGGGCCGCAGCGGACGGCCCCGACGCCGTCCCCTGGGACACCGGGGCCGAGCACGACATCGTGCGGGCCCTGCGTGACCGCGGCCGGGAGACCATCGGCACCGTCCTCCTGCTCGACGACTTCCACCTCTGCGACCCGGCCTCCGCCCGCCTGGTCGAGCGACTGCTCGACGAACCGCCCCCGGACCGCCTGCTGTTGGCGCTCGCCCACCGGCCACGGCAGAGCCCGCCCGCCCTGCTGGCCGCGCTGGACGAGGCAGGCCGGGCCGAAACCGCCGTCCGCCTGGAACCCGCGCCGCTGACCGCCGCGGCCGTCGCCGCCCTGCTCCCTGACACCGCCGCAGGCCGGGCCCAGCGGATGCACGCCGCCTCCGGCGGCAATCCGCGCATCCTCCACCTCCTGCTCTCGGCCGGGCCCGACCCGGACCACTGGCCGGAGCGCTCCGACGCCGCCGCCGGTCCACTGCTGCGCGCCGCCGCGCCGCTGCTGGCCGAACTCGACGCCCTGTCGGCCGGGACCGCCGAGGTGCTGGCCGCCGCCTCCGTGCTCGGGGAACCCTTCCGGCTCGGGGACGTCGCCGAGGTGGCCGGGCAACCGGCCGGGGCCGCCGCCGACGCGCTCGCCGAGCTCGCCCGGGCCGACCTGGTCCGCTCCGCCGGTCCGGGCGGCGATCTGGTGTTCCGGCACCCCGTGCTGGGCCGCCTGGTCCACCACCGGCTCAACCCCGGCCGCCGGCTGGAGGCCCACCGCAGAGCCCTGGCGCTGCTGGACACCCGTGGCGCCCCCGCGGCCCTGCAGGCCCGCCACGCCGAGCAGTTGCTCACCGGCGGGGAGCCGGAGGGCGCGCTGCCGGTGCTCGTCCGGGGCGCGGCTGATGTGCTCGCCCGCTCGCCTGCCACCGCCGCCCGCTGGCTGAAGGCCGCGCTTGAGGCCGCCCCCGCCGCAGACGGCGCGTTCGACGCCCGCACCCGCGCGGCCCTGACCCTGAGCCGCTGCCGGGCGCTGACCGCGGCGGGCCGCCTGGATGAGGCCCGGACGCTCGGGCATGAACTGCTGCGCACGCCCGGCGGCCTGCCCGAGCCGCTCGACGTCCGGGCCCTGGCGGTCTGCGTCGGGATCGAGCGGCTGCTGGGCCGGTACGCCGAGGCCGAAGCGATGGCGCGCACCGTCATCGACCGGCTGCCCGACCCGCTGCCGTCCCCGCTGCCCACCTCCACCGGCGAGTTGGTCTTCGACTACGGGCTGCTGCGCGCCGTCCGGGGCACCGTGGCCGGGGTCCGTGACCTCGCCCGCCGGGCCGCCACCGCCAGTGCGCCGGCCACCGAGGCCCGCACCGCACTGGAGGTGCTGGCCACCTTCTGCGACGCGTACGCCGGCGACGTCCCCCGCGCCGGGCCGGAGACCGAGCGGTGCGGCCGGCTGGTCGACGCCGCCCCGGACACCATCGCCGAACGCGCGCCGGAGGTGCTCGCCCTGCTCGGCTGCGCGGAGCTGTACCTGGAGCGCTTCACCGATGCCCACCGGCATCTGACGCGGGGTCTGGCCACCGCCAGCGGCGGCGCCCACAAGCACATCGCGGTCAACCACCTGCTCGGCCTGTCGATCCTCGACCAGTGGGCCGGCCGCCTGGACGCCGCCCAGCGGCACGCCCGCGAGGCCGAGCGGCTCGGCGGCGAGATCGGCGCCCCGGACGTGGTCGGCCTGGCCATGGCGATGCGCGCCAGCGCCCTGCTCTGGGTCGCGCCCCGGCGGCGGACCGCCGAGGTGCTGGCCCTGGCCGAACAGGGCCTGCGGCACACCGTCCCCGGCACCGGCTGGTGGGCGGGTTCCGCCGTCGGGCTGCTGGCCCAGGCCCAGCTGGTGGCCGGGGACCCGGCGGCGTGCCTGCGGACCCTGCTGGAGGAGAGCGGCGGCGAGGACCTCCATCTGCTCCAACCTGCCGCCCACCCTTCGCTGTTCGCGCTGATGACCACGGCGGCGCTGCTCTGCGGGGACTTCGACACCGCCCGACGCAGCGTCAGGGCGGCGGACGAGTCCTCGGCACGGCTGGGAAGGCTGCCGTTCCAGCAGACCCAGGCCGACCGGGCGGCCGCCGCCCTGGCCTTCGCCGAAGGCGACCCAGCGCGCTCCGCCGAGCTGGCGACGGGCGCGGCCCGGGTGCTGCGGAGCCTGCGGATGCCGGTCCAGTACGCCTGGACGGTGATCGCCGCCGCTCCGGTGCTGGCCCAGGCGCACGGCCCAGCCGCGGCGCTGGCACCCCTGGACGAGGCGTTGGAGGCGGCCCGCGCCTGCGGGGCGCTGCGGCTGTGCGAGGACGGGGCCCGGGTGCGGGCCGCCCTGACCGCGGCCGGCGCGTCGGCCGCGGCTCCCACCGAGGACCCGGCCGCCGTGCTGAGCGCCCGGGAGCGCGAGGTGGCCGAACTCGCCTCCGACGGCCTGTCCTCCCGTCAGATCGCGGCACACCTGGTGCTCAGCCCCAGGACGGTCGACACCCACCTCGGCAGCGTCTACCGCAAGCTCGGTGTCTCCTCGCGCTCCGCCTTGGCGCGGCTGCTGCGCCGTGAGGCCTGATGCCGGGGGCAGCGGTTCGGTACGTACGTTGCGCAGTTCTACCGATGCCCGGGTATCCGGGCCCGGGGCAGACTCCTCGGCGTTCCCCTTCGAACACCTCTTCCGTGGAGACAGCATGCAGCTCAAGCGTGCCCTCGGGGCCGTCGCCCTCGGCGTCACCGTCCTGACCGCCGTACCCGCCCTGGTGGTGCCGCAGGTGGCGGCCGCCGCCGACTGCTACACCAACTGCGACCCGTGGGACGACCCGAACCGCGTCAACGACCCGATCATCGTGACCGGCGCCAATCCTCCCGAGAGCAGCCCGGGCGGTGTGCCGTGGTACGGCGGCGGTGGCGGCTCGCTCTCGGCGCACGTCGTCTCGGTCGGCGAGGTCACCCGGAAGAAGGAGTTCTGCAAGGTCAACACCCAGCTCTACCCGGTGCCCCTGAAGGTCACGATCGACGTGTTCAGCGGCTACAAGGTGTCGTCCTCGCTCTCGGCCTCGGTGGTGGACGCCCTCAAGGCGAGCATCGGCGCCGAGTTCAGCAGCAGCCGTACGCTGTCGTACAGCGTGGACGTCAAGCTCCTCTCGGGCCAGAGCTACGGCCTGTTCTCGGAGCACCAGACCATCACCTACGCGGTCACCATGCCCAACGGCTCCACCCAGATGGTGGACGTGGACAAGTCGACCGGCACGGTCATCGACGCACCCTGCTCATGACCCGTCAGCTCCCTGCGGCGACGCGGCGGGTCAAGCCCGTCGTGCCGCCGCTCGGCGCCGAGGCCGTGCCTGCCGAGGACCGGGCCCTGGCCCTCGGCGCGTTGGCGGAACTGTCGGACGCCGCAGCGTACTTGGAGGACCCGGATCTGTTCCACCGGCCCCGGGCCCGCACCAGGCTGCACCTCGCGCGGGTCAGGTCGGCCGATCCCCGCCTGCTCACCGGGCAGGTGACCGCGGCGGCCGAACAGCGGGTCGCGGCAGGCCTGTTGGCGGTCCGCTCGGTCCGCGCCGAGCTCGCCGAACGTCCCGGGGAGCGGCCGTGCTTCACCCCGGCCGCGCTCGCCGAGCTGAACCGGCTGCTGGTGGCCGCCGATCCCGACGTCCCCGGCAGGGGCGGGTTCCGGCGCACCCCCGCCACCGTCACCTGGCCGGACGGACAGCGCTTCGTCGTCGCGGTGGCCCCGGGACGCGCGCTGCACGGGCACGTGGAGCGCTGGTACCGCTGGGGGACCCGGACCACCTCGCCCGCGCTGGACGCGGCGGCGCTGCAGATGGTGCGGTTGTACACCGTCCACCCGTTCCCGGACGGCAACGGGCGCACCGCCCGGCTGCTGGCCCAGTGCGATCTGGTGGGTGCGGGGCTGCTGCCCGGGCTGCTGCTCGACCTGGAGGGCTGGGCCGACCTCAACCGGGAGGCGCTCGACCGGGCCGTGGTCGCCGCCGCCGAGGGTGAAACCCTCTGCTGGGGGAAGCTGTTCGCCCGGGCCGTGACCGAGACCGCCCGGCACCGGACGGCCACGCTGGCCGAGTATCGCCGGGTCCTCGACGGCACCGCCGAGCTGGTGGCCGACGACCCGGACGCGGTCGCGGTGCTGGGCGCGTTCCGCTCCGCCCCGGCGGTCTCCGCCGACTCGGTGGGCGGGCGGACCGCGCCCGGATCGGCGGCTCCCGCGGTGGCCCGGCTGCGGGCCGCCGGGATCCTCGCCCCGCACCCCCGGCTGCCGGGCGCGCTGGTCCAGCCCCGGCTCCTGGCCGTCCTCGACGCCCCCTACGCGGAGCCGGGTGACTGAACGCCTGCGGTGAGGTCCTGGTGGCAGGGCCGGCAGCGGCCGCCGGGGCGGCGGGTCCACTCGACCTGTCAGTCGGTGCGGACCAGGGAGTCCACCAGCTCGTGATGGACCCGTCGCTGCTCGCCACGCGGGCGGCCCGGCGCAGGTCGTAGGCGGCGATTGCGGTCCCGACCGAGCGCGAGCTGGTGGCCGCGCTGGTCGGACGATCCGTGGTGGGAGGGCCGTGTGCTCCACGCGAGGCTCTACCCGGTGGAAGGCCGCGGGGCGTGACCTGGTGGGGTCGGGTCTGTGTGATGGCCCCTCATGCCGGTTGCCGATGACCGCTTCCGGCCCGGGGTGCCTGTTCGGGGCCCCGGGCAGGGGTGTGTGGGGTGGGGGGCTCTACTGGCCGAACTCGTCGAGGGCGCCTTGGAGGCCGGTGGCGACGGCGGAGGCGTCGCGGCCCTCGATGCGGTGGCGCGGGAGGAAGTAGACGAGTTCGCCGGCGGGCAGCGCCCGGGCGGGCAGGAGGTCGAGCGGGCCGCAGTCCTCGCCACGGGCGCGGGCGTCGGCGACGAAGGCGGCGTGGACCCGGCCGACGTCGAGCAGGTGCTCGCACCAGCCGACCCCGGCACCGTCCTGTACGGCGACGACCACCTGCGCCGGATGCTGCGCGCCGGTCTGGCCGAGAACCCCGGGGTGGTCGAGCGGCTGGCCCCGAGGACGCGCTGTGTTCCCGTCGGCGCCGTCCCTTCGAACCCCGCGCAGTACGCCGAAGCCGACGAAGCGGTCGGCTGTCTCCAGAACGCTCTCGCCCGCATCACCGCTGGCTGACACCGTGTCCGGCTGGGGCGGGCGTGTGCCGGCCCTGGGGTTCGCATCGGCCCAGCGCGGCGTCGCAGGACAGGTTCGGCCTGGACGTCGGGTTTGGCCTGGGTGTTCGGGGTGAGAAGAACCGCGGGAGCGGTTCCCGCCCATCCCCCCGGGTGACGGAACCCTCCGGCATTCAGGCCCGGCCGCCAGCACCCCCCACTGGCGGCCGGGCCCCGCCCGGCAGGCCCGCAGCCGCTACCCGCCCGGTGGAGCCGCTCTGTTCGGGCCGGGGGAGCGCACCCGCACCGCGGCCTTCGCGTTGCGTGGTACCGAGCAGCCCCGCCGGATCGGCCGCGAGGCACTACGGTGCCTGCCCGCCCGCCGCGGCATCACCTTCCAGCGCGCCAAGACCTGGAAGGAGTCACCCGACCCCGACCGCGACACGAAGCTCGATCGTGCGGCAGCCTGAGCGAACCGGGGTTTCTCTGGAGTTCCTAGTCGTCGAACTCGAAGCCCGAAGTCTCCGCCTGGGCGATGATGTCGCCGACCGCGTCGGGGCTCGCGATGACTGGCTCAAGGGCCGTCTTGAGTCGCGCGAGGTCACTCGGACTCCCGACCGCGCAGAACATGCCGGCCTCGCTGTCGAAGTTGAGGCGCTCGGCAATGTCCGGCCAGGCGAACTGCACGAGACCTTCCCAGAAGTACCCGTTCGGCTCGTGCCCTGCACCGGCTACCGCCGCGTCAGCAGCAAGGCCACCAACGTCCAACGTCAGCGAGTGTTCGCCATCGAAGTCATGAAGCGAGATGGTCACGGCCGCGATCCTCTCACGCCAAGCTCCCACCCCGGTGATCCTTTCCGGCCACGGCACTAGCTCACGGTGCCTGGCGGAGGGCCCGGGCGCGGACACCCCCATAGAAGGTGTCCGCGCCCGGGCCGTTGCGCTGAGGGCTGTACGGGTGAACCCGGCTCACGGCGCCTGCCGGCGGTCGTTGAGCCCGGTGAGCGCCGGCGTGGGAGAAACGGGCCCGGAGGGAGACCCGTGGTCCGGGGACGATCCCGCGGCAGTACCGTCCCGGGCGGCCGACGGCGATCCCCGGCCTGGCCCCGTGGACCGCGCGGGCCATGGCCACCGCCATCGAGCTCGGCCTGGCCGGCGGCATCATGACCGCCTACACCGCCGCCCTCTACGCGGCGAAGCCCGCCTTCGCGCTCCTGCAGATGATCGGCATGCTGATCGGCTGGGACGTGCGGACCGTGCTCGCCTCCGCCTACTGGCTGATTGGCGCCGCGTTCCTGGTGTGGCAGTGGGCGGTGCGCGGGCAGACCGGCGAGTCCATCGGCCAGCGCCTGATGGGCATCGTCACCGTCGACGAGGACACCGGCGCCCCGATCGGCCCGGCCCGCTCCGTCATCCGCAGCCTCGCCCACGTCCTCGACATCCTGCCGGTGTTCGCCGACTACGCCCCCCGTCACCCACCCGCGCCGTCAGACCTGGGCGGACACCATCAGCCGCACCCTCGTGGGGGAGAGGTCCCTGATCAACGCCATCGCCGAGTAGGGGGCGGCCCGGGGACCGGTCCTGCGTGGTGTCGGTGGCGGCTGGGGTGCTGGGCGCGCCCGGTGGCTGGGTTGCAAGGCCCTTGTGCCCGTTCGGGTGGGGCACGGGCTGAACGAGCGAAGCCCTTCGCGGGTCGGGTGTGGCGCGGTCGCAGTGCTGCCCCTCGTCGGCATCCTTCTGGTGACCCGATCACCGGACGAGTGGGTGCCACCGCGCCGCACGCTCGTCCATCAGGTAAGGACAGCCGTAGTGAAGCCAGTCGGGAAGATCAGCGCCCTGTGCGCCGCCGTCGCCGTAGCCGCTCTCCTCGGCGGAACCCCCGCCCACGCCCAGGGCGACGGAGGACTGCTCGGGCTCGGCCTGCTCAACACCCCTTCGATCACCCTCGCCTGTTTCCCCTCGGGACAGGTGGGCCAGGGCAACAGCTTCACCGGCACCCAGAACGTCGGCTGCAGCCAGTCCGCCTCCGCGACGAGCACCACGCCGTCCGGCAACGGCGGCCTGACCGGCCGCCAGACGGTGTCCTCGAGTGCCACTGGCGGGCCCGGAGAACTCGTCATCGCAGGCGTGAGTTGCCCGGCCGGGACGGTGGTCACGGGCGGTGGCTATGCCACGGATCTCAACTCCTCTTGGGACGTCAAGAGTTCCAGTGTCGTCGAGGTCCCCGTGACTCCGGCGAACGGCGACGGCGGATGGTCGGCGGTCGCCAGGAACACCGGCACGGGAAGCCAGACGCTCTACGTCTACGCGGTCTGCTTCCCGGAGTCCTGACCGCAGAAGCCAACCGCCGGGCGGCGGTCAAGCCTCGGCCGGCGGCCGACGCTGCGCCACCGGGATGGGGGTTCGTCATAGCCCGTGAACCGGACCGCCGGCCTCGAAGTCACGCCCAGCAGCGCGTCGGATGCCATCGCGCTACTGGCCGGGCGACCACTGACCTGTGACCGGGCCCCGGCTACGCTGCCCCGGCGTCTGATGCGATGGCACTACACGGGCATCCACCGCCGGGAGCAGCACAACTGCACCTGAGCAGCGGGTTGGTGATGCTGCGGCCGGAAGAGCAGGTCTTAGAGGCGAGGCCGTGACACCGGAAACCGTCGCGGTCGGCCGGGCCTGCGGCGCACCCGCGGTCGTGGACGACATCCTGGAGCGGTACGACGCCCTCCCCGCCGACAGCAGGTCCTTCATGCAGCGCGACGCGGAGGCGGGCCGCCCGCCGGAACTCGACGCCATCGGCGGCGCCCTGCTGCGCGCGGCCGAACGGCACGGCGTCCGTACGCCGCTCACGGCCCGGCTGGTGGAGGACCTCGCGACCGGCGCCATGCGGTCGACCGACTGACGGGACCCAGCGGAAACAGCTCGGGCCCGGTGCGCTGATGCGTACCGGGCCCGGGCTTGTTGGTAGCGGGGACAGGATTTGAACCTGCGACCTCTGGGTTATGAGCCCAGCGAGCTACCGAGCTGCTCCACCCCGCGTCGACAGGCCCGACACTACGGCATGGGAGGAGGAGAACGCGAACCGTTTCCCGGCCCGCGTACCTCGTCCGCCCTGCCGGGGGCGGAACCGGTGCGGCCGGTCCGCGTTCGACCAGGTCCTCGATTCAGTATCGGGCGTCGGTGGGGTCGATGGTGAGCTCGGCGACGCGGGCGTGCCCGGGGCGGCTCATCGCCCACTCGACGGCGGCCGCCACGTCCTCGGCGAGCAACGGGTGGTAGGGCCAGTCGGTGACCTGGTGGACGCGCGGGGTCGCGGCCCCGGCGAGGACCGAGGCGAACTCGGTGTTGGTGGCGCCGGGGGAGATCCGGCAGCCGCCGGCCGGACGGTCCTCTTCGGCGAGCGAACGGACGAAGCCGGCCAGCCCGTGCTTGGTCGCGGCGTAGGCCGCGTAGCCGGGCGAGGGCCGGGTGCCGAACAGAGAACCGATCAGCACCAGGTCCCCGCCGGTGGCGTCCAGTTCGGGTAGCAGTCGACGCGTGACGATCATCGGCGCGAGCAGGTTGACCCGCAGCTGGGACTCCCAGGCCGCGCCGTCGGCCTCCCGTACCGGGCCGTGGCCGCGGCCGTGCCCGGCCGCCAGGACCGCGCCGGCGAGCGGGCCGGGCAGCGTGGCCAGGACGTCCGTCAGCGCGTCGGACAGCTCGTCCGTGCGCTCCAGATCGAGGGCCACGGCGACGGTGGCGGTGCCGTGCGCCTCGGACAGCTCCGTGGCCAGGGCCTTCAGGCGTTCCTCGCGCCGGGCGGTCAGCACCAGGTCGTGCCCGCGGGCGGCGAGCCGGCGTGCGACGGCAGGGGGGAAAGAGTACTCAGGGCTGGAGCTGCGGGGGAAGGCCGGTCCGGGCTGGAGTGCCCTGAGTGCGTAACGGGCCCGCGCCGCGAAGGGCTTGGGCCCCCCTGACGCTGCCGGTCTCGACCAGGCGCGAGCTGGTGGCCGCGCTGGTCTCCGTCCCGGCCGATCCGTGGTGGGAGGACCAGGTGCCTGCACGCCAACCGACTTCCACCGGTTCCTGGCCTCCCTCGCCGAGCACGGACGCTCGGGCCGGTGGTGGCGCTACGGCCGCCCCGGACGGCACGCCCTCACCAAGGCCCTGGACCACCCCAACGGCTCGGACCCGAGGTTGCGCGCGGATGTCCTCCACGCGCTCGGTGTGTGGAAGGACGCCACCGCCGGCCCCTTCTGCGTCCCGAGGCGGCGTCGAACAAGGCGGTCCGGCAGGCACTGGGCGACCTCACGCTGCACGGCCTGCCCGCCTCCGAAGGCAACACCGCCGCTCGGCGCAAGTCGTGGCGGCAGCGGTGCGCTCGGTCACCGACTACTGCTCGCGCGGTAGGCCGCCACGGCGGCCGGCAGGACGGCTTCCACCCCGACCACGGGTGCCTGCTCGATCAACTTGTCCACTGTCAGCAGCACATCGCCTTCCCGGACGAACGCCCGCTCGATGACCCACGGCTGTGTGTCGTCCGCGGAGGTGACAGTGATCCGCAGCACCAGGCCGTCGTCCGCCGGCACGCCCGGATCCTTCGTCTCCACGGTGTTGTGCGTCGCGGGGCCGCCGAGGGGAAGCGCGTCGGAGTAGGAGGCACAGCGCTGCGCCGCGCCGCGGACGGCGGTCATGACGGCGGCCGCCTGGCCGGGTCCGTAGCGGTCGAGCGTCTCCTCGCCGTACCAGCCGTCGGCGAGGCTGTGGGGGTCGGTGGGCGGCCGTTCCAGGCTGACCCATGCCTCGTCCAGGACCTGGGTGTGGGTGACCAGAAAGCTCTCCGTCACGAGGTCCGAGCACGGCATCGACATGATCGGGGCGCGAGGAGCGGGGGAGCGGGGAACGTCGGGCAGCAGCTTGAAACCGGACGGAAGCTGAGCTGGCGCCAGCAGACCGGCGGACAGTCGTGGCGGCACGGACCCTGGAGAGGCCGGGGCCCCACCCCCGACTGCACATCGGAACACCCCGCCAGCCCCACAACCCCCCCGCAACCAGCGCGGCAGCACGCACAACACGCGCCGGACAACCCCCCTCCGCAGCCCCAAGATCGCGCGCATCCTCTCATGCGCCGGTGCGGCCCCGAACCGTCGGCCCACGCGTTCCCGCACCGCCGCCACCCGCGCCGCTGAAATCGGACTCTGAAGGCGTCGATCAACTGCTGGTGGCCGACCCCGGTGCGCCGCGCCGCGTCGAGCGCCAGCCCAAGGTCTACGAGCCGACCGATACGCAGATCGCAGTCACCATTCCCGATCGCTGCCACGAGGGTGCGGCGCGGCCGATGCGGCGATCGAGGCCGCTGCCAGCCGCGGCCGGCGCCTGGGAGAGCAAGAGCACGAGCGCAGCCGGCCCGGGCGTTTCGGCGTAGAGCGGCGCCTGACGCTGTGTGAGCGGATGCTCGACACCTACGGATGCGAGCCGGTTCGCGAGAGCCCGACCGAGACCAGGCTGCGCAACTGCCCCTTCCAGCCGCTCGCCGGCAAGGCCACCGACCTCGTGTGCGGGCTCAACCAGGCCTTTCTGAGCGGCTACCTCGCGGGGCTTGACGCTGCTTCCGTCCAGGCAGACCTCGACCCCAGGCCGGGCGAGTGCTGCGGGGTCCTCAACGACGCCGACGCGTCGGCTGCCACGCAGGGCTAGCCAGAGTCCCGGCAGGCCCCTCCCGTGACGGGACGTCTGCGAGGGGCGTCCGAGCCGGCCGACCGGAAGGTGCATCGGCGCACGAGGCGCCCGGGGCCTTTCCTGGCGGACCATCCGCACCCCCAACGACATCGAACGGCGCACCCTCTGCTTCCCCGCCGGCGTCGCCGACTGGATCACCGAGCTGCTCCGCGGCGATCAGAAGACAGAAGCAGGCCGGTTCCTGTGAGTAGGAGTGATGTCTGTCACGGGGTGATCGAATACGGGACGGTCAGGGTGGCGAGCCCCTAGGTTGTGGACGACCTATGGGCAACTTGGGGGTTTGATGTATCGCCTTAAACACTCTGACATGTATATGACAGGATGGCTGAGCTTTGTTCTGGCGCTTGCCATGTTGTTCGGTGCCGGCGCGTCAGCCGGAACGGCGGCAGCGGCGCCGCCCTCATCCGCGTCGCCGCGTGGAACGGCGTCGGTGTCGGGCCCGAAGCCGGAGCCCCGGCAGCAGGCCATGACGCTGGCCCAGCGCCGCGAGCAGATCCGGAAGGCCTCGGAGCTCACGCCGGCGGCCGGAATGCCGAAGGAGGCTGGTGCGCGGCAGCCGAAGGCGGCCGCAGGCCCCAGTCTGGCCGAGCACGCGCTGGCATCCAGCGTGGGCGCTGTGCCCACGGCCCTCTACGCCAGTGGCGCAGAGGGCGGCATCCGCTTCGGTGACGCGCCGGTCAGTGAGGGCGGGGCGTTCATCTCGGACACGGCGATGGTCGTTCCGGGCGAGAAGCTGAACGTCACCGCTTTCTTCTACAACGATGCGCAGCAGACCCACACGGATCCGCAGACCGGCTGGACCGTCTACGACGACGTCCAGCGCTCCGTTCATGTGACCTGGGAGGTGACCTGTCCGGGCGGGACCACGCGGTACGACACCGGACTGGTCGTCACCACGCACTCCTTGTGGTGGGCCACCCGAACCGACGAGAAGGACACTGCCGCCAAGGCGTCGTTCCCGCTCTCGGTCGACGCGGCCAAGTGCGGTACTGCGCCCGCCTCGCTGGACAACCCCGACTTCAGTCTCACCGTCACCGGTACCGTCACCGACGCCGGTGGCGGGGCCGGCGGGAAGACGCTCAACGGGTGGGTGCTGAAGGCCGTCCCCGCCGAGCAGACCTACGGCTGCGTGTGCGGTGACGACTCCTCGGGACACTCCCGACCGCAGGCGATGCGCGGTGACCCGGTGAACACCGGGACGGGAGCGTTCTCCGACTCCTACACCGACGCAAGGCTTCCGTCCCCCGGTGTCCCGTTCTCCCTCACCCGCAGTTACTCCTCGAACAACCCGGCTTCCGGTCCATTCGGCCCCGGGTGGTCCCTGCCCTGGTCCGCCGCCCTGTCCGCCGAGGCCAACGGGGACGTGACGTTCACCGCCGAGGACGGCTCCCGCTACCGGTTCACGAAGAAGCCCGACGGCGGCTACGCGGCCCCCGTGACCGCCCGCTCCTTCCTGCGCGCCGACGGCTCCGGCGGCTACCTGCTCAGCACGCCGGACCTGCGCACCCTCGCGTTCGACGCGGCCGGCCGACTCACCGCAGCCCGTGACCGCGCCGGGCAGGGGCTCGTCCTCTCGTACACCGGTGGGCAGTTGACCGGGGTCACCGACTCCGCGGGCCGCACCGCAGTCTTCTCCTACAGCGGGGGCCGGCTGGCGCAGGTCAAGCTCGCCGACGGCCGCCACGTCGACTACGGCTACACCGACGGTCGGCTGACCAGCGTCTCGGCCCTCGACGGAGCGACGACCGCCTACGCCTATGACGCGGCCGGACGGCTCAACTCGGTGCGCGATCCCCGCGGCAACTACACCACGCGCAACACCTACGACGCGCAGGGCCGCGTCACCGCCCAGCAGGACGCGTCCGGCGCCACCACCACGTTCTCCTACAAGGACGGGGAGACCGACACCACCGCCCCGGACGGCGGCGTGTGGAGCGACCTGTACGCGGGGAACTGGCTCCTCGCCCAGTACGACCCGTTCGGGAACACCACCCGCTACAGCTACGACGGGTCCGGCAACCGCACCCGGATCACCGACCCGCTCGGCAACTCCACCAGCCTCTCGTACGACTCCGCAGGGCACCTGACCACGCTCAGCCCGCCTGCCGGCGGTGCCCGAAGCTGGTCGTACGACGACAACGGCAACGTCACCAGCGCCACCGACGGCGGCCAGCACACCACGAGCTACGGCTACGACGCCCGCGGCCTGCTCACCTCGGTCAAGGACCCCAACGGCAACACCACCGCCCTGGCCTACACCCAGGCCGGCCAGCTGGCGAGCGTCACGACCCCCGGCGGGCACACCACCTCCTACGGCTACGACGCCCAGGGCGACCTGACCACGGTCACGTCCCCGTCGGGCGCGAAGACGACCAGGACGTTCGATTCCTCCGGGCGTCTGCTGACCAGTACCGATCCCCGGGGGAACACCGCCGGCGCGGACCCGGCCGCGTTCACCACCACGCTCAGCTACGACACGGCCGACCGCATCACCTCCGTCACGGGACCCCGGGGCGAGGTCACGTCCACGGCATACGACACGGCGGGCAATCCGGTGACCGTCACCGACGCCACCAAGGCCGTCACCAGGTACGGCTACGACCCCCTCAACCGCCTCACCACGGTCACCGACCCCGCGGGCCGCCAAACCACTCAGACCTACACCGCCGTGGGCGACCTGGAATCCCGAACCGACCCGGCGGGCGACAAGACCGCCTACACCCACGACAAGGCCCGCCACCTGCTGACGGTGACGACCCCGCGGGGCAACACGGCCGGTGCGACGGCATCGGCGTTCACCTGGGCGTACGGCTACGACAAGGCCGGGCGCCGCACCACCGTCACCGACCCGCTCGGCCAAACGACCAAGACCGACTACGACGCCCTCGACCGGCCCACCGCAGTCACCGACCCCCTCTCCCACACCCGCACCGTCGAGTACGACCGTGCCGGGAACGTCACCTCGCTCATCAACGCCCTGTGGCAGAGGACAGCGTTCGACTACGACCCCGCCGGCCGCCTTACCTCGGTCACCACACCGCTGGACGAGACGACCACCTACTCATTCGACAGCGACGGCAACCTCACCGCCCGCACCTCACCCCTGGGCGCGCGCACGAGCTACGGCTACGACAGCGACGGCCGCAGGACCACAGTCGTGGACCCGCGCGGCAACGTCACCGGCGCCGACCCCGCCGACTACACCTGGACCACCGCCTACGACCAAGTGGGCCACCCCCTCAGCGTTACCGACCCGCTCGGCAACACGCAGCGCACGACCTACGACGCCGCAGGCAACCAGCTGACCTCCACCGACGCGGCAGGGAAGACCACCAGTTACGCCTACGACCTCCTCAACCGCGTCGTCACCGTCACCGCCCCCGACGGCGGGGCCACCACCAACGCCTACGACCCCGCCACCGGCCTGCTCACCGCCCGCACCGACGCCAACAACCACGCCACCGGCTACGGCTACGACACCACCGGCCGCACCACCACCGTCACCGACCCGCTCGGCCGCACCGTCACCTTCGGCTACGACGCCGACGGCAACCGCACCACGGTCACCAACGCCCGCGGCCAGACCATCACCTCGACCGTCAACGGCGCGGGCCAGATCACCGCGGTCGCCTACTCCGAGGGCACCCCCGGTGCCACGTACGACTACGACGCCACCGGGCACATCACCGGTGTCACGGACGCCACCGGCTCCCGCACCCTGAAGTACGACCAGGCCGACCGCCTGACCCGAGTCACCGCCCCCGGCGTGGACCAGGACTTCACCTACACCTACAACCCCGACGGCAACCTCACCGCCCGCACCTTCCCCGACAACACGGCCACCACCTACACCTACGACAAGGACCAGCACCCCAGCGGCCAGACCACCGCCGGAAAGACCGTCGGCTACACCTACGACCCCACCGGCAACCTCCTCACCGCGACGACCCCCACCACCACCCCGGTCACCGAAACCCGGACCTACGACCGCGCCGGACGGCTGACCACCACCAGCGACGCCAGCGGCGCCAAGAACTACACGCTCGACGCCAACGGCCGCGTCACCACCGAGCAGTACCAGGACACCGGCCCCAACCCCCGCCCGGCGACCAGCTACACCTACGACCCGGCCGGCCGCCTCGCCACCACCTGCACGGGCACCAGCCCGAGCACCTGCACACCGAACAGCACCACCAGCTACACCTGGGACAAGGCCGGCAACCAGCTCACCACGACCGCCCCGAACGGCACGAAGACCACCAACACCTTCGACGCCGCCGACCAGCTCACCACCAGCACCACCGGCACCGCCAGCACGACCTACCGGTACGACGCCGACGGCAACCGCACCGCCGACGCCTCCGGCACCTACACCTACGACCCCGCCGGACGCCTGACCGGCGCCAACCTCCCCACCGCAGCCCTCGCCTTCACCTACGACGCCGACGGCAACCGCTCCACCACCACCAAGAACGGCACACCCGACCGCACGACCCGCTGGGACATCAACGGAGCCTTCCCCCAGATCGCCACCGAAACCAGCACCACCGGCGCCCCGATCGCCACCTACCACACAGGCCCCGACGGACTGCCCCAGTCCATGGACACCCCCGCCGGCAGCCTCTACTTCCAGCACGACCGCATCGGCTCCGTCACCACCACGACCGACGCCACCGGCACCAACCAAGCCACATACAACTACGACAACCGCGGCAACCGCGCCACCACCGGTACCGCCGCCACACCCGCCCCGTTCGGCTTCACCGGCCAGTACACCGACCCCAACCTGCCCGGCCAGATCAACCTGAGGGCCCGCCAGTACGACAGCACCACCGGCACCTTCACCACCCGCGACCCCCTCACCACCGGCACCGGCACACCCCTCGCCTCCGCCTACACCTACGCCGACGGAGACCCCACCAACCAGACCGACCCCTCCGGCGCCTGCCCCATGTGCATCAGCGCCCTCATCGGCGGCGTCGCCGGAGGCATCATCGGCGCCGGCGTCTACGCCTGGCAGCACCAAGGCAAGGACTTCAGCTGGACCGGCCTCGCCGCCGCCAGCGGCAAGGGCGCCCTCATCGGCGCCGGCGCCGGCCTCCTCGCCCCCATCGGCGGCACCGCCGCCACCGCCCTCGCCCTCGAAGGCACCGCCGCCACCTTCACCGCAGCAGGCGTCAACGCCGCCGTCGGCGCCGGCTACACCTGGCTCGTCAACACCATCCAATGCCAGCCCACCACCCCCCAGGACCTCCTCCTCGGCGCCGCCGGAGGCGCCGGAGGCACCCTCATAGGCCCCGCATTCCGCTGGCTCACCGGCAAACTCCTCGGCCCTCCTGTCACCGCCTACGCCATGAGCTCCAACCCCGCGAATGCGGGCTCAGCTAGGGCCGGCGAGCAGGTACTGTTCGGGCAGAAGCGGGCAGACGCATATTTCTCCACGAAGCAGGGTGTTCCCAAGAGCCTGGCCGGACGACCGATCAAGGATGTTGCTGACGACCTGCGGGAGGGGCGCATGTCAACCGACGACATTCAGATCACGGCATTCGAACTGGACGGCGTTCTCGTGTCAACCAACACGCGAGGCCTCAGCGCCCTAAGTCTCGCAGGCAAGCTTCCTACGAACGTTGTAAAGGTGCCGATATCGGGGATCAGCAAGAAGACCCTAGCGCGTCTGCGTGAATCAATCCCTGGTGGCGGCGGACGGCTGCCTTCCAGGAGGATTCCAATCACTCGGGGTATCTCAGCGGACAGTGACATTCTCTTCTGGGTGGAAGTTCCGGAGATCTCCGATTAGGATAGAACAGTGACTAGAAGTCAAATCGTCCATAGTGCCGCCCTGTCTACCTCTTGGGCAGATAAGGCGGAGGTCACTGTGCAGACCCACCTACACGGGAACAATTCATCTCTGTTTATCGAGTATAATGGAGTGGGCGGTGGTCGCGTCAAGCTAACTTTCCATCAGGTAATGTCCTATGGATGGGTTGGCGATTACGACTGCCTTCTCCCCGAGTCTGACGAGTTCGAGTTCGGACTCATTGAAATTTTTGATTCCGAACGCCTTCGCGCGCTCGCTACTGCCAAAGTAGAGAGGATTCCAGGGATGGAACTCGAAGGCGAGAGGGTCGTTTTTCGCGGCGATGTCGTGATCCACCATTACCGGCTAGGATTCGACGACCATGGGACGTACGACGTGATCTGCGGAGATCCTGTCGTCATTTCTACCTCAGCTGTCGAATCCTGATAATTCCGGCGCCGCTGGTCTCGCTGATCCGAAAAAGCGCCCAGCGAGACCAGCGGCGCTCGGAGTGGGACTCGTAGCCCAGGAGCGCGGCCCAGGCGGGAGCTGATATCCGAGCCGAGCGGCTTCACCCCAGGGTCGGGTCTCCCGCCACCCCTGGCCCATCGGGGCGCGGTGGTGTGGCTGGCCTGAGAGCGTTCCGCGGCCCGTCGCACCGGCCAGCCGTCGTCCACAACGCAGCGCTACAGCAACTCCGCGTTGCCAGCGTCAACGCCGCAGTCGCCCAGCACGATCGTGAGCGCCCGATTGTGGCGACAGGAGACCTCCAAGGCGAGGTCTGGGAGAATCCGCTGTATGGAGAAGGCGAGTGAGAGAGCGTATTGAAGTGGTCTTCGAGGGCCGAGCGGGTCAGGCATGGACGGTCGATGCATCATCTGAACCGCCCTGGAAAGTCATGATCACCTTTCACCGGACTGAATCGGCAGTCCGGCGATCCGGTGCCCACCTACCTCGCCGTCCACCCCGGCACGCCCGCCCGCGCACTGGAACCCCTCCTCGCCGCGTGCCGTGACGTCGCGGACTGGGGCGGCGGCCACTGACGGTCCGACTTCGGGGCGGCCTCGATGCGGTGGACCGCCGACCGGGTCGGGTCCGAGAACCCGAGCGAGGCGGTGATCGTGACGACGTGACAGGTGGCGAAGGTGTCGCACGCGCGGGTTCAGGGCGACGGGCGCCGGCGTGGAGCAACGGCCACCCGACGTGGGGGCCGCTCCCGCTGGTCCTCGGAGCCGCTCCCGCTGTTCCCGGAGCCGTACCGGGCTTGCCCGGTCCGCAGGGGACTCCCACCTTCGTGTCACCCTGGCCGGCGATCTCGCGTTCGAGGTCGTGCACATCGCGTGGCGTGTTGAGAGCCCGCCACGGACCGTTCACCGGATAGACCGTCAGCTGCCCGGCGTGGACGAGCCGGGGAAGAGTGGTGCGCTCGTGGTCGCCTTCGTCCGGCAGCAGCTCCCTCACCCGGGGTTCGAAGACGATGGCGCCGCCGTCGACCCGCAGGGGAGCGGGTGCCTGTGAGGCGAGTGCGGTCACCCGGCCGCGTTCGTCGCAGTCGACGCTTCCCCTGGGCAGCCAGGGACGGGGAGAGCGAGCGTGGCCAGCGTGGCGTGTCGCCGGTGATGGGCGAACATGGCGGTGAGCGGGAAGCGGGTCCAGATGTCCCCGTACACCGCCAGCCACGGTTCGTCGGAGCGCTCCAGCGCGGCGGCGGCCAGTTTCAGCCCTCCGCCTCGGCCCAACGGCCTTGTCTCGACCACCACTTCCGTCCGAACGGGCGCCGGGCAGGCGAGGAGGTAGTCACTGATCACCTGGGCCCGGTGCCCTGCGGAGATGACGACCCGCTCCACCCCTGATTCGGCGAACCAGTCGAGTTGATGGCGCGGGATCGGTGTGCCCTGCACCTCGACCATCGGCTTCGGTCTGGTCAGCGTGAGCGGCCGCACCCGGCTCCCGGTGCCACCGGCCAGGATCACCGCCTGACGCACCACGCCGAAGCCGACGACGCTCTCAGGGAGTAGTAGCACGACTCCGTATCGTATACGGCCCGTCGTCACCCGGCGGGAGACGCCGGCCGGCCAGGGGGCGCTGGGGGGCGCTGGGCGGGTGTGACCTGCGGTGCCCGCAGGGCCGGGGAACGAGCGGTCAGCGGGGCACCGGGTAGCGCAGGTGAAGCACCCGGTCGCCTTGGATCACCCCCTCGGGATCCCCCAACAGGTGCTGCGCGTGGACCGACCCGAAGTAGCGCTTGCCGGAGCCGAACACGACGGGCACGACGTCCATGCGCACCTCGTCGACCAGGCCGGCGGCCAGCACCTGGCCCCCGACGTCGCCGGCGGCGACCTCGACCGTGCGGTCACCCGCAAGTTCCTTCGCCTTGGCCACGGCCGCCTCGACGCCGTCGACGAAGTGGAACGGCGCCTCGGGATCCCAATCGTCGGGCGCCGGCCGGTGCGTCACGACGACCACGTGGTCGATCCCGCTCGGAGGCTTCCCGTCCCAGCCGTCCGTCATGTCGAAGACGTGGCGGCCGACGACCGTCGCCCCGATCCGGTCCCAGTACGGCCGGGTGTAGTCGTAGGACGCCTGCGACACCTTCAGCGCGCCGCTCTCGTCCAACGGGACGTCACCGCTGGTCAACCAGTCGAACAGCGGTCCTGGCAGGTCGTTCTCGTCCGCGATGAAGCCGTCCACCGACACCGAGGCGTACATGACCACCTTGCCCATGGGGCGCTCCTCCTTTGGGGATGCCCCAAATTAGCCTGTCGTGAGCCGCCGCACCGCAAGCCGCTCCCGGGACCTGGCCGGCGACGGTCCGACCCGCGGCGCGTCGGCGGCGTCGGCGGCGTCGGCGCCGCCGGTCGGTCGGGGGGAACCAGGACCCGGCGCCCGCGCGTCGACTCCACGGGACGTACGAAGGGGGCCCTGGATGAGCGCCTACAGCATCATCGGCACGGTCGGGATCGTGATCGTCGTCCTGTGCGCGGCCGGGGTCGTGGCCGTGTGCCTGTCCTGGCCGCCCTGTCGCCGGTGCGGGTACAAGCTCTGCGAATGCCCCCGTCGCTTCTTCTCCGACACCGGGAAGCGCGAACGGACCGGGTTCTACGACCCGCACGACCCTTTCTGACGCGCATGCAGGTGTCCTCGCCCTGCTGCGCCGCGCGCCGGGGGAGCACCTCACCCACGGGGAGGGCGTGGGGCCGCCCGGCCCGGGCGCATCGCGCCGGGTCGCCCCACCGCACCGCGAAGGCCGGCGCGCCGAACCGCACCTGCGGAGCGCGACGCGCGGCTCGACGTCCGGCCCGCCGCCGCGGCGTCAGTGGAGGCGAGGGGTGGCCAGGAGATCGGTGGACCGGTCCACCGGGCTGGGCGGCGACGGATGTCACGTGGCGGGGCAGGGCGGGGTGAAGTCGACCGCGGGCAGATACCGTGCCCATTCGGCTCTGGTGATCCGAGGGTAGGCGCTGTCGCAGATACGTGCGGCGACCTTCTCCAGGCCGGTGTCCCACAGCCGGATCGTGAAGTCGTTGCCGCCGGTGGCCAGGGTGTTGCCGTCCGGACCGAACGCCACTGCCGGTACCGGGGCCGAAGGGCCGGTGAGGACGGCAGGAGCGGCCGCACCGCTCACGTCCCACAACAGGACTCTGCCGTCTGCGGCGCCGGCTGCCAGCCGGCGGCCGTCCGCGGAGAAGGCCAGCGCATAGAGAACGGAGCCGGCCGCGGGTAGCTGCGTCACCTTCGCCGGGCGGCCGATGTCGCTGATGTCGATCAGCCAGACGGTCTTGTCCGTCCCGTGGACGGCGGCCAGACTCCGGTTGTCGGGGCTGAACACGCCGTCGGTCAGCGGCTCGGATCGCAACGGGGACGGCAGTTCCCGGGGGCTGCGCGGATCGTTGATGTCCCAGAACCGCAGCGAGCCGGGCTCGCCCGTGCTCGTCACCAGCGTGCGGCCGTCCGGGCGGAACGACGCCATCGTGACGTCCGGGCCGTCCTCGACGATCCGGCTCAGCTGCCGAGGACGGCCGGGATCGGTCAGGTCCCACAGTCCGGCCGCATGTTGTGCCCACACGGCCAGCAGGTGGCCGACCGGGTCGAAGCCGGCCCCTGCGACTTCGCCGGCGTCGGGGGTGAGGACCGATGTGACCCGCGGTGCCCGTGGATCGGTCACGTCCCAGATGCGGACGGTGGTGTCCTCGCTGGCGGTGACGAGGGTGCGCCCGTCCGGGCTGAACGCCACGGACCGGACGAACCTGGTGTGGCCGCGCAGGACGGCCAGCGGCCACAGGGCCCGGCCGTCGGTGACCTGCCACAGTCGTGCGGTGCCGTCCCAGCCGGCGCTGGCGAGCAGGTGGCCGCCAGGGGCGAAGGCCACGGACGTGACCACGTCGTCGTGGGTCGCGAGTGACAGGTCCCGTAGGTCCAGCAGCCGGTCGGAGTCGGCGAGTGTGCGACTGTCCGGGCTGAACGCGGCCTGGTAGGCCCCGCCGGGAATCGCGCTGACGCGCATCGGGTGAGCCGGATCGCTGACATCCCACAAGAGAGTGGACCCGCCGACCGAGACGAGTGTCCGGCCGTCAGGGGCGAACGCCACCGACCAGACGATCGTGGGATGGCCGATCAGGACGGTCGGCGGCTGCGTCCGCGGGCTGCTGCCGATGTCCCAGATACGTGCGGTGTGATCCCAGCTGCTGGTCGCCACGGTGCGGCCGTCCGGACTGAATGCGACCGAGGCCACCGTGTCGGTGTGGCCGCGCAGCACGTCGAGGTCGCGCGGGTTCGCCGGGTCGGTGACGTCCCACAGTCTGGCGGTGGTGTCGCCGGTGGTCGCCAGTGTGCGGCCGTCCGGTGTGAATGCCACCGAGGTGACCTGGTCGGTGTGGCCGGGGAGGGTGGCCAGTAGCCATGGCTGCCGGGGATCGTGCACGTTCCACAGTCGCGCCGTGCCGTCGGTGTGGCCGGTGGCGATGACGTCGCCGCCGGGCCGGAACGCCACCCACGTCGGCGCGGCCGGCTGATCCGGCAGGGTGCCCAGCTCGACGGGCGCTCGCCGGTTCGTCACGTCCCACAACCGCACCGATCGTTCGCTCGCCGCCGCGAGGACGTGGCCACCCTGCCCGAACGCGACCGACAGCAGCCGCCAGGGCTGGTCCAGGACCGCCAGCTGGACGGGGTGGTGGGCGTCCCCGACGTCCCACAGCCGGACCGTGCGGTCCCAGCTCGCGGTGGCGAGGACCGTGCTCTCCGGGGCGAAGGAGACCGAGACGACATCGGAGGTGTGGTTGATGAGCCGGCTCGTGTACGGCGCCGCGAACGTGCTCATCAGCTGATCGCGGACGTCGTCAGTGGCTGCCAGCCGGTACGCGGCCAGGTTCAGCTGCGCGGCGAGCGAGGGGTTCTGCTGTCGTACCCCGGCCGCGTCCGCGGCGGCCTTGCGTGCAATGGCCACGTTGCGCTGCCGGATGGCCGAGCTGCGCGAGCCGACGGCCAGCACGCCCGCGGTGGCGGCGATGACCACCAGCACGGTGAGAAGCGTGACCAACTGCCGAAGGCGGACCGTCCGCCGCCTGGTCGCCGCCGTTTCACCGGTCTGCGCGTCCCGGCTCGCGTCGAGGAAGCGCCGTTCCCTGGACGTCAGCCGACTGCCGTCCGCAGCGGCCAGGTCCAGTGCCGCAGCAAGGCGGGTACCCCGGTACAGGGCGTGCGGGTCGCGGTCGTGCGCCTCCCAGCTCGCGGTCGCGTCAGTGATCCGCCGGTGCAGGAGCAGTCGGTCCCGGTCTTCGGTCAGCCAGCCGCGCAGCCTCGGCCAGCACCGGATGATCGCCTCGTGAGTGATCTCGACGCAGTTCTGGTTCAGCGTCACCAGCCTTTGCCGGGCGAGGGATTCGAGCACAACGGCCATGTCGGGGGCCGGGTCGAGCTCGTCCCTGCTGATCCGGCGCCTGGTGTCCTCGGTGCCGTCGCCCAGCGCGGTCAGCCGCAGGAACAGCGATCTGGCGAGGCCCTGCTGCACCGGTGACAGCGCCCGGTAGGCGGCCTCCGCCGTCTGCGCGAGCGCGTGCTGGATTCCGCCGGCCGCCAGGTACCCGTCCAGCGTCAGGCGGTTGCCGCTGCGGCGGCGCCAGGTCTCGACCATCGCGTGTGAGACCAGTGGCAACGCACCCGGCTGGCCGGTCGCGTCCGCGACCACGGCCGCCAGCAGCGGGCCGGTCACCGTGCAGTCGGCGAGGTTGGCCGGCCGGATGATGGCCTCGCGCAGCTCTTGGCTGCTCATCGGGCCGACCGCGATCTGCGCGTCGCGCATCGCCCTCACCAGCCGGGGGTCCTGGACGCAGTGGCCGTAGAAGTCGGCGCGCACGCCGACGACCACCCGAGTCCGGCTGGTCGTCCCGGCGGTGGCCGCGATCAGCATGGTGATGAACGCGTCCCGTTCGTCCCGGTCTCGGCAGAGCGTGAAGACCTCCTCGAACTGGTCGACCACGATCAGCATGTCGATGTCCGGCGCACGGTCGATCATGGCCTGCCGGATCCGCAGGTGCAGCATCGCGGGATCGTCGCGCAGCTCGGTCATCAGCGGGCCGGGCGCCTCTCCCGTCGCCACGGCCAGCCGGATCGCGCATTCCTCCACGGGGTGGGGGCCTGGCGTGAAGAGCATCACCGGCCGCCCGGACGCCCGCGCGTGGGCGACGAGCCCCGCCCGCAGCAGCGAGGACTTCCCCGATCCGGACGGCCCGAAGACCGCCACGAAGCGGCGGTCACGCACCTTCGCCAGCACCTCGCCGGTCAGTCGCTCGCGGCCGAAGAAGCGGTCGGCGTCCTCCGGCTGGAACGCCGACAGACCGACGTACGGTGCGCCCCGCAGGTCGGCTTCGCCGGGCTCGCCGCAGGCAGCGCCGACGGCGAGCTCGGCGGCGACCGTGTGCCATCGGGATTCCCAGGCACGGCAGTCGCCCTGACACGCCGCAACGTACGCCAGCGTCACACCCAGGCTCGGAAAGGTGCGCCCGCCCGCGGCGTCCGACAGTGTCGTGGACGAGTAGTGCGCGCTTTGCGCCAGTGCCCGGTAGGTCGGCCGTCCCGCTTCCTCGCGCAGCCTCCGCAGGTCGGCCGCGAACCGCGTCAGGGGACCGGCGTCCGGGTCCAGCGGGCGTTCGGCGCGTGGCATGGCTGTCCTTTGCAGAGCCTTCCCGGAGCCGCGATGCACGGCGATTGTCCGGCAGTTGATGTCCGGCGTTCCCATCCCGGCACCGGACAACATTGGCGGCTAGACATGACCTAGCGCAACCGCGCAATGACTGTACGGAGGCACGCGTGAAAGCTGTGAAACGACTGATGCCGCTGCTGGTGGCCGTCGGGCTCGCGGTCGGCAGCACCTTGACGGGTTCGCCGGCGTCCGCCGCCGCGCCGCTGCTCAGGTCCAACATGAACGGGAAGTGCGCCGACATCTTCATGTTCCACCAGGAGAACGGCGCCTCCACCGTGACGTGGGACTGCACCGGCAACACCAACCAGCAGTGGAGCTGGGACGGTGAGCAGATCCGTTCGGGCATGAACGGAAAGTGCCTGGAGATCTACGCCTTCGTTCAGGGTGACCAGGGGTCGGTGAGCACGTGGGACTGCGACGGCGGCAGTAACCAGAGGTGGTACCGGAACGGCGGCGAGATCCGAAGCCGGATGAACGGAAAGTGCCTCGACATCCTGGGCGGCCGGCCCGAGAACGGACAGCTCCTGGTGAGCTGGAGCTGCAACGGCGCGCCGAGCCAGAGCTGGGACTTCTGAGCGCTGGTCCGGCCTGGCAAGCGAGGTGCCGGGCCGGACCGCACATCGCCCACTGTGGCCCACAGCCCAACCCGCTCCTCCACGACTTCATCAGGCCGTCGGTACGAACAGGAGGAACCACCATGCCCAGGAAGAAGTCGACCCTGGTCGGTACGGCCATCGCCGTTGTCGCCGCCTGACCGCCGGCACCTCGCCGCACACCGCCGGGGTGCCGTAGCAGCGACCGGGCGGTGTCAGGACCGCGGAGGTGACTCCAGCGCAACGGTCAGCCGGCCTTCCGCTAGTTGTCCTGGGAAGGGTGCGGCGGGCTCCGTGGGAGGCTCGGCAAGGGGACTGAGCACCTGGAGCTGATCTGGGGTGACCGCCGAGAAGAGTTCTCCGGGCGGATGGGTGCCTCCAGCGCCCTACTGCCTGCCGTCGTCCGCCAGCTGGCCCGGGCCGAGGCCGAGGTAGTAGGCGAGCGCCCCGGGAGCTGATGACGCTGCCCGGGTTCTACCAGGAGACGCGGCGGTGGCGCCTGGTGGAGATCCGGATGGGAGGCGGCTGGCGGCCGGCCGTGCTGACCGTCTGGTGCCGCCCGCCCGGCAGCACGGTGTAGGTGGTGCACGTGACCTGGGGCGCCGACGACGCCTCCTGGGGCTGGTGTGTGTTCGACGAGCGCACGGTCAGGCTTCCGCCCGAACCGGTGGACGACGCTCCGACGGGCTCGCCGTTCTTCGGCCGGTGGCGGGACACCAGGTTCATGGTGCCCGTGGTCGTCTGGACCGCCCGCCCACGCGATCACCGTCACCGCCCGCCGCCCCTGAACTCCCCCGCCCCGCGGAGCCGGTGCGTAGGAAGTCGTCGTCATGGAGCCGCTGCCCGAGCAGTAACGCCGTGGGCCCTGGTCGACCACACCCCGTGTGGACTGCCAGGGCCCTGCGGGCCACACCGGCGGTCGGCACCGGGGGACCGCGGACGGCTCACCCGCCCGGGACCCCTGCCCGGGCGATCAAAGTCGCCGGCATGTCCGGCCGGGGCTTCCTAGCCCCAGACGCCCTCGGTGGGAAGGTTCCAGTAGCAGTAGCCGTTGGTGCCCGCCTCGGAGTAGTTGAACTTGGGGTCGCCCCAGGCGTAGAGCGTACTGCCCGTGGCCGGTCCAACCACGCCGTCGACGTCGGTGTACCAGTTGGCGTCGTTGGCCTGCAGGTACCGGATCGCCTCCTCCGTCTGCGGGCCGAACAGACTGTCCTCGGCGATCTGCGCATGGTGGATGTCCATGGTGCTGAAGATGTAGTTGAGGCTGTGCTGCACGCACCACACGCCGGCCCTCGTGTTGGGATAGCCCTTGCCGATGTAGCTGACTCCGGTCTTGGCCTGGGCGCTGCCGCTCAGCATGCCGCTCACGAACAATGCCGCGGTGCCCGCAACGAGGCCGATCCTGGCGATCCTGCGCTTACGCATGATTTCTCCCCCTGAGGATGTTTCAGAACTCACCAGGGGTCGCTCCCCCAGGCGCGGCGCCAACTCTAGGAGCCACCACCTCACTCCGGGTGTACCAAGCCCACCATGAGCGTCCCGAGGTCCGTCTCACCACGATGACGTGGGATTTGGGACGTCTGCACTGCCCAGGTTGCGACGTCCCACTCCGGCGGACGAGCAGCGGGACGACCAGAGGCCGTCCATTTCCCCCGCCCGCCCGGCCGGGCCCGAACCCGGCGAGCGCGGCGGCCCGTACCCGGCGTCCCCAGAGGCGACAGCCTGAGCGCAGTACCTGGGGGTCGGCTCCCTGGGCCCGGACGACTCGAGCTGCGCCCGGGTGGTGCGGGCGGCTGTGCTGACCGTCGGGGGCCGGTCGTGGCGTGCAGGCTGGAGAGAGTCCATCTCTGTGTCGTGTGTGGTGCGGCCGACGAAGGCCGCACCACACAGGTCAACCTCCTCCTTACGGGGTCCGCTCGACCGGCCGCTGCGGGGGCCGGGCCTGCTGCGGCACGGCCGGCGGGCGCGAGCGCCAGCGGCGGACCGGGACCGGGGTGTCCACGGCCGTGGCCGGCTCCCGGACCAGGGGTTCGCCCGGGCCGCGGCCGTTGGACTCCTTCAGCCGGAGGATCTCCGCCTCGGCTTCGGCGAGCCGCTGCTCGACGGACGGCGGCGTACCGCCGTTGCGCTCGTAGGCGTCGACGCGCCGCAGCGCCTCGACCCACTCCGCCTCCTCCTCAGGCGCGACCCCGCAGGCCCGCACGAACTCGACGAGGATCCTCTCCGTGCAGTCCCGCTCGCCCGCGAGCACCCCGTGCACGGTGCTCTTCGGCAGCCGGCTGACCCCGTCGCGTACGGCCCGTGCCTGCAGCTCCCGCAGGGACGGGCTCCCGGCGTGCAGCCACAGCCGCTTCATCGCGAAGTGCAGCTCGCAGCGCTGCGTGATGTACCGCAGCGCCTGGCCCGACGTGGGCACGGTCACCGCGCCCGCCCTCCGCTTCCTGCGGCCGGGGCGGTTGGCATCCGCCCGCAGCCACAGCCGCTCCGCGGTGCGCACCGACCCGCCGCAGGCCCGGGTGTAGGCCTCGGTGACCGGCCAGGTGGGGACCGTGCGGCCCTCGTCCGCGCGGGAGAGGGTGGCGATGGAGACGGGCAGCGCGAGTTCGGTGGTCTTCTGCGCCATCTGGCTGTAGGTGAGGCCGGAGCGCTCGCGCAGCTTGCGAAGCCACTGCGCGAGCACCCCGATCTCCTTGTTCCGCTCAGCCAGGGCGCTGTTCAGGCGCCCCACCGCGCTCTCCTAGCGGGTCCGGCGGGTGGTGAGCGCCTCGACCAGGCGGCGGACCAGCTCGATGCCGAGCAGCCCGGCGGTGGCCAGGGTGGTGACGACGGCCTGCACCGCCATGCCCCGCGCGGTGAGCGCGGTGGTGAGGAGGAGGACGACGACCACGACGATCGCGGCCGAGACCGGCACCTGGGTGCCGGCCGTCGTCTGGACCTCCACGCACGCCGCGGACGCGACGGCGGTGTTGTTCTTGTTCCTCAAGACGGCCCCTCATTTCGTGAAGGCTGTTGCCACTCGACAGGGGGTCCACACGACGCCCGCCCGGCCTTCCAGAGCCGAGCGGGACGGACTCCCATGCCACAGCGTGCTGTGTCCCGTAGGGACAGTCCAGCCGCTCCAAGTCCGGTTTCTCGCTTTGTCCCACTGCAAGTTGAGACACCGTCAGCGAGAAGCAGCAGTTCACAGCGCCCAGCCCTCGGGCTACCTGAGTGCCCGCGGCGGCAACTTCGTCCGACCTTGCCGGGACAACGGCGCTTGCTTCAGCGCCTCCGAGACGCAATCCTCGGGATAACCAAGCGTGGCCGAAGCAGAAGGCCCCGCGCGACCGCGGGCGCACCCCCCAGCGGGCGCGCAAGGACAATGGGATTGGAGGACGGCATGCTCAAGAAGTCCTTAACGCAACCGGAGTTCCGCCAACAGTCTCCGCCGTTCCACCCGCGCGGCCGTCCCCTCGCCGCCGCCCGCACGACACGCGCATGCCCTGGTAGGCCCCGGCATGCCCCAACGCCGCAGCACGCGATAGTGCTCGCACCGCCATGCCAGCCCCGGCGGCATAGGCCTCTCCTGCGCCATGTCCGAATGCCCTCAGGGCACCCGTCCCGGACATAGAGCGCCCCCCTGCCCTCCTCCAGGGCCCCTCTACGCGGTCTCCCCGGCCGTTGCCACTCGACACAAATAGGGGACCGGCTTGCCTTGTTCCAGCAGGGCCGGCCAGGTGCGGCTCCGCCGCACCGAAACTTCCAACACCAGGACGTCCGGCCGACCGCCACGGCCCCACCGCCCACGCGGCCGGCCGGACATCCCGGCATCAGATCGTCAACACCCCCACTGCTCCCGGCGCTGTCGGCGTGGGGCGACGGGCTGCCTCGCCGCTCTGGCGTAGCAACGGATGCGCAGTGGCCTGCGCCCCCGCACGCTGAAAACGGTCCGGCCCGCTGCCCGAACCCCCGAGCGGGCACGGGCCGGCCACGGCTCCTCCCGCGACGACGGGTGTCGGCGACGGCACCACAGCCTGGACACTGAAGAACCCGGACACCGCCGGCTGCCGAACAACCACGACGAGGTCGCGGCGGCCGCCGGGATGCCGCCCGGGCGCACGCCTGCGGCAAACGCCCCTCTCAGGCGGCCGGCAGCGGGGCGCGCAGCAAGGCGAGTCCCTCCTCGACCCGGCCGTGTTTGATCATCCGTTCGGCCAGCGAGGACCGGCCCCAATCGCTCTGGGGCACCGACAGCAGGACGTCGATCGCTTCAGCTGAACGGCCGGTCAGGTCCAGGTGGTGGGTAACCAGGGATGCCCAGTACCAGGTGCCCTCCTGCACGTCCGGGTCCGCGAGCAGGAGGGCGAACGCCTCCTCCTCCCGGCCGTCCTCGCGCAGCATCCAGGACCGGTAGGAGTTGACCTTCTCCTCGGCGTCGCGGTCGCCCTGAGTGTCCGTCGCGAGTTCGTCCAGCAGGGCGAGCGCCTGCGCCACCCGCCCGTTGCGGGCGAGCAGGTCCAGGACGGAGAACAGCAGGTTGCCGCTGTCCCACGGTTCGAGTGCGGGGCGGGCCGCCGCGACCGCCTCGTCGATCCGCCCGGCCCGGCTCAGGATGGAGAACCGGGTGCTGGCCCTGGGTGTGCCGGACAGGGCTGCCGTGAGGTCGAGCGCCTCATCGACCCGACCGTCCCTGGCGAGTTCGGCGGCGAGGATCTGGATTGCGTGCTCCGCGTGGCCGCGCTCGGTGCCGTCTGCGGTGAAGGCCAACAGTTCCGCCTGGCGGCCCTGGCGGATGAGCAGCCGTGCGTACTCCTCGACCTCGCCGATGAGGACGTAGCCCGGCATCGCGTCGATGCGCGCGCGCAGCACCCGTGCCGCCTCGTCGCTCCGGCCTTGGCGGTCCAGTACCTGGCACAGGGCGAGTGCGTGCGTCGTCCCTCGGTCGAACCCGCACTGCGTGGCGGGTTCGACGAGGAGGGATTCGATCAGCTCGGCGATCTCGACGTCGTGGCCGTGGCCCTCGGTGACCTCGACCAGCGTCCGCACCATCCAGGCGTCCTCCAGGTATGGGCGCAGCGCGGTGAGCGCCTCGTCCGCCCGGCCGTGCCGCGCCGCCGTTTGCGCGTAGGCGACGCGGAGATTGCGCTCGCCATAGCCACCCGGGTGTTCGCGCAGGAGCGCCAGCGCCTCGTCGACCCGGCCTTGAGTCTCAAGGTGTCCGGCGGCGACCTCCACAGACCGCCACCGGCCGGCGGCCAGGTGAGGGGCGATCAGCTTTTCGGCGCCCGCCCAGTCGCCGCGGGCTTCCGCTTCCTCGGCCAGGGCCAGCGAGCAGGCCCACTCACCCTCCGACGCAGCCGCCTGGACCGGTCCAGGGTGCCCTTGTTCGAGCAGCAGGCGGGCGTGTGCGTAGGTAAGGCCCGATCCGCGAGGGCAGGGGGCGGATCGTTCCGGGTCCGTGGTGTTCTTCACGGCCGCACCGTACCCATCGTCACCGACAGCCCCGCCCTGCTTCCGCAGCACCACCAGGTCGGCCTCGGCCGCGTCTGCCACCCAGGCAGGTGGCTCCGGCCGACCTTCTGTGACCGCGCAGACGGCTATCGAGTTTGGGGAAGACCTGAACTGCGGCAGCGAGCGGGGAGCCGGCCGCCCGGGCGCTCGTTCGCCGACCGGTGGTCCGACGCCGAGGTAGGTCATGCCGAGCTGCCGTTGGACGGCACGCCGGCTGTGGCCCGCAGCCAGCAGGGCGTGCACCGCGGCGTGCCGGGCCCGGGTGCGGTCGGCGCACCGGGGACCCGTCGGCCAGGGCTGGTCCGCGTTCTCCTCCTGGCGTACGGGTTCGACGGGAACGGCCGGACTCGGAGCTGGAGCCACCGCGCGGAGGCACTGCCGCTGGCGGGCGACGGCCCGCTCGGCCGCCTCTGCATCGACTGCGGCGACGTTCCCGAAGAGGAGAGCACCTGGGAGTACGGCCCCAAGGGACAGGTGGAGTGGACCCGCCGCCCCGGCGGCCGCTGCTGGACCTGCCACCAGGGCCGCGAGGAGCGCCCGGAACGGGAGGCCGGAGAACAGTTGGAGGCCGCCCGCACAGCCAATGCCGCCCTGCGCGGTGCCACTCGCTGTCCCGGGCGCGCGGCGGCGGCTCGGGGGGTTGCCGCCGCGGCGCAGCGGAAGACTGTCTCTCTCCTCGCCATCGCAAAATCTATGTCCGCCGAAGTAGACATTGCCCGTGGGCGGGTCTAACGTTTCTCTCGTAGACAGCGGTCGGCGATACCGGACAGACACGAACTGGCCGGAGTTGTTGGACAGAGTTCGCGGTTCGGTCCGGCAGTGGAGTTCCGAAGCCAGGCAGGTGCAGGACGGCGACGGGACTGACTGCCGGGCCGGGCGGCCCGCAGGTATCAGGGGCCGCCACCAGCGGTACCGAGCAGTACATCAGTGAGTGCAGTACCGGCAGTCGCAAGACAGGCAAGACCTCGGCAAAGGCACCCAGACTGCGGGTGCGCGTGCCGATTGGTCCGGCAGCGGAGTTCCAGGCCGACGCAGGTGCAACAACGGCCGGCGGGACCGAGTCGGCGGACCGGGTGGGCCACCGCGGCCACCGACCAGCAGTATGCAGTTCAGCAGGTGTAGTACCAACAGTACGAAAGTGACAGTTCAGTACAGAGGATGAACGGAGGGCGCAAGCGCCATCGGGATCGCCCGGCCGGTGAACACTCGCCCGGGCGGACACCGCAGACCCCAACGCAAGGACGGTGGTTTCCGGTCACGCATACGCGATCCCCGCACATCCCCACCCGGGGGCAGTGCGGACGTAACAGGACCGGCCCAGGCCGGTAGATGGTGTTGTTCCCCCTTCGGGGCCCCGGAGCCGACACGGCCCCGGGGCCCCTCGACGCGTTCTCCCCGAGAACCAGAGAGGTGCAGTGACTACAACGGCCAGCCCCGACACCCCCGACAAGCTCGACGACGACGACTACCCCGCCTACACCATGGGCCGCGCCGCCGAGATGACCGGCACCACCCCCGGCTTCCTACGAGCCCTCGGCGAACACCGCCTCATCACTCCCCTACGCTCCGACGGCGGCCACCGCCGCTACTCCCGCTACCAACTGCGGATCGCCATGCGCGCCCGCGACCTCGTCAACCAGGGCACCCCCATCGAAGCCGCCTGCCGCATCGTCATCCTCGAAGACCAACTCGAGGAAGCCCTGCGCCTCAACGAGCAACTCCGCCGCTCCCAGCACAGCCAAGAACCGCCCGCGGATACCTGACCACCGACCGGCACCAGGCCCACACCGCTCCCGGCAGCCCCGCCGCGGCGGCCCCCGCCCCTCGGCAGAGCAGCCGCGCCACGCATCGGCGCTGCTGGCCTGCCCACCGGCCGGGGCCCCGCGGAACACCTCACCACTCCGGAGGAGGCCGCCGCGCGGTGCCGGCCGTTCACCGGCTTCGAGCAGGGGTCGCTGGAGGCCTACCAGTGGGCGGTGGGTACGCGTTTCCGCAGCCCTGGTGACGGCTGCCGCCAAGGCGGGCCCGTGCCGGGCACGTCTACTCGCGGGGTGCCAGGGCGCGGCCGTGGCGGTCCGCACGGAGAAGGACCGGGCTGCGGGATTTCCTGGGGCTGCTCCTGCCGAAGCGACGACAACCGCACCAACTCATGCCGTCCCGGCCAGGACGGCCCGGCGAGCTGGTGAACACCGGCACCGACAGCGGAGCCGCCGCAGCCGACCTCGCCGACGCCCTCGAAGCGTTCGCCGACCACGCCGTCGCCCCCGGTACCGCGGCCGGGGACGACGTCTGGGTGACCATCGGCACCCCCTGCGACATCGAACAGCGCACCCTGCGCCTCCCCGCCGGCGTCGTCGACTGGATCACCGAGCCGCTCCGCGTCCACGACGGTGTGCCTCTTGCGGCCGTTCACCTTCTTCCCGCCGTCGAACCCCCGGCTCGTGGCCGGCACCGACGCGGCCCCTTTCACCGATTGCGCGTCGACGATCCCGGCGGTCGGCTCCGGATCACGGCCCGCCGCCTCGCGGACCCGGTCGCGCAGCCGGTCGTGGAACTCGTCGGCCATGCCTTTGTCCCGCCAGCGCCGGAAGAAGGCGTAGACGCGGTCCCAGGCGGGGAAGTCCGCGGGCACCGCCCTCCAGGCAATGCCGCCCGCGACCAGGCAGCGCACCGCGTCGACCAGCTGCTGGTGGCAGTAGCCCTCCGGCTGTCCACCCCTTCCCACCAGCCAGGCGGGCCCGACGTCCCGGGTCCCCGCCCGCAGGCCGGCCACTGAAACATCCCGACCTCTCGCCCCACTTCTCCCTGGCGGGCGCCCTCGCCGCCTCGCCGCCATCGGCGGCACCGGCTTGTCCGGGCATCAGCAATCCCGAGCCGAGCAGGAAGCTCCATCGCGATGTGCGCCCTGACGAAGGATCACTCGGCCGGGTGGCCACCTTTCGACCGATGCTCACCGTGATCGGTACGACAACGGCTTCTTAAAGGTGAGTCGTGAGAGCACCTGTCGCTCAGCGGCGAGAGCACCCCCTGTCACGGGGGGGCGATGTCGCGAGGACGGCTGTCGGTGGGCTGGCCTCGGGGACCGGCCCTCGATCTTTCGCGTCAGACGGGAGGCCGCGGAGTGAAGGGAATCAGTTCCTCCCGGTCCTGGCCGACCACGGCGTAGGTGGCCTCCGGGACCTCGACCCAGGCACCGGGAAGGTCTCCGATCGGTTCGGATACCACCAGGCGCGTGCGGTCGGCCGCCTCACGCAGGACGGCCCGATCGGGGTACATCTCCCGGAGTTGGGGGACGCGCCGGTTGAAGTACAGCGATCGGCTCCGGCCCACACTCGAATACCGGAACGCCCACAGTGAATCGCCGTCGCTGGTCGCGATCGTTCCCTGGAAGGGGAACTGGTGTCCGTGTTCGCGGCCGCGTGCCTCGACGAACCCGATCATGCGTGCGACAGCGCCTGGAGGGTCGTCCTCAAGCCCGTAGGTGAGCGCCAGGTAGAACATCAGCTCGGTGTCGGTCGTGCCCTTGACGTTCAGCCAGAGCGCGGGGTCGATCTCGAAGGCGAGCTCTCGCTTGACGTCGTCGAGCCCGTCGATGAAGCCGTTGTGCATCCACAGCCACCGCCGGTATCGGAAAGGGTGGCAGTTGCTCTGCTGCACGGCGGATCCGATGGCCGCGCGGATGTGCGCGAAGAACAGCGGTGAGGTGGTGTGCGCCGCGACCTCGCGCAAGTTGGTGTCGTTCCATGCCGGCTCGGTGCTGTGGAACACCCCTGGTGTGTCGGTTCCGTCGTACCAGCCGATCCCGAAGCCGTCGCCGTTGGTGGTCTCGGCTCCCAGTCTGGAATGCAGGCTCTGATCGATGATCGAGTGGACCGGGGTGTAGAGCACATCCGTCAGCCGGATGGGATTGCCCCAGTAGGCGAGCCATCGGCACATGGTCGGCCTCCTCGTGGACGGAGCGGCCTGGCAGGCCCGTTCGACGCGATGACACCGGCGGGCGCCGGCCGCTGCAGAAATTATCGATCACCCTCGATGGCGACGCAGGACGGAAGGCTGGGGCACCAGGCGCTGTTCCGGCCCGTGCCGGGTGGGCGGGTGAGGGCGGGCGACCCCCGGGTGCCGGTGTCCTGAGTCGGAGATTCGCCGGCAGTGGGCGGCGACTTTGCCGAGGATTTCGCCGGCGGCTTCGGTCCAGGCGGACCCTCTGGGAGCCAGATCCTGGACACCGTGCTCGGGGCCGGCCTGCTACGCGCCCGTGTACGGCGGCGACGCCGATCGTGCCCGCAAGTACCACCGCGTCCTGCCGGCCGTGGCAACGACCCTGCCGCCGCTGCGGCGCAGGCTGACCACTCTGGTGCCGGTTCGCCCCGGGACAGCCGGCGCGCCCGGACCGGTGCGCTCGACAGACAGCAGGGCGACGAGCCTCACCAGGCCGATGTCGTTGAACCGGTCGGTCGGTCGGTCGGTCGGTCCGTCCCGGCCGGGACGGACCGCGTTCCGGCGCGGGTCTGCGAACCCGAACGGCTCGACCACCGCGCTGCGGTCCGATGTCCTCGGCGCGCTCGGGGTGCTCAGGTCGCCACTGCCGACCGGCTCCAGCGCCTGCTGCGCCCCGGGGCGGCGTCGAACAAGGCGGGTCCAGCCGCCAGGTCTTGTGTCGGTGCTTGGTGTCGCCGTCGGATGCGACCAAGCCGTGCAGCGCGAGATCGCGCAGCGCCTGCCGGAGGAGAGCGCATGCGGTTCGCGATGACCTAAATGGCAGCGGATGACACAGACAGTCACGATGAGGGCGGGCGCCCCAGCGAACTGGCGACAGTTCAATACGCGAGCTCACCGGTACCGAGGCGAGCTCCTGCTCGGCCTTGGCGGGCGTCCGGCGATCGGACCGTCAGGCGGATGGCGCTGGGTCCTTGGGCGGGCTGAAGAAGCGGTCGGCTTCTTCGATGCCCCGGGCGTCGTTCAGGACGTCGCCGGGGCGATCGCCGTTGCCGAGCAGCAGGCCGCCGAAGTGCATGTTCAGGTAGTCGGCTGCGCTTTCGAGGAGATCGGCCATCGGTTTCGCGTCGTCGTGGCCGGGGCCGTTGAGCACCGCGACGCCCCAGAGTGTCTTGCCGCGCATCCGGGAGCGGAGTTTAAGCCCCGGCAGGCGTACCCAGTTCACTACGTGGTCGAGGTACAGCTTGCCGGGGGCGGCCAGGCCTCCCCAGTACACCGGGGAGACGATGACCAGGTCGGTGCAGAGCAGGGTGGCGTCGATCAGGGTGCGTTCGTGGCCGGTCGGGACGTGTGCCGCAGCGCTGTCGTCGTGCCGCCGGTCCTGGAACGGCGGCAGCGCCAGGTCGTTGAGATCGAGCCAGCGTTGGACGGTACCGGTCGGGAGTCCGGCCGCGGCGCGGCGGCTCAGTGCCTCGGTGTTGCCGCCGGGGCGACCACCGGCCCGCAGGAAGGTGAAGTGCCGTTCCGAGGTGTCCACTGCCACAGGATGCTCCGATCGCCCGCTCATATTACGGCGATCATCGTACTACGATGATCGCCGTAATATTCCGGGGTCAGTGTCCACCCCGCTCGCGGTCGGCGGCCAGCAGAACGCTGTCGAGCAGGCCGGGGAACCGGGATTCCAGCTCGTCGCGGCGCAGCTGGTTGAGGATCGAGGTGCCCTGGTAGCGCTGTCGGATGAGGCCCGACTCCCGCAGCACCCGGAAGTGGTGCGTGTAGGTGGACCTGCTGACGGGGAGATCCAACTCTCCGCAGGCCACGGCCGCTGGTGCTGCCGCCGCGAGATCACGGACGACCGAGAGCCGGTGCGGGTCCGAGAGGGCGTGCAGGACCTCGGCCAGCGAGATCGCCGTGACCTCCGGGTGGTCGAGCTGACGGGCGGCGGCTGCCATCGGGTGCTCCCTGTGCGGCGACTAGTACGGCGGGAATCGTAATTCAACGCGGCTGACCCGGCGTCTTTGTGCGCCGCTGGCGAGGCCGCCTGGGGATTCATCGGGTGTGGTGGTGCGGACCGGCGGTGGCTCGGCCCGCCGTTGTGTGCGCCCCGGGCTGCGGTGCGGAGCCCTTCGGGCGTCGTGCGGGGATCAGCGGTGGGTCTGTGGCGGATGTTCGACGGGCTGGCCTGGCGGGCCGGGTTTCGTTCTCACGGCGTCGGACCGGTCTCTGGTCCTGCGGCGGCGCGGGTGTAGCGGGCGGCGAGGTCTGCGAAGGCGGTGGCCGGTTGGGGTGGGCCGATGACGTCGATGTCGGTGTCGAAGCGGCTGATGGCGGCGGCGAGTCCGGTCCATGACCAGGAGCCGAGCGCGCCGGCCTCCACACGCTCACCGACGACGACCACCAAGCCGTCCGCTACCTCACCCGCCACCTCGGCCCTGCGACGCTGCGCCAGGTCATGAACTGGCTTGAGCGCGCCCGCACCGCGGCCTTCGCGCTGCGCGGTCCCGGGCAGGCCCGGCCTGCCCGCCCCGTGGTGCGGCGAAGCCGGTCCTGACAGGCTGCGGTGTCTGGCGCGGTGCGGGACTGGCGCCAGCGGACGTCCTCGTTGCGGCCGACGTCGGCTGCCCACCCGGGCAGCGGCCGCTCCTGCGCGGCCGCGGTGAGGTCACGGCCGAGCGCGGCAGCGGCCGGCTGGAATGCGCACAGCGGTGATGAGGCGGTGTCTCCGCGTGCGAGACGGGTAGGGGACGGGGGCGGGTGCCGCAGCGGGGAGGTGTCGGTGATGTCCGGACAGCACAGGGCGGTGGCGAAATACACCTGGCGCGGCCCGAGTTCGGCGGTGCCGGAGTGTCTCGTGTACTGGGTCGAGGGCGAGCTGATGCCCGACGGCGCCCGCAGCCGGGAGCCCTGGCGGTCCTTCGGTGACTACACGGCCGACAGCGTCCAGGTGAGGGTGACGCCCGGGGAGGTGGACATCTGGCGTGACGCCGCCGTCGCCTACATCGCGGAGACGGAGGCTGCGGCCGACGAGCTGTGGCAGGCCATGGCCCGGTGGGCGCCTCGACGGGGGCTGACGCGGTCCCTGCCCGGGGCCGTCGCGCGACGGGCGCGCCGTAGGCGCAGCGCCGAGGAGGCGTACGCGGACCGGATGGCGGCTGCCGCCGCGGCCTACCGGCCGGTGCTGGAGCAGATCGAAGCGCGGACAGCCATCGTGCGGGAGGAGGAGCGCGTTGCCCGGGAACGGGCTGCGGCCCGCGAGAAGGCCGACCGGGCCGTCCGGTACGCCGTGTTCCAGGAGTGGAGCAAGCGACAGGCCGCCGCGGTGCAGGCCGCCGATCTGCGGCTCTTGGCCTGGGAGTTCGATGTGGACGTCCTCCGCGTGATGGTGCACGATGTCGCCAGTCATACACAATCTCCGCTCACTGCACGTGAGTTGGCGAAGGTCTTGGTTGTCCTCCATGGTCGCGGGTGCAGCCGGGTGGCCTGGCAGCCGGCGGCCCGCCGCCGCGTGGAGGAGACGGCGGGCGCCGGAACCTTCCCGACCTGGTGGCGGAATCTGCTGTGCGCAACGGTGAACGCCCGGGCGCGGCACGCCGCGGAGCAGGAGATCGTCACCACGGCCGAGCGCGTCGGAGCGGCCCTTCTCGCGGCCGGGAATCCCGGCAGGGAGACCTACAACGCGGGCTCCTCGGAGTTCGTGACCGGGTGGCCGGTGGTCCTCACCTGGCCGGAGGACCTCCCGGCACCGGCCGTCACCCCTCCACCGCTCCCGTGGGCGAACCCGGCGGATCGTTGGCGGCTCCGGTCGTACGACGGCCGGCCATCCGACCACAGAACCCTGACGCTCACAGTGGGCGGGTGGCCGCCCGATTCGGTGCGTTTCGCCGAACTCGGAACCGAGATCGTCTACCAAAGCTTCACCCGGCAACGGTGGCGTACCGTCACACCCGCGTTGTTCGCCCGCATCCTGCTGGATGACGAGATGACCCATCGCGGCCCCGGGTATCCGAAGGAGTTCACCCTCCGCATCGCCGAACACGCCGACCCCCGCCAGTTCGTACCGTTCGTAACGGCACTCGCCGGGACGGTGACCACCGCACTACTGGACGGCGCGTGTCTTAACGACGTCCCGTTATGACGTGAGGTACCGGTACCCCGGGTGACCGTCGCACGCTGGACTGTCAGCCATTGAGGTCCGGTCCACTCCATCCCGCGGCTTACGGGTCGTCGGCGCCGAGGGGTGGTGAAGTGTCGCCTGGTCCGAGTTCGACAGCGGTCGGCAAGACGTCGCCCAGCAGCACTTCATCCAGGCACTGCGCCTGTCCAAGGCCGGCGCCAACGTCGAGATGGGCGCCTACGTTCTCAGCACCATGGCGCTCCAGAGCATGCTGCAGGGCCACCCCGACGACGCCGCCGACATGGCGTTGAGCGCCTACGAGAGGGCCAAGGGCCACGCCGTACAGACCCCTTGACGGGTTCCTGACGCTCAGCTTCTCGAGGACTGCCATGCTGATCTGATGAGACGTCAAGACGATTTGTCTGCTGCTGGTGGAGTGGTGCAAATATGCCGCAACAACAGGTCGGGTAACATCCCCTTTGTGTGGATCGACGACGTTCGCGTCGGTCAGCTACCCCCTCAAGGGGAAGTCGCGTTCGCTGTGCAGCCGGGCCGCCATCGCGTGCAAGTACGCTGGCTGCTCAGCTCGAGCACAAATGTGAAGAACAGTCAGAAGTTTGACATCCAGGTAGCCCTGGGTGAGGTCGTCCGATTCGAGTGCGACATCCCCAACAGCTTATGGAGAACAACGCCGATCATGCTGCGCCGCATCGGCAGCGGTTCAATGCCCGAGCCTTCTGGCCCTGAGGCTGCGAATGCCCAGGTCCTGGGGCTCACGCGGACGATGCGCACCGAGGAACAGCTCGGCGAAGACGTGCGGCTGATCGACAACCGCACCAGCCCGGCCCCTGTCACACGCAGCCTGAAAGCCACTCGCGAGTGGACCCGCGCTCTGACTTTGGGTGAGAGTCGCAGCCAAACCACGGGCGGCCAGGCGGCTGCGCACCTTCTATGGCTTTCGGTGAAGGGGAGCATCGAAGCCGAACTGCAGAGCACGCTCTCGATCGCAATCGGCAGTACGCACCTGTTCGAAGAAGAGATCAGCGTCACGGTCCCCGAACGCACTGCGTTGCAGATCGTGTTGGGGTGGAAGCGTATCTGGCAGGACGGTGAAGCCCGCGTGGCACTTCCAGACAGATCAGTGCACGTCGTGCCATATAGGCTCGTGGTGAGCGTGACCTTCGACCAGAGAATCGAGGACGTCACCACCTTCATGGACAGCTAAGGGCTGTCCCGCAACTGTCCTCGCGGGCCCGAAAGCCTGTGTGCAGAGGTCGAAACTGGGTGCGGCATGGCAGCCGCACCTGGCATCATGGCTCCCATGATCATGTGTCGAAAGGCCGATGCCGCGTAGACGGCCACGCGCGCTGCGCGCTGAACGACCGGTCTCCCGTATCTGGGGGCCAGTCCCGCCATTCCGGATTCACGGGCTCTCCACTGGGGCGAGCCTGGCCGTGCACCGGGTCGAGTACCTGAACCCCAGCTTCTACATCTACCCGGGCGGCACCGACCGGGCACTGCGGCGCTACCGCCGGTTCTTGCACCCACCGGGCAGACGCCCGCTGTACCCGCAGGAGTCGCATTGCTCGTGCCCCGGGTGCTCCTTCGACGACGTCAGGCACGCACGCGACGTGCTGGAGGAAGCCCTGGACAGACTGCCGGAACGACCTCGCGCCGAGCTCGGCCGGCTTCTGATGCCTCTGGATGCGGTCTTTATGCGCCGCACTCTGCCTGACCCGTTCGCGCACCGACGTCAGTGGCGCACGCAGTTCTGGTGGTACCGCCGCCTGGCCGACAGGTCGGAGCGGGGATGACGGAACCTGCGGTCGACCCGCGCCGAGGTGGGATGATCACGGCCATGGCTGCTGTGATCACGGCGTCGGAGCCGTCCTGGATAGCCCCCTTCACCGGGCTGAGCCCGCGGGACTTCCGCAAGCTGATCACGATGCTGGGGCGAGAGGGCGCCGATTCCACGCGCCCGGGCCGGCCGTGGAGCCTCCCGCTGGAGGACCGGGTCCTGCTCGTCGCGGCCTACTGGCGCACCCAACCTGACGCTGCGGCAGCTCGCGCCGCTGTTCGGGGTGGCCAAGTCAGCGGCCGACCGGATCATCGACCACGTCGGCCCGCTGCTGGCACTCAAGCCCCGGCGGCGGTTCCGCCCGGGCACCGTGCTGATCGTCGACGGCACCCTGGTGCCCACCCGTGACCACACCGTCGCCGAGCAGTCCAAGAACTACCGGTACTCCACCAACCACCAGGTCGTCATCGACGCCCACATCCGCTTGGTCGTCGCGATCGGCAGACCCCTGCCCGGCAACCGCAACGACTGCAAGGCCTGGGAGGAGTCAGGAGCCGCAGCCGCCGTCGGCAAGACCACCACGATCGCCGACGGCGGCTACCCCGGAACCCGGCTCGTCATCCCACACCGCAAACCTCGCGGCGGCGATCTGACCGAGTGGCAGGCGGAGCACAACCGCGAGCACAAGCAGGCCCGTGCCCGCGTCGAGCACGTCTTCGCGCGGATGACCGTCCGATTCACCCCGGGGACCCCGCGGTCCGAGCTGGAGGCCCTGCGCGAGCGGATCGCCGCCCTGCCCGGGATCCACGACGTGAAGCTGTGCAATTCGTCAGCAGACGAATGCAACTGACCCATTCGACACCTCAACGAAAGCGAGAGAGAACCATGAAGGTACTGCTGGCGGGGGCGAGCGGTTTGTTGGGCGGGAAGATCACCCGGGAGCTCCGCGCGGCCGGCCACCAGGTCACGGGGCTGGGGCGCGGCGCGGGCAACACCGTCCGTGCGGACCTGCTGGACCGCACAGCCGTGCTGCGCGCGGTCGACGGACTCTCCTTCGACGTGGTCGTGCACGCCGCCACCGCATTGCAGGGCCGCACGATGATGCGCCATCAGGACATGGCCGCCACCAACCTCCTTCGCAGCGAAGGCACACCGAACCTGATCGCCGCGGCCCGGGAAACCGGTGCCCGCCGGATCGTCGTCGAGTCGATGATGTTCGGTTACGGCTACGGCGACCACGGCGACCGGCCGCTCACCGAAGACCGCGACGCCTTCGCCCCGGCTCAACCCAACGCATGGCTGGAACGCCATGTCGGCGCGATGCGCACCAAGGAGGAGCTCGCCTTCACCGCCGACGGCATCGAAGCCGTCAGCCTGCGCTTCGGCATGTTCTACGGCGCGGGCGTCACCGAGACCACGGTGCTGCCGATGCTGCGCAAGCGGGCCCTGCCCGTCGTCGCTGACCAGGGTCGCGCGCTGTCCTGGGTGGATGCCGATGACGCGGCCCGGGCCGTCACCGCCGCGATCGAGGGCGGCCGGGCCGGCGAGGCGTACAACATCGCCGACGACACCCCGCTCGGCTTCAGCGCCCACATCCGCGCGGTGGCCGACGCGTTCGGCACGCCGACGCCCCGAACCGTCCCTCTGTGGCTGCTCCGGCCCGCACCACTCGCGCACACCATCATGTCGACCAACCTACGCCTGGCCAACGACAAGGCCAGGTCGGAACTCGGCTGGGCCCCCACCCACGCCAGCAGCGTGGACGGACTCAACGCCCTCGCCGCGGCAGCCGCACCACAGGCAGCCTGACCCGCCGTCAGCGGGCCATCGGAGCATCACAGGGAGAAGGAACGGGAATGGCCGCACCGACGAAGCCGAAGCTCGCCGCCCAACGGGCGCGGGCCGGGACACCGGCCACGCCGGGCGGGCTCGCGCTGCTGCTTCTGGCCGTCCTGCTCCTGCTCGGTCTGGGCGGGTACGGGGTGGCCGCACAACTCGGCGACCTCCCGTATACCACCAGACAGGCCGGAACTCCGGGCCAGTACACGGTGAGCCACTGCGACCACGTCCGGCCGACCAGCACCAGTAAGCCCAGGCTGCTCTGCACGGGAGTGTTCCGATCCGACGACGGCCTGACGGTGGACCCGTCGATCACCATCGACTTCCAAGAGCCCGACGGCACCCGGCTTCCCATGCAGTACGACTCCGACGGGCACGGCCACCAGGTCGGCACGGCCGCTGCCACCGCCGACCTGGCCGCCCTGGGGGCGTTCGTGCTCCCGCTGCTCCTCGCCGTGTGGGCCGGGCGGGCCCTGCTCCGCGCGGCCGACCGCGCGCGGGACGCCGGCATCCGATCGGCCTTCGGGGACACCATGCCGGACACCATGCCGGACACCCTTGGCAAGGGGATCGCGGTGGCCGCAGCCGGGCTCTTCGGCATCTCGGTCGTGGTCTACCTGGTGGCCCGGATCCTCGCCCCCGTGCAGTAGCAGGGCCGGCAGTCCGAACAGGGCCAGGAGCCGCCCGGCGGTGGCTTGTCACAGGGGTGGATCCACGCCGTCATGGCGACCGACCTGCGCCTGTCCACTGCCAGGACGCGGGCGGAACTTGGCCGGCGGACACCGGCTGCGGAGGAAGTACCTGCCGACATCCGGAGGAGCGCGCGAAGGCGTGGCGCGCTGCCGACGCGACGCCTTGTATCCCCACCGCCGACACCCGCCGGCCAATCCGCTCCCCGCAAGAGAAGAGGAAGCTGTGAGCTCCTTTCGAGTGTGGCCGGCCGTCGTGTCCGGCCTACTGCTGGCCCGCTGCGCAGGCCTCACTTACTCCTGGATCGCGAACGACGCCGGCCATACCTGCGCAGACACCGACCTCCAGACCATCAGGACACAGGACGGTGTGGCACCCCCGCCGGACGCCACGGTCCTCTCCTGCGGTGAGGACGAGGACGACGGTCGTCGCGCCTACTACCTGACCTTCTCGCTTCCTGCCGACAGACTTCCGGCATTCCTGTCCGACAGGGCATACGGCAGGGCCGAGGCAGGAACCTGGGCGTGCAGCAGGAGATCGCGGCACACCTCGAATGGGACATCGCCAAACTGTCGCTATTCACCGCAGGCGTCGAAGGCTACCGCGGCGAGCACAACCGTGAGCAGGGCCGCACCTACGAGATGACGGTGGACCAACGGAACCCCACGACCTTCACCGTGTACTACTACTCGCTGCTCTCCTGACACCGCTCCAGCCCCGGAGATGGTGTTCGGCCGCCTGGCGACCGGGCCCGGCCAGGCGTGTGGGGCCCTGGCGCTCACTCTCTAGGCGGCGCGGCCGGTACGCCTGGCCAGGTTCCCGGTCGCGGACACCGAGCTCTCGAGTGCGGCTAGCTAGACCTGCTCGCTGACAAGAACGAGCCTGTGGACGCCCCACTGCTTTTCCTGCTCTGCTCAACTAAGACGGGCACCGGAATGGCATGTTCGCGGCCGAAAACCCGCAGGTCAAACCCCTGGCCACCGTCGATCGGCAGGGCTAGTGTCTGCGCCACGGCGGTCCCACCAGCACCCCAGGGCCCGCCGAGCGCAGCAGCGCCGCGGCTCGGCGCTGCCGGCCTCCCACCGGCCGGGCCCCGCGGAACGCCCCCGTCGTTCCCCGCAGGCCCGGCCGTGCCGCGCTCGCGGCCGCAGATCAGGCCGCCGCCGGCTGCGGCGCGGCGGTGTCCGGGCGTCCGGCCTGCTTGAGCTCCATCTCGGCCTGGTGCCGGTTGTCGACGCCGGCCCAGTGCGGGTGGGAGTACAGCTCGGCGCTCACCGCGGCGAAGGCGGCCTGTTTCTCCTCGGTCGGATCGGCGGCCCAGTCGGCCTCGGCGGCGTACCAGTGGCGCTGGAGTTCGAGCAGGTCCGCGGGGAGATCGGTGTCGGACACCGGCTAATGGTAGGTCGCACACCCGTGCGGCCGACGGAGCGGCATCCTAGGCCGGGACCGGCCGTCTCGCCCTGGAAAGCGCGGTCGGTTGACGGCAGTCGGGTGGCGGCCACCGTCCCGTTGCTGTGTGTCCTCTCGTGACCTCACCGTTCGTATCCTGGTTCCCCGGCATGTGGGGAAACCAGGGGGGCGGTTAGATGAAGCGCGGAGAACTGATCGCAGGTCGCTACGAGTTGATCAGGCGACTCGGGCACGGCGGCATGGGCGAGGTATGGGCCGGACGCGACCACACCCTGCACCGCGACATCGCGCTCAAGACACTCCTCGTCGACGGAGCGACGTTCGCGGACCTGCCCCTGCGGTTCGAACGCGAGGCTGTGGCAGCAGCGCAGATCAACCATCCGAATGTGGCCGCCCTGTACGACCGCGGCGTGCACGAGGACGTTCTCTTCCTTGTCATGGAGAAAGTGGACGGCGGAACCCTCGCCGAACTCCTCAGCGAGCAGGGGACCTTGGCCCCCGCCCAAGCCCTGGATATCGCCGAAGCGATCTGTGTGGCACTGATGGCCGCCCACCAGGCCCGGGTCATCCACTACGACATCAAACCGCACAACGTGATGCTCACCCGCGACGGGCGGGTGAAAGTCGTCGACTTCGGGATCGCGGGATTATCCCGGACCACGTTCACTCTGGCTCGATCGTCCCAGTTGGCACCGGCCGGAACCCCTGAGTACGGCGCGCCAGAGCAGTTCCACACCGAGCGCGGTGACGAACGATCAGACCTGTACGCACTCGGCGGAGTGCTGTTTGCCATGCTTGCCGGTCGACCGCCCTTCGTCGGACACAACGCCCTGGCCATCATCCGGCACAAGATCGACGAAGACGCGCCTCAGCTCGACTCGCTCCGTCCCGGTCTGCCACGCCCCTTGACGGCACTCGTCGCCGACCTCCTGGAACGCGACCCTTCACGGCGACCCCAATCCGCACGAGAGGTCCACGACCGCCTCTGCGATCTCCGGGTGACCCTCAGCGCCCCCACCTACCCCCCGGCACCGGCCTGGCCCGGCCACACAAACAAACTCCACCGGCCTCATCCTCCGGTGGGACCGTCCCGTGACGCGGCGGACCGCAGTCGGCGCCGCGCATTGGGGCCGACCGGCGCGGCCGCACGCGGGCCCGAATCCGTAGCCGGCCCCCAGGTGCGCGCACAGAGCCGGCCGAGGCCCGACGACGACCATCGGCGCAATGAACCACCCGTCTACAGCCCCAAGGGCTTCGGCCACGAGGGACCCTCGACGGGCGACCACAAGAGACTCAAGATCTCGGTGGCCGTGCTGGTCGCCCTCGGCCTGCTCGGCGGGGCCGGGTTGTTCGGCTACCAGTGGACCCAGGACCAGTACTACATCGGCGAGGAGGGCGACCACATCGCGGTCTACCAGGGCATCAACCAGAACCTGGCCGGCCTGAGCCTGTCCTCGGTCCACACCTCGTACCGGGACGTCGAGCTCCGGTACCTGCCGCACGATCAGCGCGCCCACGTGAACAAGACAGTCTCGGTGAGCAGCCTCACGGAAGCTCTGGAAACGGTGACCGAGCTCCAGAACTGGGCCAAACTGTGCCAGAAGGTCGCCGGCATCGGGACTAGCGAGACCAGCCAGGCGCCCGGCCTGAGCGAGGACGATCTCAGCCGGGCCAGCGCCTGCCCGATCCTTGACGGCCCAAGTAGGTAAGCAAGCGCGGCTCAGCTTTCGGTGAGATCGCCCAACCTTCGCCGAGACAGGACAACGGCCTCCACGGTGGCGTCCATTGTGGCGGTCAGGGCGGGCAGCTCACGTTCCAGGTTGCCGAGCACCGTGCGGGGCATCGCCGCGGCGAGCGCGCAGACCGCCACCAGCGTGATCCGCTCGCCCATCGACAGCTCGGGCAGTTCCTCGGCGTACGGGCTGCCCGTGACGACGTCGGCGGACAGGTCGTACGCCAGCTCCTCGGTCAACTGCCCCGCGCCGCCGGGGACGACCTCCCGGCCGGCGGCCTGCTCGACGGCGTCGGCGGCCCGCGCCAACACGACGTGGTGCCGCTTCTGCGCCTGCCGCTCGGCGAGCGCGCGCACCCACCCGGCCGCCCGCTGGCCCGCCTCCGCCGCCTCGGCGAGCACCTCGTTCACCGCGTGCTGCCGCTCGCGCTCTCACCCTCCCAGTGCGGCGGTCGCGTGCTCGGTCAGTCGTGGCTGGTGCGGGTGAGCGCGTCGGTGAGGAGGCGGATGGCGGCTTCGGCGTCGGCGAGTTCGTCTTCGGCGGGCAGGACGGTTCCGAAGGACCGGCCGCCGGGGGCGTCCAGGGCCCGCCAGTGGAGGACCGGTGCGAGTCGGCTGCTGGCGTCGGCGAGGAACCAGGCGAGGGGGCCGTGGGTGCGTGCGACCGCGAGGGCGAGGGCGGCGAGGGCCTCGCGCAGCGCGGCGAGCCGCTCGATCCTCGGCAGCGCTTCGTGTTCCTCGGCGGGGCCGACCGCGGCTGCGAGCGTCTGGGCGGTCTCCTGGGCCAGGGCGGAGTCCGTCGCGGTGAGTTGCCAGGTGCCGTCGGTGAGCTGGAGTTCCGCCTCGGCCCGCTTGCCCGATGTAGCGTCAAGGGCAGTCGCCGGCGCCTGGAGCGCCGGCAGGAGCCGGTCCCAGAGGCCGGAGTCAGGAGTCCTGCCATGCCTGTTTCGTCGAGGCCGGACCCGCGCCCGGTGGTGTACGCGGTCCGGGACCGGGGCAACCGCATCGTCTACATCGGCCGCGGCCGGAACGAGGACCGCCCGCAGAGCCACGCAGCCGACACCCACAACACCGGGCTCGCCGCCATCCTGGACACCCCCGGCTACACGATCGACGTCGCCGAGATGCCCGACCACGCCACCGCCGTCGTGGTGGAGAGCATGCTGATCGACGTCCTGTCCGCCGGTGTGAAGGCGAAGCTCGTCAACGCCCGCCGGGAGAAGTGGCGCTTCACCCCGCTCGGTACACCTCCCGAGTACGCCGACCGCTTCGCCCTGGAGCCGCTGACCGTCGCCGACCTCGGACGAAGCCTGGGCGGAGTTCTGATCCGTTGGCGGCGGCCTCCGCGGCGTAGCCGACGTAGCCGTTGTCGTTGAGCGGGCTGTAGGGGCCCGGTGCGCCGCCCGCGCTGCCCGCGCCGCCGTCGCCGCCCTTGCCGATGGTGACGATCAGCCGTGAGTTCGGGGGAAGGTCGACACCGGTGCAGGTCACGTGGCCGCCGTCGCCAGCGCCGCCGCCTCCGTAGCCACCGACACCACCGCCCCCGCCCCCGCCGCCGCCCCCGCCGAGGCCGCCCAGTTCACCTGCCGAGCTGGCCTTTCCACCGGAAGCGCCGCCGCCTCCACCGCCCCCACCGGTCGCACCGCCCCCGCCGCCGCCGGCGCCCCACAGGTCGACGCTGATCCGGCTCACCCCGACCGGCAGCGAGATCTCGTAGGTCCCAGGTGCGTCACGCACCTGCCGCCACCCGGGGGGCAAGGCAATCGCCGCCTGGGCCGGGGGCACCCACACGGCAGGCCCCAGGGACACCGCGCCCGCCACCCACACCGCACTCCACCCGCGCACACGCATCGACGGCTCTCCTCTCTCTCCTGCATCACGGTGGCCGACCCGCCCCGCGGCACAGCGCGGGCCGGGCCTGGAACATCCCCCGCCCGTACCCGGACGGTGGTCAGGCTGCGGTGACCACGACGTAGCCGTGGGCGCCGTCGGCGCCGCGCTGTCCGTTCTCGCCCTTATCGCCGAAAAGGCCCGGCCGCGGGCCTCCGAGGTTGACCGCGCCGTCGCCGCCGTCGCCGCCCTTGCCGCCCTTGCCGCCGTTGCCGCCGTTCCCGCCACCGCCGTGCTCGGCCCGGGCGCCGACCCCGCCGGCTCCACCATCTCCGCCGGTCCACGCCCCTGGTCCGCCGTCGCCGGAGTTGCCGCTCGAACGGCCCGGCTTGCCCGCGCCTCCTGCGGGCCCGGCTCCCGGAATGCCCCCTCCTTCGGCCGGGGAGGCGTCCGAGTACAGCGCGCAGCCCGGGAAGCCGGTCTCCCCGTCCCCGTCTGCGCCGGAGGTGCCCGGGTAGCCGTGGCCAATGGTGGGTTCCTTGCGGGCGCCGCCCGTTCCCGGAGAGGAGCCGTTGCCCTTGTGGCCGCCGTCGCCGCCCTGGTTGCCGTCCTTCCACGCGGCGCGCCCGCCCTTGCCCCCGCCCACCGTGGCGATCAGGACTTCCCCGGCGGTCTGGCCCACCACCCCGGGCCTGTACCTCAGCACGGTGTCGGTCCCGTCGGCGCCGTTCGAGGCGGCCTCCGACGGGTAGCCGACCCAGCCGTCCGCGTCATCGCCACTGACCCCGCCGCCGTCGCCGCCGCTGCTGCCCTTGCCGCCGTCACCGCCCTTGCCGATGGTGACGACCAGAACCGAGCCCGGCGGAAGATTCACGCCCCGGCACACCCCCTGCGTCGCGGGCCCGCCGCCACCACCGCCGTACCCGCCGATCCCGCCGCCTCCGCCGCCGCCTCCGCCGCCGCCCCAGCCGCCGCTGACGTCGCCACCGGAGGCGCCGCCGCCCCCGCCTGCACCGCCCGTGCCACCGCCACCCCCACCCCCGGCGGCCGAGAACTGCACGTCGACCCGGCTGATCCCGTTCGGCAGCGCGATCTCGTAGGTCCCCGGCGTATCCCGCACTTCCCGCCACACCGCGCGCGCCTGCGTAACCGCAGCCCCGGCCTGGGGCACCGACACTGCCGGTGCCAGGCACGCCGCCCCGGCCACCCACACGACACCCCACTTGCGCACACGCATCGTCAACCACCCTGCATCGCCAATGACTACGCACACAGACAAGCAGGATCGGCAGCCGCCTTGAGCGGGTGCGGAACGGTGTCCCACGAATCCACCCTCACGGCGCAGCCCTCCCGCGGCGGAGGCGCCGCCGACCTGCCCGGGCGATCTGGCTCAGCCCTCCGAGAGCGAGGGGCGCCAAGCAGCCCGGTGTCGGCAACCATCAGACGCCGGTTCCGCTCACCGCGGTGATGAGGTTTGCAGGGACCATCAGTGGCCGCCTCGTGGCCAACGGCCCAGACCGCACCATCAGAAGAGGCACGCACAAGGCTCGTGCGCACCAGAGGCAAAAGCCGTTGCACGTCCGGTCTCAATCGGGCCCGTGAGTCCACCCCGTGGTCGGCCGCAGGCGCCTGCCTGACACGGCCGTTGGGCCGCGTCGGCTTTCGCGCGCTGTCCGTCACCCGGCGGTGATCACCGCGTATCCGTGGCCGCCGTCCTGTCCGCGGGCGCCGTTCGTACCCGCGGTACCCGCGGCTCCAGTCTGCGGGCCGGCCGAGTTGGACGCACCGTCGCCGCCGCGGCCGCCCCTGCCACCGCTGCCGCCTCTGCCGCCGTCGCCGCCCTTGCCGTGCTCGGCCGGCGAACCTGTGCCGCCGTAGCCTCCAGCGCCGCCGTTGACGGACCCGGCCCCGCCGATGCCGCCCCCGCTGCTCGAACCGCCCTCATGGCCGTCCTTCCCGGCGGGCCCGGCACCCGGGTTGCCTCCGCCGGAGGCCAGCTGAGCGATCCCGGTGAGACACCCCACCAGAGGACTCTGCGAGCCGGGCGCGGCGCCAGGGGTTCCGGCGTATCCCTGACCCGTGTTGGGATCCTTGCGCACACCACCCGTGCCGGGGGAGGAGCCGTTGCCCTTGTGGCCGCCGTCGCCGCCCTGATTGCCGTCCTTCCACGCGGCCCGGCCGGCCTTGCCGCCGCCCGCCCTGGCGATGAGGACCTTGCCGGTGGCCGGCCCGACAACGCCGGGCCGGTATTCCACGGTCGAGTCCGTGCCGTCCGCGCCATTGCCGGCCGCCTCCGAGACGTGGCCGACCCAGCCGTCGGCGCCCTGCTTGCTGGCGTCCCCACCGTTGCCGCCGTCGCTGCCGTTGCCGCCGTCGCCGCCCTTGCCGACCGTGACGATCAGCACCGATCCCGCCGGCAGGTCGACGCCCTGGCACAGCACGTGCGCACCGGCACTGCCCCCACCGCCGCCGTACCCCCCGATACCGCCGCCGCCTCCGCCGCCTCCGCCCCCACCGTGGCCCATGCTGGTGTAGCCGCCCGACGCGCCCCCGCCCCCGCCCGCACCCCCGGTACCGCCGCCGCCTCCGCCGCCACCGGCCCAGAAGTCCACCGTGATCCTGCTGATCCCGGCCGGCAGCGGAATCTCGTACACCCCCGGACTGTCCCGTACCTCCCGCCACGACACCCGCGTCGCCGTCACCTCCGCCACCGCCGAGGGCGCCCCCACAGCGGGAGCCAGGCACGCCGCCCCCACCACCCACACCGTGCCCCACCTGCGCACACGCACCGCCGACCACACCCTCTCCCACCAGCGAAAATGTATGCACACAGGCAAACAGAAGCAGCCGTCAGACGACGCCAAAGCTGCTGGATGTCCCGCGACAACCACCCTGGCGGCGGCACGGAACCAGCCAGAGGCAGAATCCGCAGAGCCCGCGCCGGGTAGCTCGGCCAAGGCCAGGGGGCCTGTCCTTCGAGCGGCGACCGCAGTGAACCAGCGGGAGCGAGCGGCTCAGGTGCCGTCGGGCGGCCGCTGCGTGTTCCCGAGCAGCCGGGTGTCTTCCACCATGAGGCGTTGAACGACGTTGCGCAGTGCCAGTTCTCCCGGGCGGGCGAGAGCGGCAAGCTCCGCCAGGCCATGGCCGCCTCGGGGGCCTTGCGGCTGCTGGCCGAGCGGATGGGCGTTCTCGGCTGGCGGATGCAGGACTACAGCGACGAGGACCTGCTGAACGTCGCCTCCGCGTTGCGCGGCACCGCGATCCTGATCGCCCTCGATACCGGGGACATGAACCTCTTCGAGGAGGTCACCGGCCACCGGGTGCACGAGATCCACGACGCCGCGAAGTGGCTGCGGGAGCACGGTGACGGCCAGCCCTGATGCAGAACTGAGTGCCCGGGGTTGTCCACCGGCACGTTGGGGAGGAACACCACCACCAGGCGCAGCAGAGACCGAACAGGGACAGGAGCAGCAGGGACACCGAGGACCAGCACAGCCGGAGCCGGAGACCGGTCGAAGGCGTGCCCGGTGTCGAGCACGCCGGGGGAGCGGGCCGTACCCTGTGCGGGATCCGCGGCCGGTACCTGAAGCTCTTCCTGCACCACTTCCAGCCGCGGGCAGTGGTGGACAGTGCCCAAGACGAGAACGAGGGCGACGGGTGGCGCGAGTACGACGACGCCGTGCCCGTCCTCGCGACCACCCTGGAGCTGCTGGCCACCCGCGGCCCCCTCGGCCCCGTCTGGTGGCGCTACGGCCGCCCCGGCCGGCACTCCCTGCTCGACGCGCTGGAGAACCCGGACAACCGCGCCGCCTACAACCAGCGCCAGAAGGCTCGGGAGAAGAGAGCCCGCCAGGAACACCGAGAGTGGATGCGCACCCTCGCCTGCGCCGACTGCGGCAAGGTCCCCAAGGAGGAGAGCACCTGGCACTACGGCCCCGACGGCAGCCGCCTGGAGTGGAACCGCCAACCCGGCGGCCGCTGCTGGACCTGCCACCAGGACCGCGAGGAACGCCTGGAACGGGAGGCCGAAGAGCAACTGGAGGCCGCCCGCACGGCCAACGCCGCGCTGCGCCACGTCGGGACCCTCACCCAGCGCAACGCCCAGACCCTGCGCAACGGCGACCTCCTCGTCGGCTGGGGATCGCAGCCCTACGTCTCCGAGTTCAGCCGCTCCGGCGACCTGCTCTTCAACGCCCGCTTCCCCGAGGGGGTGAACAGCTACCGGGCCTACCGCTTCGACTGGAAGTAGCCGCCCCCGGGGCGGAGGTGTGCTGCCTGCACTCGGATGGTTTCGGGCCGGTGCCCGTGACCGGCGGTGGAAGCCGTGGGAGAACCCGTTGCACGAGACAGCGCACTTCCGCCCCGAAGCACCAGCGGGCTCGCGTACCGGTCCGGTGCAGGAGCGCCTCCTCTCGTCAGACCGTGGGCGTACACAGGAGGAACCACCATGCCAAGAACGAAGGCGGCCCTGATCGGCGCGGCCATCGCCGTTGTCACCGCTCTGACGCCGCTGAGCGCGGGCCCCGCGCAAGGCGCGCCGCACGGGACCGGAGACAGCGGGTCACCCTCGGCTCGAAGTGCGGACGGGCACCCGGACCTTCTTGTGCACAACCGCTACAGCGGTGGGGCCGAGATCTGGTTCATGGACGGGGCCGACCGCGTCACCGCCCGCAGGAGCGTGGTCGAGAATCCCGGCGAGAGCCCCGTCGTCATCGACGCGCCCTGGCACATCGTCGGCACTGCCGATTTCGACCGGAACGCCGTGGGGGACCTCCTCCTGCACAACGCCGACACCGGTGAGACCCAGATCTGGGATCTGGACTTCCTCGGCACCGTCATGGGCCGGGGGACCGTCACCGACGAGGGCGGCCGCCCCGTCTACGTCGCAGCACCCTGGCAGATCGTCGGCACCACGGACTTCGACCGCGACGGGAGCCCGGACATCCTCTGGCACAACACCAGCACCGGCGAGTCCCAGATCTGGTTGATGCACGGCAGGCAGATCGCCGCCCGACGGGACGTCCTCGACGAAAGCGGCAACCCCACCCACGTGGGTGCCCCTTGGCAGATCACAGGCGTGACGGGCCCCAACCGGTACGGGGGCCCGGACATCGTCTGGCACAACTCCACCACCAATGAGACCCAGGTGTGGGTCCTGGACACGAGCCGCCGCATCGTCGAACGGCAGACCGTGCTGGACGAGAACGGCAGCCCCGCCCGCGTGGGAGCCCCCTGGCAGATCGTCGGCGCCAAGGACTTCGACCTGGATGGGAGCCCGGACATCCTCTGGCGCAACACCAGCACCGGCGAGACCCAGCTCTGGCTGATGAACGCCAACCGCATCCGCACCCGACGGGACGTCCTCGACGAGACCGGCAACCCAGTCCACGTCAGCACACCCTTGGAGATCGCCGGGATCGGAGACTTCTGATCCCGACGTCGGAACGGGCGCGGGTCCCGCACGCGAGGCGTGGGACCCGCGCCCGTTCCTGATCCCGGTCAGGTGTCGTGGCGCTCCGCTGATTCCTTGCGGTGGCGGGGGAGCCGGTGGGAGTCGACCGGCCGTCCGGCGGCGAGGTGTTCGGTGGCGATGAGGACGGCGGCGTCCGGGTCGACGCCGCCGTACCAGACGTCGTCCGGTTGCACGGTGACGACGGCGGCCTGGTGGCAGGGGAACAGGCATCCCGTCTGGGTGACGAGGACGTCGTCGTCGCCGAGACCCCGCGCGGCCAGTTCGCGGTTCAGGCCGCGCAGGGTCTCCTCCGCGCCCCTGGCCGCGCAGCGCGGGCCGCGGCACACCAGGACGTGGTGCCGGTGGCCGGGGATGTCCTCCCAGGCGGCGGAGGTGAGGCCGGGCTCCTCGCCGGTGACGGCCTTCGTCGCCGGGGCGACGGCGGTGACGGCCTCCGGGGAGTCGGCGAGGCGGGTGGCGACGAGGAGTTCGGGGCGGTGGCCCGTGCGCTCGCGGCCCGTCCGCGACCTGATCAAACACAAGCTCGTCGAAGAACGCGGCCGGACCAGCACCATCGGCGCCCTCCAGCCCGACGCCCGGCCCCAGTCCGCCACCCGCTCCGCCCTCGGCGCCAGGAGCAGCGGACCCGGAGAAAAAATCTTCGGCCTCACCCCGGCCGGGCTGCTCGCCGCCGCCGAGGCCCTGGGCGACGACCGGGAGATGGGCGGCCACGCCCGGGGCGCCGGAGAGACCGGCGCACCCCACGCCATGCTCGTCAACGAGTTCATCATCAGCGCCGTCACCGGCACCACCACCCACGGCGCACCACCCCGTACCGACGACCGCCAGGCCCCACCCCGCCGCGCCTTGCACGAAGGCCCGCTGCCCGGCGGCCTGGACGCCTGGGCCACCGAAGTCGCCCACCCCATCACCGGCAAGCAGACCGTCATCCCCGACGCCGTCGTACGCCTGCCGGAGTTCGGCCACCCCGTGCTCTTCGTGGAAGTCGACCGGGGCACCATGACCGACATCAACAAGGTCGCCGGCAAGCTCGACAACTACCACCGGGGGTTCAGCAAGCTCGTCAAGGAAGGCCACCACGAACGCCCGAAGTTCGAGATCACCTACGGCTCCCTCACGGCCCCCGGCTACGGCTACCACCACACCGACGTTCCGCGCCCGCCCGTCCTGTTCGTCTTCGACCGCAGCCTCAAGGGCGGCCGGCCCCGCTTCACCGAGAAGGGGCTGTACGCCCGCATCGACGCCTTCGGCGCCGCCACCCGCTACCACTGGGAAGGCCGCTACCACGAAGAGGAGGGAGTGGAGTACCAGACCTTCAAGGGCAAGATCCCCGTCCTGGCCACCACCACCGACCGCCTCCTGGAACGCGGCTTCCTCGGCCCCGACACCTGGTGGCGCTACGGCCTGGGTACCTGGACCGACCTCGCCCACGCCCTCGACCCCAAGCCCGACCGCGACCTGATCCGCAAGCGCCGCAAGGCCCGCCAGGACCAGGAGCGCGCCGACGCCCAGGCGGCGGCCAAGGCCGAGCAGGACGCCCTGGACGCCCAACAGCGCGCCAAGCTGCTCGCCGCCCGCGCCCACAACGACGCCCTGCACCCCTGCTACACCTGCCACGGCCCCCTCGGCGGCGCCCACGACTCCAGCCACGAACTGGACGAGAACACCCACCCGGACCGCCTGGAATGCCCCTCCTGCGAGCTCGGCCGCCGCGCCGCGACGGGCCGCCCCATCATCTTGGAGCTGCCCACCGCCCGCGCCCTCCGCCGCGCCGAGAAGAACGGCCCGCCCGACGACGACCCGTGGTGGCAGGTGCGCCTCCTCCACGCAAAGCGCTGGCCGAAGCAGGCCAGAAGCAGCGGAGAAACTCCCCGCGATATCACACAGATTCCACGCGGCCGATCAGTGCCAGACAAGCGCTGAAAGCGCAGAACGTAAACGCGTGCATTATGAACCCGCCCACCCAATTGAGGATGGGCGGGTTCGCACCTTTCCACAGGCACCCCAGGGCCACACTGAGCCGTGCCAACAAAAAGCGCCCCGGTCGCCTGCCAATTCCACGAACCCTTCGCGCAACGCTGCACAATCGACCAACCCCGCACCACGAGAGAAAATCTCCTCGCCCTCCTCCAGCACTACACCCACGGCCCACTCGACCTTGGCCACCTCCACCGCCCGGACACCGCCACCCACACCGCCCTGAACCTCCTCGCCCACCTCCTCAACACGCGACCCACCACGCTGCGCCGCCACCTGCGAGGCACCCGCCGACCGGCGGGCCGCAAGCTGCGCGCCGCCGTCACCGATCTGTTCCGGAGGGAGTTCTGCGTACAGAACCAGCTCGACACCGAGGTCCGGCGGGTCCGTGAGGAGTCAGGCCGGGCCCGCCGCCGCGCCGTCCTCGCAGCCCGCGAGGAAGAGGACCAGTGGCTGCGGCAAGCGGTCCTCAAGCGCTACCTGGAGAGCTGACCGAGGACCCTCCTGTGTCACCGGACCTTGACCGTGTGCCACTGAACTTTGACCACGGCACGGTTTGTGTCACTGAAGATTGACCGCCCAGGTCGGCGCCCTGGAGGACCGTCCGGCGGAAGGGTGCCACGACGGCTCCAGATGGCGCTTCTTGAGTGGCTCTGGGGTGGAGTAGATGCGAGGGCCGTGCTGGTCGCACGGCCCTCGCACCGGGTGTGGGGCGCCCCGTTCCCGCCCTCGTCGTCCGGATCTGCACATGGTAGTGAGCTGTGCGGCGTGCCCTGTCACCTGTACGCGGTGCTGAGCTGCACTGTTGGTGAGGAATCGAACCCCTGCGTTGCTCTTCACGCACCAAGGGCCGGATAGACCGCCGACCCGCGGTTTGTGCACGCCTCCGTGACGACTACCTGCTTCCCACACCCCGCTCGTGGGATCAGTCCTCGATCAGGTCGATCTCCCAGTTGGTGCGCTGGATCAGGGTGTCCACCTCGCGGATCTCCTTGGCCAGGACGTCCGCCTGGGCGCGCAGCTCGGCGACCGGCAGGGCGGAGAGGATCCTGAGTTCGGACCGCAACTGCCGTACGGCTCCGCGCTGGTCGCGCCCGGACGCGGCGTCGGCAGCCGCGGTGGTCACCGAGTGGCGCAGCCGCAGGACGTCCCGGCGGGCGAGGGCGTCGGTAAGGGTGCCGCCGCCCTCGATGAGCGCGGTGGAGTTGGTCCGGTTGATCTGACGGATCAGCCGCTCCAGCTCGTCCAGCACCTCTCCGGCCTGGGCCAGGACCTCCGCCGCGTTCTCGGCCGGTTCCTCGCCCTCCTGGTAGCGGGCACTGCCGACGACGCGCGCCCGCAACTGCTCCACCCGCCGCACCGCAGCCGCGCGCTGCGCAAGCGCTTCAGCCAGTTTCACCGCGTCATCCCCCCTACGTCCTACTGATCGTCCGGTAAGTATGCACGTCGGTGCCTGACAGCGCGGTTCGCGGGGCGGGGCCGGCCGGACTGACCCGGCGGGCGCCGGGTGGGTTCATGGAACGACCATCACGGGTCCGGTGAGAACAGCCAGATCCAATGAGACCAGGAAGTCCTGACCTGGGCGGTCAATCTTTGATGACACAAACCGCTCTCCGTCAACCTTCGGTGGCAATCGGTCAAGGTCCGGTGGCACGGGACACCGGTCGGGCGGGGCCGGCACTGCAACGCGGGGTGCAACACGGGTGCAACGCGGGGTGCAACACAACGACAGCGTTGCACCCCTGACCTGCGGAAATGCATGCGCAGAGGGCTCCACGGCCCGTGTTGCACCCCCCGCGTTGCACCTGCCGCTGGCCTCCGGGCAGCGACCTGCCAGCAGCTGTCTGTCCGGCACCGCCACCGACCAGGAAGCCGACGAGATCCGCCCACCCTGCGGGTACCCGCCCCGGCCGCCGCCCGGGTACCACCAGCGGCCTCAAAACCCGCACCCGCCCAACGGCAGGAAACCCCGACAGTCGAATTCTGAAACACTCCATCGAATTGCAGGGGACGCGAAAGGCGGCCCATGCGAAGAGTCCGAATGCTACAATAGCGACAGGAATTCTGGCCGCTCTCCAAAATACTGAGAAGCCGCAAAATCAGCCGGTACACACTCGCCCTACGGCGGGATCTGCTGACAGTGCAGGACTGATACACTCCTGACGGACGGCCACCCTGCGGCCGGACCGGTTCGGTCGGCCAGAGTCCACCCGGGGCCACGGTCTAGACCAATCGGGCAGGAGTGAAGCCGACCCGCACGCGCCCCCTCGGGGCCACCCTCCCCCTAGTCAGCCTGTCGCGAGGCCAGCCAATTTGCCTACTCAGCGATGTGATCAGACCTCAGCCCACCGGCACCACGGAGCGAAGCGGAGTGGTGCCGGCCCGAGCGCGAAGCGCCGGGCCCACCCGGGCGAAGCCCGGGTGCGGACACG
>NZ_JBIWJF010000042.1:0-57550 GCF_044764985.1 Kitasatospora sp. NPDC093550
CCCCCCCCCCCCCCCCCCCCCCCCCCCCCCCCCCCCCCCCCCCCCCCCCCCCCCCCCCCCCCCCCCCCCGACCCCCCACCCTCCCGAAAGCCACCCCCACACCCCAGCCCCGCGCAGCGGCCCCCAAAGCCAACGGCCCACCACTCCCCACAAAGGAGTGGCAGGCCGTCAACCCCACCAACAAACGCCTACCGCACGTCAGCCCCGCCGAACACCAGCCGCCAACTCCCCGGCCAGCCCCCGTACCGCCTCCAGCGCCGCCTCCTCGTCCGCCCCGGCGTCCAGGATCCGCTTCACGAAGGCCGACCCCACGATCACCCCGTCCGCGAACCGGGCGACCTCCGCCGCCTGCGCCGCGTCGGAGACCCCGAGCCCGACGCAGACCGGCAGGTCCGTCGTGGCGCGGGTCCGCGCGACCAGGTCCTCGGCCAGCGACCCGACGGCCGACCGGGTCCCGGTCACCCCCATCACCGCAGCCGCGTACACGAACCCGCTGCCCGCCGCCGTGACCTCGGCCAGCCGCGCGTCCTTGCTGCTGGGGGCGACCACGAACACGGTGTCCAGCCCGTGCGCGTCCGCCGCCTTGCGCCACTCCTCGGACTCCTCGACCGGCAGGTCCGGCAGGATGCACCCGGCCCCGCCCGCAGCCGCCAGGTCTGCCGCGAACCGCGCCACCCCGTAACGGTCGACCGGGTTCCAGTACGTCATGACCAGCACCGCCGCCTCGGGATGCGCCGAAGCGACCTCCTCGACGGTCCGCAGCACGTCCTTGATCCGCACCCCGCCCCGCAGCGCGATGTCGTCCGCGGTCTGGATCACGGCCCCGTCGAGCACCGGGTCGGAGTGCGGCAGCCCGACCTCGACCACGTCGCAGCCGCCCTCGATCAGCGCGTTGACCGCCCGAACCCCGCCGTCCACGGTCGGGAACCCGGCCGGCAGGTAGCCGATCAGCGCGGCACGGCCCTCCGCCTTCGCAGCGGCCAGCACCCCACTCAGCTTCGAAACCATGCTCACTTACCCCCCTCGACACCCTCAACGGAACCGCCCGCACCCGCAGCACCCGCAGTGCCCGCAGTGCCCGCCGCACCCGCAGCGCCCGCAGCATCCGCCGCACCCGCCGCACCCGCCGCACCCGCAGGCTCGTCATACAACCCGAAGTACTCCGCGGCCGTGTGCATGTCCTTGTCCCCGCGCCCCGACAGCGACACCAGGATGGTCGCCTCCGGCCCGAGCTCACGCCCCAACTCCAGCGCCCCGGCGAGCGCGTGGGCGCTCTCGATGGCCGGGATGATGCCCTCGGTACGGGAGAGCAGCCGCAGCGCCTGCATCGCGGCGTCGTCCGTCACCGGCCGGTACTCCGCCCGCCCGGTGTCCTTCAGCCAGGCGTGCTCCGGCCCGACGCCGGGGTAGTCGAGGCCGGCCGAGATCGAGTGCGACTCGATCGTCTGCCCGTCCTCGTCCTGGAGGACGTACGTCCGGGACCCGTGCAGCACCCCCGGGTCGCCCTTGGTCAGCGTCGCCGCGTGCCGGGGCGTCTCCGCCCCTTCGCCGGCCGCCTCGCAGCCGATCAGCCGCACGCCCGCGTCCGGGATGAACTCGTGGAAGATCCCCATCGCGTTGGAGCCGCCGCCCACGCACGCCACGACCGCGTCGGGCAGCCTGCCGGTCCGGTCGAGCACCTGCTGCCGCGCCTCGACACCGATGATCCGGTGGAAGTCCCGGACCATCATCGGGAACGGGTGCGGCCCTGCGACGGTGCCGAACAGGTAGTGGGTGGAGTCCACGTTGGCGACCCAGTCGCGGAACGCCTCGTTGATGGCGTCCTTGAGGGTCCGGCTGCCGGACTTCACGGCCACCACCTCGGCGCCGAGCATCCGCATCCGGGCGACGTTCAGCGCCTGCCGCTGGGTGTCGACCTCGCCCATGTAGATGGTGCAGTCGAAGCCGAAGAGCGCGCAGGCGGTGGCGGTGGCCACGCCGTGCTGCCCGGCGCCGGTCTCGGCGATGATCCGGGTCTTGCCCATCCGCTTGGTGAGCAGGGCCTGGCCCAGCACGTTGTTGATCTTGTGCGAGCCGGTGTGGTTGAGGTCCTCGCGCTTGAGCAGGATGCGCGCCCCGCCCGCCTCGGCGGAGAAGCGGTGCACGTCGGTCAGCGGGCTCGGGCGCCCGGTGTAGTCCTTGAGCAGCGCGTCGAGCTCGGCGCCGAAGGCCGGGTCGGTCTTGGCCTTCTCGTACTCCTCGGCGACCTGCTCGACCGCGGCGACCAGCGCCTCGGGGATGAAGCGGCCGCCGTACGCGCCGAAGTATCCGCGCGCGTCCGGCACCTGGGCACCGGGCAGGTAGTCCTTCTCGGACATGTGGTTTCCCTTGGGGAGTGGGACGACAGTGACGACAGTGACGTCCGACCGGCCTCCGGTCGACGTCCGATCGGCCGTCGCCGGCGATCCACCGGATCGAACGTCCGCTGGATCGGCGGATCCACCGGATCGACGTCCGCTGGATCGGCGATCCGCCGAATCGGCGGATCCGCCGGCTTCAGCCGTGCGTCACCCGCCATCGCCGTCCCGGCACCTGCCCGGGCTCACAGCCGATCACGTACCGCACCCGACGCCCCAGCACCCGGCGTGCGGGCGCGCGGCAGCCGCGCGGGCGGCAGCCGGGGGCGAGTCGGGTGGCGATCTTCATCGGGCGGTGTCAGTCCTTGTGCCGGACGGCGGGGTGGGCCCCGGCGGCGACCAGGTCGGCGACCGCGGCCCGCGGGTCCTTGCCGGTCACCAGGGACTCGCCGACCAGCACCGCGTCGGCGCCCAGGTTGGCGTAGTTGATCACGTCCAGCGGACCCCGCACCCCGGACTCGGCGATCTTGACGATGCCGTCCGGAATGGCGTGGGCCACGTTCTCGAAGGTGTTGCGGTCCACTTCGAGGGTCTTCAGGTTGCGGGCGTTGACGCCGATGATCCGCGCCCCGGCGTCCACCGCGCGCTTGATCTCCTCCTCGTCGTGCACCTCGACCAGCGGGGTGAGGCCGATCGACTCGGCGCGCTCGATCAGCGACACCAGGGCCGGCTGGTCGAGGGCCGCGACGATCAGCAGCGCGAGGTCGGCACCGTGCGCGCGGGCCTCCCACAGCTGGTAGGCGGTGACGATGAAGTCCTTGCGCAGCAGCGGGGTGTCCACCGCGGCGCGGACGGTGTCGAGGTCGGCCAGCGAGCCGCCGAAGCGGCGCTGCTCCGTCAGCACGCTGATCGCGGCGGCACCGCCGGCCGCGTAGTCGCGCGCGAGGGCGGCCGGGTCGGCGATCGCGGCCAGCGCGCCCTTGGAGGGGCTGGAGCGCTTCACCTCACAGATCACCCGGACCCCGTCGCCCTTGAGGGCGGCGACGCCGTCCTTGGCCTCCGGGGCCTTGGCGGCCCGCTCCTTCAGCTCGTCCAGGGAGACCCGGGCCTGCCGCTCGGCGAGGTCCTCGCGGACCCCTTCGATGATCGAGTCGAGCACACTCACTCAGGAGCCCCCATCTTTGTCTGCCGGATTGGTCCGCATCTGCCGACCGGATCTGCCGGTCGGCCAGCGAGAGCCGGACGGGCGGCACCCCGCCGGCTCTTCGATGGTATCGGCACCCGGGGGCGCGGGGCGCATCAGCCCGGTGCGCGTCTCGCGGACCGGACGCCCGCTCCGGTGGCCCTCAACTGCGGATTCACGGCTTCTCCACCCCCGCCCGAGCCGCCCGCGGCGCTCAGACCAGCGGTGGCGCCAGCCCGGCTCCGACCGGCGAGTTCCGCGCCACGGTGAACACCACGACGAGCAGCGCGATCAGTGCCCACCGCCGGCCGCCGACGGCGACGGCGGGCGGCGGCCCACCGGTCAGCGCGGCCCAGCCCCAGCGCAGCCAGAGGACGCCCAGCACGCCGAACAGCAGGACGGCCGCGGCGTTGTCGTGCAGGGCGCCGGTGAAGTCCCCGTGGGCCAGCGCGTGGACGCAGCGCAGGCCCCCGCAGCCGGGGCACCACCAGCCGGTGGCGGCCCGGAAGGGGCAGTCGGGGTAGTGCCCCGGGGCGTTGGGGTCCACCACGGCGAGGTACCCGGTGGGGACGGCCACCGCCGCCAGCGCGGCCAGCGGCGGGCCCAGCCGGCGCAGCACGTGCGGCGGGGCGGAGGCGGTGGGGGCGGCGTTCACGCCCCGATTCTGCCCGTGCCGGGCCCGGGGACGACGAAACGGCGGGCGCGGCGCGCCCGCCGTCCGTGTGTGCGAAAGGCGTGGAGTACGAAGCCCTTGTCAGGCAGCGGCACCGGCGACGGCAGCGCGGGCCTCGCGGGCCGCGACCTGCTCCTCGGCCGACTTGTAGACGTTGGTGCTGGGCTGCTTGCCCATCCCGGCCATCGACATGGCCTTGCCGACCACGCCACCGGCCAGGACGACCGCCAGGCCGGCCCAGACGAGCAGCACCGACGGCAGGATCATCGCGACGCCCGCGATGCCGAAACCGACGAAGGAGATGACGACGCCGGTCCAGGCGGCGGGGGTGTGGCCGTGTGCTGCTGCTGCCATCTGAGTGGTGCTCCTTGGCTCTCGGGGCCCGGCCGGACCTGCGGGGCCGCCGGCGGGTTGACGGATCCCATTGTGCCGGGCCACATACCCGCGCCCCAAAGCGGGTGCCGGGTCTATCGCGTCACACCCGCACGTCGGGAGCCCGCGCCGGCGCCGACGGGCCCCGGGCCTCAGACCGCGGTCGGGTCCTCGCCCCGGTCCAGCGCCTTCCAGAGGTCGCCCGGGGTGTCCGCCCCGGCCGCGTTCGCCGGGGCCTTGCGGGTCGGCGCCTCGTACCGGCTGCCCATGGCCGGCCAGCCGCGGCCGTAGCGCAGGGTGAGCAGTCCGGCGAGGGCCAGCAGCACGCCGCCGACCAGCGCGACCCACGGCCAGCCGGTGTGCGAGACCTCGGTGGCCGCCGAGCCGCTCAGGGCGAGCTTGCGGGCGGTCTCGCCGTCCAGGGCCGCGGTGTCGCCCGCCCCGGCGACCGAGGCGGCGGCCGCGCCGATCCCGGCGAGCAGGGTCAGCGCGCCGACGGCGAGCCGGCCGACGCCGCGCACCGCGAACACCGCGACGGCCGCGGCGAGGCCCACCAGGGCCAGCCCGCCGGGGACTTCGGAGATCTTTCCGCCGGTGACGGAGACGTCCAGGGTGCCGGCCCGGCCCTCGGCCCAGGTCCGCCCGACCGCCGTCAGCACCAGCACGGCGCTCAGCACGGTCAGCAGCAGCATCACGCCGAGCGTGCGGCGGCCGGAGGAGGCGGCGGGGGCGGGGGTCTGGTCAGCGCTCACCCGTCCACTATCCCCCGCCCGACACCTCACTCCGTACCCGGGGTGGGGAACGGGTCCGTCCGGAGCACCACCGTCCGCCCGCCCAGCGGCAGGAACAGGTCGTTGCCGAACGGCACGCGCTCGGCCTCCCGGTACACCCCCTCGGGAGAGGGCGCGGTGTGCACGGTGCAGACCGCCGCCGCCGGGTCGACGACGACGTACAACGGCACACCGCTCTCCGCGTACGCCCGAGCGACCGCTCCCAGACCGGGCCGGGCCAGCTCCAGCACCGCCTCGACCGCCGCCGCCCCGAACCGCCCGTGCCCGCCGCGCACCGCGTCCGGGCTGAGCACCACCAGGTCCGGGGCGAGCTGGTCCGGTGCGGCCGGCAGGTCGAGGACCACCCCGGACAGCACCCGACCGTGGCCCGCGGTCTGCTCGCCGAGCTGCCCGGCCGCGCTCAGCACGACCTCCCAGCGCAGTTCGTCGTACGGCACCTCGGGCATCCCGGCCGCCTCCCTGCCTCAGGACGGTTCGGACCTGCCTCAGGACAGTTCCGGCCTCCGCAGCGTATTGGCCGTGGCGACGGCCCGCAGCACGGCGGCCGCCTTGTTGCGGCACTCGGTGTCCTCGCCGTGCGGGTCCGAGTCGGCGACCACGCCCGCGCCGGCCTGGACGTAGGCGGTGCCGTCGCGCAGCACCGCGGTGCGGATCGCGATCGCGGTGTCGGAGTCCCCGGCGAAGTCCAGGTAGCCGACGCAACCGCCGTACAGGCCGCGGCGGGTGGGCTCCAGCTCCTCGATGATCCGCATCGCCCGCGGCTTGGGCGCGCCGGAGAGGGTGCCGGCCGGGAAGCAGGCGGTCAGCACGTCGAAGGCGGTCCGCCCGGGGGCGACCTTGCCGGTGACGGTGGAGACGATGTGCATCACGTGGCTGTAGCGCTCGATCTGCATGAAGTCGACCACCTCGACGCTGCCCGGCTCGCAGACCCGCCCGAGGTCGTTGCGGCCGAGGTCCACCAGCATCAGGTGCTCGGCCCGCTCCTTGGGGTCGGCGAGCAGTTCGGCGGCCAGCGCCGCGTCCTCGTGCGGGGTGGCGCCGCGGTGCCGGGTGCCGGCGATCGGGTGCAGCATCGCCTCGCCGTCGGTGACCTTGACCAGCGCCTCCGGGCTGGAGCCGACCACGTCGAAGCCGCCCTCGGCGGTGCCGTCCGGCCCGGGGAAGCGGAACAGGTACATGTACGGGCTGGGGTTGGTGGTGCGCAGCACGCGGTAGACGTCGAGCGCGGAGGCCGGGCAGGGCGCCTCGAAGCGCTGCGAGGGCACCACCTGGAAGGCCTCGCCGGCCCGGATCCGCTCCTTGATGTCCTCCACCGCCGCCCGGTAGGGGGCGCCGCCGAACGGCGAGTGCACCTCGCCGGGGCCAGCCGGGGTGAAGGTGGCCAGGCCGGGGTCGACCGGCTTGAGCAGGTCGGCCTCCATCGCGTCCAGCCGCCCCACGGCGTCCGCGTAGGCCTCGTCCACGCCGCTGGCCAGGTCGTTGTGGTTGACGGCGTTGGCGATCAGCAGCACGGTGCCGTCGACGTGGTCGAGCACGGCGAGGTCGGTGGCCAGCAGCATCGTCAGCTCGGGGAGCCCGAGGTCGTCCGGGTTGAGGTCGGGCAGCTTCTCCAGCCGGCGGACGATGTCGTAGCCGAGGTAGCCGACCAGGCCGCCGGTGAGCGGGGGCAGGCCGTCGTCGGCGTGCCGCGGGGTGTGCAGCGCCTCCAGGGCGGCGCGCAGCACCTCCAGCGGGTCACCGCCGGTGGGGATGCCGACCGGCGGGGTGCCGAGCCAGCGGGCCTCGCCGTCCTCGCCGACGGTGAGGGCGGCGGCGCTGCGCACGCCGACGAAGGAGTAGCGCGACCAGCTGCGGCCCTGCTCGGCGGACTCCAGCAGGAAGGTGCCGGGCCGCTCCTCGGCGAGGCTGCGGTACAGGCCGATCGGGGTGAGGCCGTCCGCGAGGAGCCTGCGGGTGACCGGGATGACCCGGGTGTCGACGGCGAGCTTGCGGAAGGCTTCGAGGTCCATGCGCGGCGGCACCTTCTTGAGTTCTGTGGGCGGACGGGGGTGTGGACGGGGATCAGGAGAGCGGGAGCACGTCGGCGTCGAAGCAGGTGCGGTCGCCGGTGTGGCAGGCGGCGCCGGTCTGGTCGACCTTGACCAGCAGGGTGTCGCCGTCGCAGTCCAGGGCCACCGACTTGACCGCCTGGACGTGGCCGGAGGTGCCGCCCTTCACCCAGTACTCGCGGCGGCTGCGGCTCCAGTAGGTGCAGCGGCCGGTGGTCAGGGTGCGGTGCAGGGCCTCGTCGTCCATCCAGCCGAGCATCAGCACCTCGCCGGTGTCGTACTGCTGCGCGATGGCCGGGAGCAGGCCGTCCTCGGTGCGCTTGAGGCGGGCGGCGATCTCGGGGGCCAGCGCGGTGGTGCCGGGAGTGGCGGGTGTGGTGGACATGGGGCCCATTGTGTCAGTCCGGCCGGTCGCCGCGGCCGTTCCGTCCGACCGGTGGTCCCGCCCTCCGGCCCGTACGGGCGAGTTCGGCCAACCGCCTGCCGCGCGGGGGCCGGGTGGGCCATCCTCATGGCCATGACCTCCGAGCAGCCGCCCGCAGCGCCCGTCTCCCGTCCGTCGCGCGGCCTGGTCCTCACCGTCGTCGCCGTGCTGGTCGTCCTGCTCGCGGTGGTCGCCACCGCGGTGCTCTGGCCCGACGACAGGACGCCGACCGCCGCACCGCCCCCGCCCACCCCCACGGCCACCCCGACGCCCACCCCCACCCCGACGCCCACGCCGACCGCGCCACAGCCCCCGTACGCGTTCTTCCCGGTGGGCACCTGCTTCGACCACCCCCAGTTGAGCCCGGTCATCACCCGCGCCGAGGAGCGCCCCTGCGACGGCGAGCACGACGGCGAGGTGATCGCCGACCTCAAGCTGGCCGACAACCTCACCGGCGAGATCCCCATCGCCCTCGCCATGCGGGACGGCTGCAAGGAGGCCGAAGCCGCCGCCAAGGCCAAGCAGACCGACGGAAAGGCCTACTACGGCCGCCAGTTCGGCCCCGCCCAGGTCAACTACCAACAGGGCTGGCGCGACTACACCTGCACCCTCACCGCGAGCAACAAGCAGGGCGGCCCCAAGCTCACCGGCCACCTCCACCCCTGACGCCCGGACACGGGGCCCCGGGCGTGTCCGACAAACCGGGCGCCCGGCGGGAATCGTCGGACACGCCCTAGGCTGGCGCCATGTCGAACCACGCGCTCGCCGAGCGCCACCGCCTCGCCGAACTCCTCACCGCCGCCGGGCCGGACGCCCCCACCCTCTGCGCCGGCTGGACCACCCGGGACCTCGCCGCGCACCTGGTGATCCGGGAGCGTCGTCCCGACGCGGCGGCGGGCATCCGGATCGCCGCCCTGGCTGCCCGGACCCAGCGGGTGCAGGACGGCTACGCCGAGCGCCCGTACGAGGAGTTGGTGCGGCTGTTCCGGAGCGGGCCGCCGGTGTACTCGCCGTTCGCCCTGCCCGGCGCGGACGAGGCGGCGAACACCGTCGAGTACTTCGTGCACGCGGAGGACGTCCTGCGGGCGGCCGAGGACTGGTCGGCGCAGCCCGTGCCGCCCGGGCGCACCGAGGCGCTGTGGCGGCGGCTGCCGCTGATCGCGCGGTTCGAGGCGGGCCGGCGTTCCCCGGTCCGGCTGGTCCTGGCCCGCCCCGACGGCGAGTCGGTGACGGTCGGCCCGGCCGGCGCTCCCACCGTCCGGGTCACCGGCGAGCCGGGCGAGTTGGTGCTCTTCGTGTACGGCCGCGGCGCCCGCACCGCCCTCACCGTCGACGGCGCCCCGGACGCCGTCGAGGCGCTGCGACACGTCCTGCCGCTGCCCGCGCGCTGACGGCACCCGGCCCTTCCCGGTCACCCCGGGGAGGGCCGCTGTTCATGGCCGCACCCAGTCCGGCGTCCAGGTCCCGGGGGCGTCGTGGCCGGTCGTGGTGGCGGCGAGGTGGTCGCGGAGGGCGGCCAGCGCGGGGTGGGGGTTGTCCCGGTGCCACAGCAGCGAGTGCGGGTAGACGGGCGTCGGGTCGGTCACCGGGATGAGGCGCAGGCCGTGGCCGGTGGGCCAGACCAGGCGGGTGTGCTCGCCCATGAAGGTGGCCAGCGCGGGGGTGTCGGCGATGGTGTCGAGGAGCGCGTCGGAGCCGAAGTTGGGCCCGGTGGCCTCGATGGTGAGGCCGAACTCGGCGACCAGGTCCGCGTAGTAGGCGCCCCACTCGGTGCCGGGGGCGATGCCGGGCATCCAGATCCGGTGCCCGACCAGCTCGGCGAGGGTGACCGACTTGGCGCCGGCGAGCGCGTGGTCGGGGCCGGTCATCAGCCGGAGCGGTTCGTCGAGCACCCGGACCGACGCGATGTCCTCCGGGAGCGGGCGGCCGGGCGCGGCGACGGCGCGGAAGGTCGCGTCGATCGTGCCGGAGCGCAGGGCGGCGACGGCGTTGTCGATCTCCAGCAGCATCAGCACGTCGAGCCCGGTGTCCGGGTTGGCCCGGTGGAAGCCGCGCATCAGGCCGGCCGCCGCGCCCCGCGAGGCGATCACGTCCACCCGCAGCGGACGGCTGCCGGGGCGCACGGATTCCAGGGCCCGGTCGGCGGCGCGCAGCAGTTCGCGGGCGTGCGGCAGGAACGCCTGCCCGTCGATGGTGAGTTCGGCGCCGCGCGGGGTGCGGGTGAACAGCCGCACCCCGAGGGTGCGTTCCAGGGTGGCGATGCGCTTGGAGACGGCCTGCTGGGTGACGGCCAGCTCGGCGGCGGCTTCCTGGAACTGTCCCGCGTCGGCGGCGGCGACGAAGGTGCGGACGGAGTCGAGGTCCATGCCGGACACCCTAGATCCACAACCATCCGTTGTGCGACTGCGGCTCTCCGGTTGTTTGATCCCGGCAATTCCCGCGCGCTTTGATGCTCCGAGTCGCTGATCGGTTGTACCGACGGGGAGGGTGTGGAGCATGACGAACGGACTGGGCCGGCCCTTCGGCTGGCTCTGGGCGGCGTACGGGACGAGCGCGCTCGGCACCTGGCTGGCCTTCGGCGCGTTCCCGCTGATCGCCGTCCGGGTGCTGCACGCCGGCCCGGCCGAGGTGGCCGCGCTCTCCGCCGCGGGGGCCGCGGTGGGCGCGGCCGCGGCGGTGCCGCTGGCCCCGTGGGTGGAGTTCCGCCGCAAGCGGCCGGTGCTGATCGCGATGGACCTGGCCCGGTTCGCGGCGCTGCTGACGGTCCCGGCCGCGTTCGCGCTCGGCGTGCTCTCCTTCGTCCAGCTCCTGTTGGTCTCGGTGGTCGTCGCCGCGGCCGACATCACCTTCCGCGCGGCGTCCGGCGCGTACCTGAAGGCGCTGGTGCCGGCCGGGCAGCTGCTCACCGCCAACGCCCGGTTCGAGTCCACCGCCTGGACGACCACGATCGTCGGGCCGCCGCTGGGCGGCGCCGCGGTCGCGCTGCTCGGCCCGGTGGCCACGGTGCTGGCCGACGCGGTCAGCTACCTGCTCTCGGCCCTGGGCATCCGCGCCACCGCCGACCGCACGACCGGCAGCCGTGCCACCGACGACCGGGAGCCCCGGCCCGGGCGCCCGCAGTCCTCCCGCCTGCGCGCCGGGGACCTGCTCGACGGCTGGCGGTACGTCCTGGCCGATCCCGTGCTGCGCCCGCTGTTCTTCAACACCACCCTGTTCAACGCGCTGGTGATGGCCACCGAGCCGCTGCTGGCCGTCCTGCTGCTCGGCCGGCTCGGGTTCCAGCCGTGGCAGTACGGCCTCGCCTTCGCCGTGCCCTCGATCGGCGGCCTGCTCGGGGCGCGGCTGGCCCGGCCGCTCGTCACCCGTTTCGGCACGCACCGGGTGCTGGTCGTGACCGGCTCGCTGCGCGCGCTGTGGCCGCTCGGCCTGGCCTTCGCCGGACCGGGCACCGGCGGCCTGCTGCTGGTGATGGGCGTCGAGCTCGGCCTGATCTTCTGCTGCGCCGTCTTCAACCCGATCCAGGCCACCCACCGCCTCCGGCACACCGCGGACGACCGGGTCATCCGCACCCTGTCCGCCTGGTCGGTGACCACCAAGGCCACCACCGCGCTCCTCACCGCCGCCTGGGGCGTCCTGGGCGCCCTCCTCGGCCCCCGCACCGCCCTCGCCCTGGCCGGCCTCGCCCTGTCGACCACCCCCCTCCTGCTCCCCCGCCACGAAGCCGCCCCCCACCCCGCCCCGGCCCCCAGCCACCCCTGACCGGCCCGCGGTCCCGCGGCTCAGCCGGGTCCGAGCTGCGGATGTCAGTGCCCGGGTGCAGACTCGCAGGTGGCCGGGGCGGGGGCGTGCGCGCGCCCGACGGAACCGCCCCGGTCACTCTCCGTCGAAGGGGCACCACTCCATGCTCACCACCGACTTCCCCATCGGATCCCCCTGCTGGATCGACCTCGGCAGCCCGGACATCCCCGCCACCGCCGAGTTCTACGACAAGGTCTTCGGCTGGACGTTCCAGGAGGTCCCCGAGACCGGTGGGTACGGCTTCCTCCAGCTGAACGGCAAGACCGTCGGCGCCCTCGGCCACCTCGACCCGGGCGCCAGGTCCGCCTGGACGACGTACTTCCGCTGCGCCGACGCGGACGCCACCGTGAACGCCGCGGAGAAGGCGGGCGCGACGGTCCGGGTGCCGCCGATGGACGTCATGCAGGAGGGCCGGTTCGCCGCGCTCACCGACCCGCAGGGCGCCGAGTTCGCCATCTGGCAGGCCGGCAACACCAAGGGCCTGGACGTGGTCTCCGAGGACGGCGCGCTGGTCTGGTCCGAGCTGCACACCTCGGACCAGGACGCCGCCTTCGAGTTCTACCGGCGGCTGTTCTCCTGGCGGGTGGAGAACTTCGAGCCGTCCCCGGGCATGAGCTACCGGGTGGTCTCCACCTCCGAGGGCGACCAGCAGGCGACCAGCTTCGGCGGCATCGCCCCGACGATGTCCCCGGAGCAGCCCTCCGCCTGGACGCCGTACTTCGCGGCCGCCGACGTGGACGCGGTGGTCGCCCGGGCGACGGCCGCCGGCGGGGCCGTCCTGATGCCGGCCTCGGACGTGGAGAAGGTCGGCCGGCTGGCCTGGCTGGCGGACCCGAACGGCGCCCCGTTCGCCCTGATCCACGGCGATCCGCAGGAGTCCTGACGCACGCGGGAGCGGCGAAGAACGCGGGAAGCGCGGCGAAGAACGCGCCGAGGGCCCGCGGTTCGCGAACCGCGGGCCCTCGGCCATGTGGACGGAACGGTCACCGCACCGGGTGCCCGGCCTCCCGCAGCGCGCCCTTGACCTCGCCGATCCGCAGGTCCCCGAAGTGGAAGACGCTGGCGGCCAGCACCGCGTCCGCGCCCGCCTCCACGGCCGGCGCGAAGTCGGCGAGCTTGCCCGCCCCGCCGGAGGCGATCACCGGCACCGAGACGGCCTTGCGCACCGCCTGGATCATCTCCAGGTCGTAGCCGTCCTTGGTGCCGTCCGCGTCCATCGAGTTCAGCAGGATCTCGCCGGCGCCCAACTCGGCCGCGCGGCCCGCCCATTCGACGGCGTCCAGGCCGGTGCCCCGGCGCCCGCCGTGCGTGGTGACCTCGTAGCCGGACCCGGTCTCCACCCCGGGCGGGCACCGCCGGGCGTCCACCGAGAGCACCAGCACCTGCCGGCCGAACCGCTGGGCGATCTCCCGGACGAGTTCCGGGCGGGCGATCGCCGCGGTGTTGACGCCCACCTTGTCGGCGCCGGCCCGCAGCAGCTTGTCGACGTCCTCGACGGCGCGGATGCCGCCGCCGACGGTGAGCGGGATGAACACCTGCTCGGCGGTGCGGCGGACCACGTCGTAGGTGGTCTCCCGGTCACCGGAGGAGGCGGTGATGTCGAGGAAGGTCAGCTCGTCGGCGCCCTCGGCGTCGTAGAGCTTGGCCATCTCGACCGGGTCGCCGGCGTCGCGCAGGTTCTGGAAGTTGACGCCCTTGACCACCCGCCCGGCGTCCACGTCCAGGCAGGGGATGACACGAACTGCGAGGGTCACGGCTGGTTGCCTTCCAAAGTGCTTGCGAGCCCGGCACGGTAGGCGTCGAGTTCGACCTCGACGAGCATCCGGGAGTCGACCAGGCCGTCGACCACCACGAGGGTGGTCACCGGGCGGGCCTCGCCGAAGAGTTCCTGGTGGGCCCGGCCCACCGCGTCCACGTCGCGGGCGTGGGTGATGTACATCCGGGTGCGGACGACGTCGTCCGCGGTCAGGCCGTACGCGGCGAGGGCCTCCAGCGCCACGCCGAAGGCCGCGCGGGTCTGCTCGTACGGGTCACCGTCGCCGTAGAGCTCCTCGTCCGCCAGGGGCCGGGCGCCGGCCACGTGGACGTGGTCGCCGGCGGCGACCGCCTGTACCGAACCGAGCATCTTCTCCCAGGAGGAGAACCCGCCGACCCGACCGCGCACGACCTGACGTTCCGTCATCCTGAAACCGCCTCCAGGGCCTCTTCGAGGGTGAACTTCTGCTCGTAGAGTGCCTTGCCCACGATGGCGCCCTCGACACCCTCGCCGACGAGGGTGGCGATGGCACGCAGGTCGTCCAGCGAGGAGACGCCGCCGGAGGCGACCACCGGGCGGTCGGTGGCGGCGCAGACGTCGCGCAGCAGCTGCAGGTTGGGGCCGGTCAGGGTGCCGTCGCGGTTGACGTCGGTGACGACGTAGCGGGCGCAGCCCTCCCGGTCGAGGCGCTCCAGCACCTCGAAGAGCTGGCCGCCGTCGCGGGTCCAGCCGCGGCCGCGCAGGGTGGTGCCGACCACGTCCAGGCCGACGGCGATCTTGTCGCCGTGCTCGGCGATGGCCTTGGCGACCCACTCGGGGGCCTCCAGGGCGGCGGTGCCGAGGTTGACCCGGGTGCAGCCGGTGGCGAGCGCGCGGGCGAGCGACTCGTCGTCGCGGATGCCGCCGGACAGCTCGACCTTGATGTCCAGGCGGCCGGTGACGTCGCGCAGCAGCTCGTAGTTGGAGCCGGTGCCGAACGCGGCGTCCAGGTCGACCAGGTGCAGCCACTCGGCGCCGGCGTTCTGCCAGGCGAGGGCGGCGGCCAGCGGCTCGCCGAACGAGGTCTCGGTGCCGGACGCGCCCTTGACGAGGCGCACGGCCTGGCCGTCGCGGACGTCGACGGCGGGCAGCAGTTCAAGGCTCATCAGAACCAACTCTCAGACAGTCAGAGGGTGTTGACCCAGTTGGTCAGCAGGGCGGCGCCGGCGTCGCCGGACTTCTCGGGGTGGAACTGGGTGGCCCACAGCGGGCCGTTCTCGACGGCGGCGACGAACGGCTGCCCGTGCGTGGCCCAGGTGACCAGCGGCGGGTTGATCCGCGCGCTGTGGGTCTCCAGCTCCCAGTGCCGCACCCCGTAGGAGTGCACGAAGTAGAAGCGGGTCTGCGGGTCGAGGCCGGCGAACATCCGGCTGCCCTCGGGCGCGTCCACGGTGTTCCAGCCCATGTGCGGGATGACCGGCGCCTCCAGCGGCTCGACGATGCCCGGCCACTCGTCGCAGCCGGCCGTCTCCACGCCGTGCTCCACCCCCTTCTCGAAGAGGATCTGCATGCCGACGCAGATGCCCATGACCGGGCGGCCCCCGGCCAGGCGACGGCCGATGATCCAGTCCCCGCGGACGGACTTCAGGCCGCGCATGCAGGCCTCGAAGGCGCCCACGCCGGGGACGAGCAGGCCGTCCGCGGCCATCGCGGTGTCGTAGTCGGAGCTGACCGTGACGTCCGCCCCGGTCCGCTCCAGGGCGCGCTGCGCGGAGCGGAGGTTGCCGGAGCCGTAGTCGAGGACGACGACGTTCTTGCCCATGTTCAGGTGTCCAGTCTCTGTGCGGCGGGCGGCGGGGCGGGCGGTCTACAGGCGCAGGAGCCCGGAGGCCAGGCACATCACGGCGCCGAACGCCAGTACCAGGATGACGCCCTTGGACTGCTTCTGCTTCCAGAAGGAGATCACCCCGCCGACCAGGAAGAGGCCGACGAAGATGAGGATCATCGCGGTGTTGTTCACAGCGCACCCTTGGTCGAGGGGAGGATGCCGGCCGCGCGCGGATCGCGCTCGGCGGCGTAGCGCAGCGCCCGGGCCAGCGCCTTGAACTGGCACTCCACGATGTGGTGCGCGTTGCGCCCGTACGGCACGTGGACGTGCAGCGCGATCTGCGCCTGCGCCACGAAGGACTCCAGGATGTGCCGGGTCATCGTGGTGTCGTAGCTGCCGATCATCGGCGCCATGCCCTCGGGCTCGGTGTGCACCAGGTAGGGCCGGCCGGAGAGGTCCACGGTGACCTGGGCGAGCGACTCGTCCAGCGGCACCGTGCAGTTGCCGAAGCGGTAGATGCCGACCTTGTCGCCGAGCGCCTGCTTGAAGGCGGCACCGAGCGCGAGGGCGGTGTCCTCGATGGTGTGGTGGGTGTCGATGTGCAGGTCGCCGTCGGTCTTGACGGTGAGGTCGAACAGACCGTGTCGGCCGAGCTGGTCGAGCATGTGGTCGTAGAACCCGACGCCGGTGGAGATGTCGGTCTTGCCGGTGCCGTCGAGGTCTATCTCGACCAGGACGGAGGTCTCCTTGGTGGTGCGCTCGACGCGTCCGATGCGGGACATGAGGGTTTACAGCTCCTTGATCACATGACGGACGGCGTCCAGGAAGGCGTCGTTCTCGGCGGGCGTGCCGGCCGTGACCCGCAGCCACCCGGGCACGCCGTTGTCCCGGACCAGGACGCCCCGGTCGAGGATGGCCTGCCAGACGGCGTGGGTGTCGGCGAAGCGGCCGAACTGGACGAAGTTGGCGTCCGAGTCGGTCACCTCCAGGCCCATCGCGCGCAGCGCGTCGACCAGCCGGTCGCGCTCCTCCTTGAGCCGCCCGACGTACCCGAGCAGGGTGTCGGTGTGCTCCAGGCAGGCCAGCGCGGTGGCCTGGGTGACGGCGGACAGGTGGTACGGCAGCCGGACCAGCTGCACCGCGTCCACGACGGCCGGGTCGGCGGCCAGGTAGCCCAGGCGCAGCCCGGCTGCGCCGAAGGCCTTGGACATGGTGCGGGAGACCACCAGGTTGGGGCGGCCCTCGATCAGCGGCAGCAACGAGGCCCGGTGCGAGAACTCGACGTACGCCTCGTCCACGACCACCAGGCTGGGCCGGGCGGCCTGCGCGGCCTCGTACAGCCGCAGCACGGTGTCGGCCTCGACGGCGGTGCCGGTCGGGTTGTTCGGCGAGCAGACGAACACCACGTTCGGCCGGTGCTCGGCGATCGCGGCCTCGGCGGCGTCGACGTCGATGGTGAAGTCGTCGTTGCGCGGGCCGGAGATCCAGGTGGTGCCGGTGCCCCGGGAGATCAGCGCGTGCATCGAGTACGAGGGCTCGAAGCCGAGCGCGCTGCGGCCGGGGCCGCCGAAGGTCTGCAGCAGCTGCTGGAGCACCTCGTTGGAGCCGTTGGCGGCCCACACCTGCGCGCGGGCGACCGGGAAGCCGGTGGTCTTCCCGAGGTAGGCGGCGAGGCCCTCGCGCAGCTCGACCGCGTCCCGGTCGGGGTAGCGGTTCAGCCCGCGGGCGGCCTCGGCGACGCGCTCGGCGATCCGGGCCACCAGCTCCTCGGGCAGCGGGTACGGGTTCTCGTTGGTGTTCAGCTGGACGGGGACGTCCAGCTGCGGCGCGCCGTACGGGGACTGGCCGCGCAGCTCGTCCCGGATCGGAAGGTCGTCGATGCGAGTCACGGCGGTCACGATCCCGGCACCGTCCAGTCGCTCTGCCAGTTCTGTTCGTCTCCGAGGAAACGTGCCTTGATGGCGTCCCCGTGCCCGGGGAGGTCCTCCGCGTCCGCCAGGTTGACCACGTGCGCGGCGACGTCCGCCAGCGCGTCCCGGTCGTACTCGACGACCTGGACGCCGCGCAGGAAGGTCTGCACCGACAGTCCGGAGGAGTGGCAGGCGCAGCCGCCGGTGGGCAGCACGTGGTTGGAGCCGGCCGCGTAGTCGCCCAGCGAGACCGGGGTCCAGCGGCCGATGAAGATCGCGCCCGCGTTGACGACCCGGGCGGCCACCGCGTGCGGGTCGCGGGTCTGGATCTCCAGGTGCTCGGCCGCGTAGGCGTTGACCACGGCGAGGCCCTGGGTGAGGTCGTCGACCAGGATGATGCCGGACTGCCGGCCGCCCAGCGCCTCGGCGACCCGCTCGCTGTGCTTGGTCCTGGCGACCTGCACGGCCAGCTCGGCCTCGACCGCGTCGGCCAGCGCCGGGGAGTCGGTGACCAGCACCGAGCCGGAGGTCGGACCGTGCTCGGCCTGGCTGATCAGGTCGGCGGCGACGTCGGAGGGCAGCGCGCTGTCGTCGGCGAGGACGGCGATCTCGGTCGGGCCGGCCTCGGAGTCGATGCCGATCCGGCCGGCGAAGTAGCGCTTGGCGGCGGCCACGTAGATGTTGCCCGGGCCGGTGACCATGGTCACCGGGGCGCACTCCTCGGTGCCGAGGGCGAACATCGCGACGGCCTGGGCGCCGCCGACGGAGTACACCTCGTCCACGCCGAGCAGGGCGCAGGCCGCCAGGATGGTCGGGTGGACCCGGCCGCCGAACTCCTTCTGCGGCGGCGAGGTGACCGCGATGCCCGTCACGCCCGCCTCCTGGGCCGGCACCACGTTCATCACCACGGAGGACGGGTAGACCGCCAGCCCGCCCGGCACGTACAGGCCGACCCGCTCGACCGGCACCCAGCGCTGGGTGACCGTGCCGCCCGGCACCACCTGGGTGGTGTGCCCGGTGCGGCGCTGGTCCGCGTGCACGGCGCGGGCCCGGCGGATCGACTCCTCCAGCGCGGCGCGCACCTTCGGGTCCAGCGTCTCCAGGGCCTCGGTCAGCTGCTCGGCCGGCACCCGGGTGGACTCCAGCCGGACGCCGTCGAAGCGCTCGGTGATCTCGATCAGCGCCGCGACCCCGCGATGGCGTACGTCCTCGGCGATCGGCCGCACCTTCTCCAGGGCGGCCGCGACGTCGAACTCGGCACGGGGCAGCAGGTCACGCGGGTCGTCCAGCGAGCCGCGGAGGTCGATTCGAGAGATCACGCCACCCAGTGTAAGGAGTGGCCGGAACGGCTGGTCCCGCATTTCAGTCCGTGATACGAAAGGCGAGACGACCGGGGGGACGGGGAAACCATGGCGGAGCACGCCCCAGAGGACTGGACCGATACCGAGCAGGCGCTCTGGGAGGCCTACCACCAGGGGGACATCCTCGACCTGCGCAGTGGCGAAGCCGACACCGACGACCCCTTCGGCGACGCCGTCTGGGGCGGCGACCGCTCCGTCCGCGCCAAGGCGCTCGCCCACCTGCTGCTGGTCCGCCCGGAGCCCGCCACCGGCAAGGTCGCCTCGCTGCGCATGAGCGGCGTCCGGATCACCGGCTCGCTCAACCTGGCCGGCGCCGCCATCGGCGACTACGTCGAGCTGCACGAGTGCCGCTTCGAGCACAAGATCCTCATCTCCGAGGCGGCGGCCACCACCCTGCGCTTCGTGAACTGCCTGATCCCGCGCCTCGAAGCCTCCCGGCTCTCCACCACCGGCGACCTCCACCTCGCCCGCTGCCACGTCCCCGGCGGCATGCGGCTCACCGACGCCCGGATCGGCACCGACCTGCTGCTCAACCAGTCCCTCGTCGGCAGTGACCGCTACGGCCGGGCCGTGTCCTCCGACGGGATCACCGTCAACCAGGACTTCGAAGCCGAACGCCTCGAAACCCGGGGCGAGTTGAGCATACGAACGGCCCGCATAGGCGGCCGGCTCTCGCTCCGCGGCGCCCAGCTGCACGCCGAGCGGCAGCACAACAACACCTGCCTCAACGCCGTCCGGGTCACCGTCGGCCACACCCTCTACCTGACCGGCTCCGCCGACCGGGGCTGGGTCGGCTCCCGCGGCTACTACGGCTCCGGCTACGGCCGGACCCCTCCGCCCGACGGACCCATCACCCCCTTCCGCGCCTTCGGCCGGGTACGGCTGTCCGACAGCCGCTTCGACGGCGCCTGCCTGATCTCCGGCGAATTCCACCTTGAGGGTGACGACGAGCTCTCGCTGCGCCGCATCCACACCCCCGAGCTGCGCTTCACCTGCACGTTCCGCCCCACCGGCACCGTCTCGCTCTCCCGCGCCCGGGTCGGCAACCTGGTGGACGCCCCGGACGCCTGGCCGCTCGGCAAGCACCTGGGCCTCACCGGCTTCGTCTACGAGAACCTGCGCCCGATGAGGGCCTTCTCGATCCACGAGCGGATCGCCTGGCTGGAGGGCTCCTCCGTCGATTTCCAGCCGGAATCGTACGAACAGCTGGCCGCCGCCCTGCGCCGCGACGGCGCCGACGACGACGCCCGCGAGGTCCTGTACGCCAAGCAGCGCCGGCGCCGCGCCACCCTGCCGCTGCCCGCCCGGATCTGGGGCGCCGTCCAGGACGCCACCGTCGGCTACGGCTACCGCCCCGGCCGGGCGGGCCTGTGGCTGCTGCTCGCCTGGATCCTCGGCAGCATCTGGTTCGCCACCCACCCGCTGGAACCGCTCAAGGCCGACGAGCGCCCGCACTGGAACCCGGTGCTCTACACCCTCAACCAGCTGCTGCCGATCGTCGACCTCAACCAGGGCGGCTGGAACCCGGGCGGCCTCGCCCAGTGGATCTCCGCCGGGCTGGTGATCATCGGCTGGCTGCTCGCCTCCACCGTCGTCGCCGGCGCCACCCGGATGCTCCAACGCGGATGACGTCGATACGTGTGCGGGCGAGCGGCGACCGGCGGGCCCGGGGAACTACGCTGTCCGCCGTGACAGAACGGCTGCCGCTCTTCCCGCTGAACACCGTGCTCTACCCGGGCCTGGTGCTGCCCCTGAACGTCTTCGAGGAGCGCTACCGCCGTCTCGTCGCCGACCTGCTCGAACAGCCGGAGGACAGCCCCCGGCGCTTCGGCGTGCTCGCGATCAAGGACGGCCGCGAGGTCGCCCCGGTCCGGGAGGAGGACGGCGCGGCCGGGCCCCTCGACGGCCTCGGCACCGTCACCGGGGACCCGCTGGAGGCGATCTTCCCCATCGGCTGCGTCGCCGACGTCGCCTCCGCCCAGCACCAGCCGGACGGCCGCTACGAGCTCCTGGTCACCGGCACCACCCGGTTCCGGCTCGCCGCGGTGGACACCTCCGGTCCGTACCTGACCGGCGAGATCGAGCCGATCGAGGAGCTCCCCGGCGAGGGCTCCGGCGCCCTGGCCTCCGAGGTCGAGCGGGCGTTCCGGGTCTACCAGAAGCGCCTCGCCGGCGCCCGCGAGGCCAGCACCGTCGGCCGCCAGGAGCTCCCCGACGACCCGCAGGTGCTCTCCTACCTGGTCGCCGCCGCCTCGGTGTTCGAGACCCCGGTCAAGCAGCGTCTGCTCGCCTGCACCGACACCGCCCAGCGGCTGCGCGCCGAACTCGACCTGCTGCGCCGCGAGACCGCCGTGCTCAGCTGGCTGCCCTCGCTGCCCGCCGTCGACCTCACCCGCCAGTCCTTCAGCCCCAACTGACCCAGGAGCCCCAGGACCCCCGCATGGCCAAGAAGACCAAGAAGGGCGGCCAGGGCACCCCGGCCACCGTCGCCCTGGAAACCGCCGCCGTCGCCTTCACCGTGCACGCCTACGACCACGACCCCGCCGCCGCCTCCTACGGCGGCGAGGCGGCCGAGGTCCTCGGCGTGGCCGCCGAACGGGTCTTCAAGACCCTGGTCGCCGACGTGGACGGCACCCTCACCGTCGGCGTGGTCCCGGTCGCCGGCCAGCTCGACCTCAAGGCCCTCGCCGCCGCCGTCGGCGGCAAGCGCGCCACCATGGCCGACCCCGCGGCCGCCGAACGCAGCAGCGGCTACGTCCGCGGCGGCATCTCGCCCCTCGGCCAGCGCCGCCCCCTGCGCACCGTCATCGACGCCAGCGCCCTCACCCACCCCACCGTCTACGTCTCCGCCGGCCGCCGAGGCCTCGAAGTGGAACTCGCCCCCACCGACCTCATCACCCTCACCCAAGCCCGAACCGCCCCCATCGCCCGCTGACGCCGGCCCCTCCCCCTCCGGAAACGCCCCTCCTCCTCCGCCCGGAAAACATCCACCCCAGGGGCGCGCGGAACCGCGCGAACCGGGAGCCCCCAACCCGCGCCCACCCCCCAACCGGCCCCGCGCCCCCGGCCGAACGCCCCCAGGAAACGCCACAGGGCGGAAAGCCCACCGGCCTTCCGCCCTGCCGCCGATCCTCAGCCCCGCTCCTCCGGAGCCACCGGCGGAACCGGGTGCGGAGCCACCGGCGCCCAGTACGGCGGCGGGTCCTCCTCCCGCTTCCCGAACGCCGCCGACAGCACGAGCAGCACCACCATCGCCGCCATCGGCCACACCAGCAGGGCCCCCATCGCCCCCAGGTCGATGCCGGCGTCGAAGTGCCCGCCGTTCCCGACCCTCCGCGCTTCGGCGATCAGGTCGTTGCCCGGCCCGAGCCACCGCCCGATCCGCCAGGCCCCGACGGACCCGAGCAGTCCGCCCACGGCCAGCCCGAGCGCGACCGCGATGCCGCCCCCGCGCCGCCGGGTGACCAGGAAGGCCCCGAGCGCGGTCAGGATCCCGGCCCCCAGGCCGGCGAGCACGAACACCGCGTCGGCCCCGGCCCGCTGCTCGCCTTCGGGGTCGACGTAGAGGATCCGGTCCCCGTCGACCACCAGCGGCACCTTCGGCGCCAGCCACGCCCACAGCGCGGCCATCACCAGCCCCGCGACCAGACACGCGACGACGACGCCGGCCCCGAGCCGGACCTCGGGCAGCAGCCGCCGCATCGGCGAGGTCGCCTCGCCGTCCTCCGCCGCGGACGCGACGGCCTCCGCCGGAGGCGCGTACGGGTCGACCACGGCATGCGGCGGCACCGCCTGCGGCACGGCGTCGGACACGGTGTCGCCCGGCACCGCCTGCACATCGGTGTGGGCGGGATCCGGAGGTGTGTTCGGTACGGTCACAGGCCCCATCGTTTCACGACAGCCCCGCGAACGGCCCAACCACCCGTCCGCCCCTTACCGCTCCACCGCCCGCCCGCACGGCCCCCGGCCCCGGCCTCAACCCGCCGCCCCGGTCGCTACCGCGCCACCGCCCGCCGGTACGCCCACGTGGCCACGCCCAGCGACACCACGCCCACCGCGGCGCACACCCCGAGGTCGGCGAGCACCATCCCCCAGTCCGGGTCCGGCGTGAAGGTCCGGGCGAAGGCCTCGACCCCGTACGTGGAGGGCAGCAGGTCGCGCAGCCACTGCACGGGCTGCGGCAGGTGGTCGACGGGCAGCACGCCGAGCAGCAGGGCGGCGGACATCCCGAGCTGCCCGAGCATGGTCGCGATCTCCTGCCGCGGCGCGAGCAGCCCGCAGGCCGCGCCGAGTCCGGAGAGCGCGGCCCCGGCGAGCGGGACGACGGCCAGCAGCACCCACAGCTGCCCGAGCGGGAGTCCGAACATGACCGCCCCGAGGGCCGCCGTGGCGAGGGTCCCGGGCAGGGTGAACGAGGCGTACGCGGCGGCAGCCCCGAGCACCACGGAGGCGGCCGGCACCGGCAGCGTCGCGTAGTGGTCGAGGCCGCCGGTGGCCCGGAGCTTGCCGAAGTACTGGGCGAGCAGGTTGAGCGCGACGAACGCGACGACGAGCACGCTGGACCCCGCGACGACGGACCGCGCCGCCGAGGTCTGCCCGCCGTCCACCACGCCCCGCATCATCACGAGGATGCCGACGGACTGGAAGGTGGCCACGAACAGCAGCGGGATCCGCGCGACCCGGGCCCGGGCGAGCTGGGCCCGGTAGACGGCGGCGAGCGCGGGCAGCAGCCGGGCCGCGGGGGCGAGCGGGGCGGGTCCGCCGGTGGTCCGGTCGGTCCGGGGCGGCGCCGAGAGCAGGGTCACTTGGCGAGTCCTCCGTGGCGGCCGCCCAGCTTGAGGTAGGCGTCCTCAAGGCTCGGGGTGGCGAGGGTGAAGTCGTCGAGCGCGGCGAAGGCCGGGCCGGTGGTGACGGCGGCGACCAGTTCGCGGGCCTGCTCGGGGGTGGTGCGGACGGTCCAGCGGCGTCCGGTGCGTTCGGCCCGGTCGCGCAGTGCGGCGACGGCGGGCACGCCGACGGGCGCCTCGTCGCGCCAGACCAGGTCGAGCCGCACGTCGCCGTCGACGAGCGCCTTGAGCCCGCCGGGCGTGTCACAGGCGATGACCCGGCCGTCGTCGATGACGGCGACCCGGTCGAGGACGGTTTCCGCCTCGATGACGTTGTGGGTGACGAGCAGGACGGTGGTGCCGTGCTCGGCGCGCCGCCGGTCGACGGCGCTCCACACGGCCCGCCGGGCGACGGGGTCCATGCCGGTGGTGGGTTCGTCGAGGACGAGCAGGGGCCGGTGTCCGACGAGGGTGGCGGCGAAGCAGGCGAGTCGCCGCTGGCCGCCGGAGAGCTTGGCGAGCGGCCGCCGGGCGAGGGCGGCGAGCCCGAGTTCGTCGAGGACGTCGGCGGCCGCGGTGCGGGCCTGGGACCGGCCGAGGCCGCGCAGCCGTCCGGTGGTCTCGGCGGCGAGCGCGACGGTCAGTTCGTCGAGGGCGGTGGATTCCTGCCCGAGGTAGCCGAGGAGCCGGGCGGCGCGTTCGGGGTGCCGGACGATGTCGTGGCCGAGCAGTTCGACGGTGCCGGAGTCGGGGCGCAGCAGTCCGGTGAGCTGGCGGACCAGTGTCGACTTGCCGGCGCCGTTGGGCCCGAGCAGGCCGAAGATCTCGCCCTGCCGGACGGTGAGGCTGATGCCGTCGTTGGCCCGGATCTCGGTGGCGGCGGCGCCGCGGCCGCTGCGGTAGGTCCTGACCAGGTCGCGCACGGCAACGCACGGCGGGGTTTCCTCGGGTGCTCGCCCGGCCGTCTCACTCACGACCGGAGACTCTACGCGCTCATACGGGCGAACCGGACAAGGGGGCCCTCACCGCTCCCCCCGGTGGGCCCGCACCGGCCCGCTCGACGCCCGGCCTCAGTCGTCGACGACCATGGACCCGCCGGGCACCCGTGCCGCGAGTTCCTTCCAGAACCCGGCCCGGATGGCGTAGCGGTCGTGTTCGTCGATCTGGTCGTCCTTGTGGGCGAGCAGCCCGAAGCGGGCGGCGTAGCGGAGCAGCTCGCCGTCGACGCGGTGCGGGATGCGCGGGTAGTCGGGCCAGAGGACGGTGAGCCGTTCGGAGTCGCCGATGCGTTCGGTCCAGCGGCGGGCGAAGACCTGGCCGACTTCGTGGGCGTCGCCGCCGATGGAGGTGATGTCCTCCTCGCGGTCGGCCCAGCGTTGTTCGGCGGTGGTGAGCTGGGCGAGGGTGGGGAGGTTGTCGCCGGCGGTGACGGCGGGTTCGGGGGCGGGCCGGTCGACCCAGCCGCGGTCGGACGACCAGCGCAGGACCGGCCCGGCCTGCGCGACGGCGCCGTTGGCTCCGTGCCCGTTCGTCCCGTGCGCGTGGGTTCCGTGTCCGTTCGCCGGGTGCCCGTTCGCCGCATGCCCGTTCGCCGCGTGCCCGACGGCGCCGTGCCCGTTGGCCACCGGGATGATCGGGGTGACGGACGGGGTCCGCCCGGCCAGGTCCTTCGGGGTGGGGACGACCTTGAGCGCGGCCGCCGGCTGCGGCCGCCCGTCGGCGGCGGGGGTGCTGCCCGCGGGGGCGCCGGCCGCCGGCCGCACCGCCGGGGCGGCCGGCACGACGCTCGGCACCACGCTGGGGACGACGCCGGGCAGGGTGGCGGGCGTGGCGGGCGGGGCGGCGAGGATCTTGGCGATCTCCTGCCGGGCCCCGGGCGCCGGGAAGAGGTTGGCGGTGTCCCGCAGCGAGAACGACCCCTCGATCCATTCGCGGTCCAGCACCCGTCGCTCGTCGGCCTCGCCGACCAGGTCCTCGGACTGGTTGAAGTCACCGTCGGCGGCCTGGAGTGCCCACAGGTGGACGGCGACGCCGTGTTCCTTGGCGGTCATCATGCCGGGCAGCAGGTCGCCGTCCCCGGTGATCAGCACGACGTCGGCGCAGGCCCGGTTGCGGGCGAGTTCGGAGAGTTCGGCGTGCATCGCGGCGTCGACGCCCTTCTGCACCCAGCGCCCCTCGGCCCGGGTGAGGGCCCCGAGCCGTACGGTGACCCGGGGCAGCACGCGCAGTCGCCGGTGCTCGGGCATCGGGCGCCGGTCGGGCGCGGCGTCGAACCAGTAGATGCGCAGCAGCGGCAGCCCGGTCTCGGCTTCGGCGCGTTCGCGCAGGGCGGTGATCAGGGCCGTGTGGTCGACGGTGACCTTGGACCGGGACGGGTCCCCGGCGAGCAGGCTGGCGGCGGCGCCCAGCAGGTATCCGGCGTCCACCAGGACGACACAGCGGTCCATCGCGCACCTCTTTTCGCTCGCCCTCGGACATCGGTCGGGTGGGTCGTTCGGGGGTGGGCGGGTGGGCGGTCCGCCCGCCGTCCGGGCGCGCCGAGGTGAGGGGCCCCCGTCATCGCCCGATCGTTGGGTCACCTTTTACCCGGGGTTCGTCTGCCGAACCTTGCCGGATGTCCCGGTACCGCAACAGCCGCCCCAACGGCACGCAAAGAACGCGAAGGCGGGCCCCGTTCAACGACGGAGCCCGCCCGAGGTCACGCGGCGGCGTGTCGACCCGTGCCGGTCAGCCCTTGAGTTCGGCGGCGACCAGCTCGGCCAGCTGGACGGCGTTGAGCGCGGCGCCCTTGCGCAGGTTGTCGTTCGAGACGAACAGCGACAGGCCGTTCTCGACGGTCTCGTCGACCCGGATGCGGCCCACGTAGCTGGGGTCCTGGCCGGCGGCCTGCAGCGGGGTGGGGATGTCCGACAGCTCGACGCCGGGGGCACCGGTGAGCAGCTCGACGGCGCGCTCGGGGCTGATCGGCCGCTCGAAGCGGGCGTTGATCTGCAGCGAGTGCCCGGAGAAGACCGGGACGCGCACGCAGGTGCCGGCGACCTTGAGCTCCGGGATGCCGAGGATCTTGCGGCTCTCGTGGCGGAGCTTCTGCTCCTCGTCGGTCTCGTTGGAGCCGTCCTCGACGATGGAGCCGGCCAGCGGCACCACGTTGAAGGCGATCGGCCGCTGGTAGACCTTGGGCTCGGGGAACTCGACGGCGGCGCCGTCGTGGGCGAGCGCGGCGGCGCCGTCGATGACCTTGGCGGCCTGGTCCCGCAGCTCGGCGACGCCGGCGACGCCGCTGCCGGAGACGGCCTGGTAGGTGGAGACGACCAGCGCGGCCAGGCCGGCCTCCTCGTGCAGCGGGCGCAGCACGGGCATGGCGGCCATGGTGGTGCAGTTCGGGTTGGCGATGATGCCCTTGGGGCGGTCGGCGACGGCCTCGGGGTTGACCTCCGAGACGACCAGCGGGACCTCGGGGTCGCGGCGCCAGGCGGAGGAGTTGTCGATGACCACGGCACCGGCCGCGGCGGCCTTGGGGGCGAGGGCCTTGGAGGTGGCGCCGCCGGCGGAGAAGATCACGATGTCCAGGCCCGTGTAGTCGGCCGTGGCCGCGTCCTCGACGGTGACCTCGCCGCCCTGCCAGGGCAGGGTGCGCCCGGCCGAGCGGGCCGAGGCGAACAGCCGCAGCCGCTCCACCGGGAAGTTGCGCTCCGCCAGGATCTCGCGGACCACGCCGCCGACCTGCCCGGTGGCACCGACAATGCCGATCTTCATTCCGACTACTCCTCTGGATGGTGCTGTTCACAGCCGCACTCTGCCCATCATGCCTTGTCACGCGGGCGGGGCGACCTGCCATTTCACTGGGTGAGAGGCTCCCCGGACGGACCTATTGGTCCAGACCACTCGCCAGGCCGTCCGCCAGGGCCAGGGCGGCCTCCACCTCGGCCCGGCCGGCCGGCAGCAGCGGCAGCCGGACGTCCGGCGTCGGGATCCGCCCCTGGGCGTGCAGCACGCCCTTGGTGACCGCCGGGTTCGGCGCCGCGAACGCGGCCACCGCCAGCCCGGTCAGCCGGTGCCCGAGCGTCCGTGCCCGCTCGACGTCCCCGGCCCGCCACGCCTCGACCAGCTCGACGAACCGGCCGGTCGCCAGGTGGGCGGAGGCCAGGATGCCCCCGGCCGCGCCGAGCGCCAGCATCGGCGGCAGGAAGGCGTCCTCGCCGGTGAGGAAGGCGAAGCCCTCGGGGGTGTCGGCGAGCAGCTCGGCCGCCGTCTGGTCCAGCCCGCCGGTCGCGTACTTGACGCCCACCACGCCGTCGATCGCGGCGAGCTCGCGCAGCGCGGCGGTGGAGAGCTGCTGCCCGGTGCGGTACGGGATCTGGTAGACGAGCAGCGGCAGCGGGCTGCTCGCGGCCAGCGCCCGGAAGTGCGCCACCGTCCCCGCCTCGCCGGGCCGTACGAACGCCGGGACGGTGACCAGCGCGGCCGAGGCCTGCGGCACCCGGGCGCCGATCGCCGCCAGCGACTCGGCGGTCGCCCGGGTGTCCCCGCCGTGCGCGCCCACGATCAGCTGCGCGCCGCGTGCGGCGCAGGCGGCCGCGGCGACGTCCACCACCGCGTCCCGCTCGGCGGCGGTCAGCGCGGCCGGTTCGCCGGTGGTGCCGAGCGCGCACAGGCCGGCCGCGCCGGCGTCGAGCAGCTCGTACGCGAGCTTCTCCAGTGCGTCCAGCGCGACCGAGCCGTCGGCGGCGAAGGGCGTGATCAGGGGGACGTAGACGCCGTGCAGTTCCATGCCCATGATCCTGCGTCCCGGGGTCACCGCAGGTCCAGTTCACATATTCGACGCTTCTCGTAAGCTGAGCCGATGCTCGACTAGGGTGGGTCGATGCTCGACGTCCGACGCCTGCGCCTGCTGCGCGAACTCGCCCACCTCGGCACCATCGCGGCCGTCGCCGAGGCGCTGTCCTTCAGTCCGTCGGCGGTGTCCCAGCAGTTGTCCGTCCTGGAGAAGGAGGCGGGCGTCCCCCTGCTGGAACGCACCGGCCGCCGGGTCGCCCTCACCCCGGCCGGGCGCAACCTGGTCCGGCACGCCGAGTCGGTGCTCGCCCTGCTGGAACAGGCGGGCGCCGAACTCGCCCACGCCAAGCGGGGGTTGGCCGGACCGCTGCGGATCGGCACCTACCCCTCGGCGGCCCGGGCGATCATCCCGGCGGTGCTCGGCGAACTCGCCGCCTGGCACCCGGGGCTGGAGCCGATGGTCACCGAAGTGGACCCGGCGGTCGTCGGCGCCGCCCTGCGCGCGGGCGAACTGGACGTGGCGCTGGTGCACGAGTACGACCTCGTCCCGACCGACGCCGAACCCGGCCTCGCCACGACCCGCCCGGTCTTCACCGAGCCCATGTACCTGGCCGCCCGCACCCTGGGCACCATCGCCGAGCAGCACGGCGCCCCGTGGATCATGTCCCCGCCCGGCACCCTCTGCCACGCCATGGCCCTGCGCGCCTGCGAGTCGGCCGGCTTCGCCCCGCGGATCCGCCACCAGATCGACGACTTCACCACCGTCCTCGCCCTGGTCGCCGCCGGCCAGGGCGTCGCCCTCGTCCCCCACCTCGGCACCGCCCAGCCCCCGCCCGGCGTGGTCCTCACCCGCCTCCCCATGTACCGCCGCACCCGCGCCGCCTTCCGTGCCGGCGCCGGTTCCCACCCGGCCATCTCCGCCTTCGTCTCCGCCCTCCACACCGCCGTCCCCCCGGGCCTCGGCACCGGCTCCTGACCCACCGCCGCCCCGCGCCCCCTCCCCGGCCCCCGCTTCCTCCCCCAAACGAAGGTTCCCCGCGCCCGAAGGGGCGCGGGGAACTGCGCGCAGCGGAAGACCGCTACCCGCACCCTGCCGTCACACCGCCAGACAACTCGGCCCGAGCAGCTGCTTCAGATCCCCGAACAGCGCCGGATCCGACTTCACCCGGTGCCGGTCCAGCCTCAGCACCGTCGTCTTGGTGTGCCCTTCGAGCCGGAGCCGGACCTCGGTCGTGCCCTTGTGATGGGTCAGGACCTCGCCCAGTCGCGCCACCAGCGGCGGGGTGACCTTCCCACTGGGGATGTTGATGGTGATCGGCGCCTCGGCGTGCGCGTTGGAGAGGTCGGGGACGGACAGCTCCATCCCCATCAGCCGCGGCACGTCCTCCCGCTTGTCCAGCTTGCCCCGCACGAACACCACCGCGTCCTCGACGAGTTGCGAGGACACCAGCTGGTAGCTGGCGGGGAAGAACATGCAGTCGATCGAGCCCGCCAGGTCCTCGACGGTGGCGATGGCCCACGCGTTGCCCTGCTTGGTCATCTTCCGCTGGAGGCCCGAGATGATGCCGCCGATGGTGACGATGGTCCCGTCGGGCCGTTCCGCGAGGTCGGCGACCGCGCAGTCGGCCTTGTCGGCGAGCACGTGCTCGATGCCGTGCAGCGGGTGGGAGGAGACGTACAGGCCGAGCATCTCCCGTTCCTGGGTGAGCAGGAAGGACTTCTCCCACTCCTCCTCGGAGAAGACGACGTCGAGCCCGAAGCTCGGTTCGTCGGCGGTCGCGTCGCCGCCGAAGAGGTCGAACTGCCCCTCGGCCTCCTTCCGCTTCACCCCCACCACGTTGTCGATCATCGGCTCGAACTGCGCGCTGAGGCCCTTGCGGGTGTGTCCGAGCGAGTCGAAGGCGCCGGCCTTGATCAGCGATTCGACGGTCCGCTTGTTGCAGACCACCGATTCGACCTTGTCCAGGAAGTCGGGGAAGGAGGAGAACTTCCCCTTGGCCTTCCGGGTCCGGATCATCGAGTCGACGACCGGCCCGCCGACGTTGCGGATGGCGGTGAGCCCGAAGCGGACGGTGTCGTCACCGTGCGGGGTGAAGTCCGAGTCCGACTCGTTGACGTCCGGCGGCAGGACGTTGATGCCCATCTTGCGGCACTCGTTGAGGTAGACCGCGGACTTGTCCTTGTCGTCCTTGACGGACGTGAGCAGGCCGGACATGTACTCGGCCGGGTAGTTGGCCTTGAGGTAGGCCGTCCAGTACGAGACCAGCCCGTACCCGGCGGTGTGCGCTTTGTTGAACGCGTAGCCGGAGAAGGGGACGAGGACGTCCCACACGGCCTGGATGGCCTCGTCGGAGTAGCCGCGCTCGCGGCAGCCCTTCTGGAAGGGGACGAACTCCGCCTCCAGGATCTCCTTCTTCTTCTTGCCCATGGCGCGGCGCAGCAGGTCTGCCTGGCCGAGCGAGTAGCCGGCCAGGATCTGCGCGGCCTTCTGGACCTGCTCCTGGTAGACGATCAGGCCGTAGGTGGGCCGGAGCACCTCCTCCAGGGGCTTCTCCAGCTCCGGGTGGATCGGGGTGATCTCCTGCTGCCCGTTCTTGCGCAGCGCGTAGTTGGTGTGCGAGTTGACGCCCATCGGGCCGGGTCGGTACAGCGCCAGGACCGCGGAGATGTCTTCGAAGTTGTCGGGCTTCATCAGGCGCAGCAGCGAGCGCATCGGCCCGCCGTCGAGCTGGAAGACGCCGAGCGTGTCACCGCGCGCCAGCAGCTCGTACGTCGGCTTGTCGTCGAGGGGCAGATCAAGCAGGTTGATCTTGATGCCCTTGTTCTTCTCGATCGCCTTGACGGCGTCGTCCATGATCGTCAGGTTGCGCAGGCCGAGGAAGTCCATCTTGAGGAGGCCGAGGCCTTCACAAGTCGGGTAGTCGAACTGCGTGATGGTGACGCCGTCGGTGTGCCGGGTCCAGACCGGGATGTGGTCGGTCAGCGGCTCCGCGGACATGATGACGCCGGCGGCGTGCACGCCGGGCTGGCGGATCAGGCCCTCGATGCCGCGCGCGGTGTCGATGACCTTCTTGACGTCCGGGTCGGTCTCGTACAGGCCGCGGATCTCGCCGGCCTCGCTGTAGCGCGGGTGCGAGGGGTCGGTGATGCCGGAGAGCGGGATGCCCTTGCCCATGACGTCCGGCGGCATCGCCTTGGTGATGCGGTCGCCCATCGCGTAGGGGTAGCCGAGGACCCGGGAGGAGTCCTTGATGGCGGCCTTCGCCTTGATGGTGCCGTACGTGACGATCATGGCGACCTTGTCGGATCCCCACTTCTCCGTCACGTAGCGGATCACGTCACCGCGCCGGCGCTCGTCGAAGTCGATGTCGACATCGGGCATGGAGATGCGCTCGGGGTTGAGGAAGCGCTCGAAGATCAGGCCGTGCGGGATGGGGTCGAGGTCGGTGATGCCCATCGCGTACGCGACCAGCGAGCCGGCCGCGGAGCCACGGCCGGGGCCGACCGCGATGCCCTGGCTCTTGGCCCACATGATGAAGTCGGCGACCACGAGGAAGTACGCCGGGAACCCCATCTGGATGATGGTGTCCATCTCGTACTCGGCGAGCTTCTTGTGCTCCTCGTCGTACCCGTTCGGGAAGCGCCAGTCCATCCCCTCCCAGACCTTGGACCTGAAGAAGTCCGCCTCGGACTCGAAGCCCTCCGGGATGGGGAAGCGGGGCATGAGGTTCTTGAACTTGAACATGCCCTCGGTGTCGACCCGGGAGGCGACGAGGAGCTGGCTGTTGCGGCAGCCCTCCTGCCAGGCGTCCGAGGAGTCCAGCGCGTACATCTCGGCGGCGGACTTGATGTAGTAGCCGGTGCCGTCGAAGCGGAAGCGGTCCGGGTCGGAGAGGTTCTTGCCGGTCTGGACGCAGAGCAGCAGGTCGTGGGCGCCGGCGTCGGCCTCGGTGGTGTAGTGCGAGTCGTTGGTGACGACCGGGGGGATGTCCAGCTTCCTGCTGATCTCCAGCAGCCCGTCGCGGACCCGCTTCTCGATGTCGAGGCCGTGGTCCATCAACTCCAGGAAGTAGTTCTCCTTGCCGAAGATGTCCTGGTAGTCGGCGGCGGACTTGAGGGCCTCGTCGAACTGGCCGAGGCGCAGCCGGGTCTGCACCTCGCCGGAGGGGCAGCCGGTGGTGGCCATCAGGCCGCCGGACAGCTCGGAGATCAGCTCCTTGTCCATCCGGGGCCACTTGACCAGCCAGCCCTCGGCGTAGGAGCGCGAGGTCAGCTTGAAGAGGTTGTGCAGGCCCTCCTTGTTCCGGGCCCAGATGGTCTTGTGGGTGTACGCGCCGGACGCGGAGACGTCGTCCTTCTTCTGGTGCGGCTGGCCCCACAGGATGCGCTTGGTGTTGGAGCGGGACTCGGGCGCGACGTACGCCTCGATGCCGATGACGGGGACGATGCCGGCCTCGGTGGCCTGCTTGTGGAACTCGGCGGCGCCGTACATGTTGCCGTGGTCGGTCATCGCCACGTGGGTCTGCCCGAGGCGCTCGACCTCCTTGAACATCTGCTTCAGCCGGGCGGCACCGTCCAGCATCGAGTACTCGGTGTGAACATGCAGATGCGCGAACGGCTGGTCGCTCAAGGCGGGGCCTCCGGAGGCTCTGGTGCTGGTCTGGTGGGCCGGCGAACGTGCAGGTCACAGGGGAGATGCCCTGGAAATGGATGTGGCCCGAACCACCTCACGGGGTCCGGACCACCACTCACACGTTCACCCGTCCACTCTAGCCCCCTCGAACACCTACGCCGCCCGACCGGGAGTGCCTCCTAGGTCAGCCCGGCGAGTCGCGCGGCGGCGGCTTTCCTGACCTCCGGCACCTCGATCGGGTCGTCCCGGAGGGCGGCCAGACGGTCCCGCACGTGGGGGCGGTCGGGGGCGTGCTCGACGCCCAGCAGGCGGGCGTCGGCCTCGCAGTCCCAGAGCGATTCGGTGGACGCCTGCTCCGTCCCGGCGGAGCCGAGGGCGATCAGTGCCTCCAGGTAGGCGGGGCGCTCGTACGAGTGCGGGGTCTGCAGCCAGAAGCGGCGCAGCAGGGAGACCGCCTCGGCGGCCTCCGGACCGAACCGGGCGAGGCCGCGGGCCAGGAACACCGGGCCGCACCAGGTGCGGTCCACCCAGTCCCGCTCCAGGGCGGCGATCAGGGCGGGGACGTCCTGCGCCTCGCCGTGCTCGGCCAGCACGCCCAGGCCCTCCCGGGCCAGCCAGCGGGTGTCGGAGGCGGCCCACGCGCGGGCGGCGGGCACGGCGAGCGCGCCGAGCCTGCGGATCACGCCCGGCAGCAGCGGGAGGGGGTGCTCGCCGTCCGCCGTTCCGAGCGAGGGGACCAGCGGGACGAGCCCGGACTCGGGGTCCCGGTCGTGGAGGACGCCCAGCGCGTCGCTCTTGCGGCGCTCAGGCTCGTCGGGGTCGGCCAGCAGGGCCAGGAGAGCGCTGCTCGGCGACTCGGCCATCGGATCCGGCGCGTCGGGCCGGCGTGCCACGGGCTGCCGCTCGTCCTCCACCGGAAGCACCCGCACCGCCTCCCGGGCCTCGGCGGAGCCACAGGCCGCCAGCAGCCGCAGGACCTCGGCCACCCGGTCCCGGGTGTCCTCGTCGGCGGCTGAGAGCAGTTCGATCACCGGGCCGAGCGGCAGCTCCAGGTCCCGCAGCAGACGGGCGAGGTAGAGGTGGCGCTCATCGATCTGCGCGTCCCACCGCCACTCCCAGCGGAGGCAGCCGTGGACGAGCTCGGCGGCGGCTGCGGGGTCCTCGGCGGCCATCAGGGCGCCCAGGCCCCGGCCGCGCTGCAGGAGGCCGGGGAGGGTGTTCGCCGGGGCGTAGTGGTCGTTCCGCATGGGGTCCATCGTGCCGCAGCCCCCGGCGCACGCCCGGCGGCGGGGGCCGGCGGTCAGGCCTCGCCCTCCCCGGGCGAGGGGACGTTCACGAAGTGCCCCTGTTAGCCTGACCGACATGCTGAGGCGGGGGTCCAGGCACCACACGGTCAACGCGTCGACGTCCGGCGGCCCGCAGCGGGCGCTGATCATCGCCGGCTTCGTCAACAGAGTGGGCAACGGTCTCTTCAACACCGCCGCCATCCTCTACTTCACGCTCGTGGTGCACCTGCCCGCCACCCAGGTGGGCGCGGGCCTGACCATCGCCGGCCTGTGCGGCCTCGCCGCCGGGATCCCGGCCGGGAACCTCGCCGACCGCCACGGCCCCCGCACGGTCTGGCTGTCCGCCCTCACCCTCCAGGCCGTCACCATGGCGGCCTTCGTCCTCATCGACAGCTGGCTCGCCTTCACCCTCGTCGCCACCCTGGACCGGTTGGCCGCCACCGCCGCCAACGCCTCCGGCGGCGCCCTCATCGCCCGGGTCGCCGACGAACACGCCGCCGCCTTCCGCGCCAGACTGCGGACCTTCGTCAACCTCGGTGTCGTCGTGGGGACTTCGGGCGCGGCCTTCGCCGTCCAGATCAACACCCGCGCCGCCTACACCACCCTGATCCTCGCCAACGCCGCCAGCTTCGCCGGCGCCGCCGTGATCGCCCTCCTCGGCGTCCCGAACTACCGGCCCCTCCCCCGCCCCGAGCACCACCGCCGGTGGTCCGTCCTGGCCGACCGCCCGTACGTGGCCTTCGTCGCGCTCTACAGCGCCATGGGCCTGCAGTACCAGACCGTCTCCCTCCTCCTCCCGATCTGGCTGAGCGCCCACACCGACGCGCCACGCTGGACCGTCGCAGCGGTCTACGCGATCAACAGCGGCGTCTGCGTCCTGCTCCAGAGCCGACTCGGCTCCAAGGTCGAGACCCCGACCGAGGGAGGCCGAGCCCTCCGCCGAGCGGGATTCCTCTTCCTCCTCAGCTGCCCCCTGATGGCACTGACCGCCGACGTCCCCGCCTGGGTGGCACCGGCGCTGGCCGTCCTCGCGGTGTGCGTCCACAGCATCGGGGAGGTGTGGGAGTCCTCGGGCGGCTACGCGCTCGGCTTCGGCCTGGCCCCCGACCACGCGCAGGGGCAGTACCAGGGTCTCCTCGGCATCGGCTTCGACGCCGGCCAGGCCCTCGCCCCCCTCGCCCTGACCGGCGTCGTCCTCGCACTCGGCCACCCGGGCTGGCTCCTCCTCGGCGCCTTCTTCGCCGCCCTCGGCGCCGCCGCCCCGCCCCTCGCCGCCCGGGCCGACCGCACCCGCCCCCAACCGCTCAGCGTCTCCTCCCCCCTTTCCGAGGCCGGCCACTGACGCCCGATGGCGGTCCACGCGATCTGAGACGTCTCCACAGTTCACGTCCGCCACCGTCCCAAATCCCTGGTCACCGGCATGAGACGCCCTCGCCGACCCGGATGCCCGGGTGAGACGGCGTCAACTGGCCGTCCACCGCTGCTTATCTTGTGACCAGCCAGGAAGCCCGTTCGCAGTGACAGCGGACTTCCCGAACCGGCACCGCTGCTTGCCGCCACCCTCGGCACCGGCGTCCGACAGGGCCGACAGGTAACTTGCGGCACAGCGCAAGCGAAACAGTCGATGACTTCCGACTGTCACGGCACACGAGCCACTCACATCACACACGGGGGAACGAGAACCATGGACAACAAGGTCACCCGCACGGCCCGCCACGGCGCCCGGGCATTCGCCGCAGCGGCGCTGGCGGTCGGCGCGCTCGCCACCAGCACGGTGGGCGCCCACGCCAGCACCTCGGTCGGCTTCGTCGACACCAGTTGGGGCAACTACGACAACGACTGGGCCGACGAGGGTCTGATCTCCACCACCCAGCACTCCCACAGCGGCGCCGCCGGCCTGTGGCAGCTGGTCCTGTGGCAGGACGGCTTCCTCTCCGAGGCCGACGTCGACTGCCAGTTCGGCCCGAGGACCCAGGCAGCGACCAAGGCCTGGCAGGCCAAGTACCTCGGCGCCTCCCAGGCCGACGGCATCGTCGGCCCGAAGACCTTCGGTGAGGCCAGCAGTCACCTCAACTCCACCGACAACGGCTTCAGCATCCAGTACGGCTGGAAGTACCTCGGCCGCGACCGGAACACGGGCCGCTACTTCTTCGACACCGGGTACACCCACGGCTTCGTCAACGCCGACTACAACAGCGCGACCAACTGCCGCTGAGCGAAGGATCAGTGGATACGGCCGCCCGGCCGGGGTTCCCGGCCGGGCGGCCGTCCGCCGTCCCCGACCTGTTCCGCCTCTCGGGCGCGACACGATCCGAGCCCCTGGACAACCCCGGAACAGCCCGCGCAGGAAGCCGGCCCCGCCGACGTCCTGCGCGCGGGCTCACGGTCCCGCCTCAGCCCACCCGCTCGACCGGCTGCCGCACCACCGTCCTCAGCTTCTCGGGTGCCGTCCTCCGCGGGTCGCCGAGGTAGATCTCGTGGTGGTGGCCCGACGGCCGCAGGCCCTCGGCCTCCAGGAACACCTGGTGCAGCTCCTCCATCAGCGGGGTCTCGTCCTCGTAGGACCCGATGTGCAGCACCTGGGCGCTCAGGCCCTCCTTGAGCGTCAGCCGCCGGACCTCCGCCACCGCCGGGAGCTTCTTCTTCGCCAGTGCCGTCCGCTTCGCCTCCTCGATCGTCTCCTCCGTGATCCAGGCCGGCATGCTGATGAGCGCGGTCCAGTTCCAGGAGTCCTTCTCCCGCGTGGTGAAGACCTCCGGCCGCTCCGACCACCACAGGGCTTCCAGCGGGCCGACGACGAAGTCGCCGCCGTCCGCGCCGCCCTTGCTCGCGAACTTCACCGTGTACGCCACCGCGTAGAGCGCCTCCACGGCGGCCGCGTACGCGGGTGCGGTGTTGGGGTCCCCCGTGCCGTCGATCCCGATGTACTGCTGCTCGGGAACGTCCACCACGTTCCACGCGGTGTTCTTGGGGGCGTAGAACTCCTTCTGCTCCCGCTTCACGTCGTACGGTGCCACGGTCGTGCTCCTCCCCGGTCGGCGGGCCTCGTCGAGCGAGGCCCGGTAGCGGGCCAACCAGGCTTGTTCGGCTTCCAGTTGGCCCATGCTGTAGTCGAAGATGGCGCTCACGAACCCGGGCGCCCCCGCCCCGGACGCCCCTGCGGCGGAGGCCGCCCGGCGCACCTCCTCGACGCGTTCGGCCAGTGCCCGCGCGCGCCGGTCGAGCGCGGCGAGCAGGTCCTCGGGCTCGATGGCCGGCTGGTTGGCCAGCCCGACCAGGACGCGTGGGAACAGCGGGTGCGGCACGGCGATCGCCTCGACGGCCGCCGCCGCACAGGCCGCGCGCCCGGCGTCGGTCGCGGCGTACACCTGGCGCGCTTTTCCGCCCCCGGGCGGCGATCCCGCGGCCTGGTCGATCAGGCCGCGCCGACGGAGCTTGGTGAGCAGGTAGTAGATCGAGCTGAACCCGATCTCCGTCCACTCCCGCATTCCGCGCTCGGCGATCACCTTCTCCAGCTCGTACCCGTGCCGGGGCTGCTCCACGAGCATTCCCAGCAGCGTCAGTTCGGCGGCGGTCAGCCCTGAGTCCATGCCCCTATCCTAGTACTAGAATAGTGGCCCGCGTCACACCGGAACCCCGCGGCCCCTCGCGCCCACCAGCGCCAGGGGCCACGGAACGACGGCGCCCCGACCTCAGTCCTCGCAGCCCAGCACCGCCGTGTGGTTGCCCGTTCCGGCCGCGCCCGCTCCGACGCTCGCGAGCGCCTGCGGCCGCGACTCGAAGCCGCCCCGGGCCGCGAGGGCCTGCCCCGCTCCTCCCAGATGGACCGCAACGGCGACGACGGCGACAGCGAACCGTCGACCGCCTCCCGACTTCCTTCTTCCGGACTTCATGGCGTGGTGCCTCCCGTGGCGAGCGGCCGGCGCGCGGCACCGGCTCAGGGGTCTGGTGATGCCACGAAGAAGAGTTGGCCATCGAACCGTCGCCCGTCGTCACCCTCGCGGGGCCGGCTCGGGCCTGCCGCTCGAACGGACGCACCGTACGACCGCCCGGAGGGCGCCCCGACCGGCCCGGACCAGCCCGGCCCCCCACGCCCACCACCCCCGGAGGCCGGTCGGGCCCCGTCGCCGACGGCGGCGTGTCGAGTGGCGCCAGGACGCCGGCGGCGAAATCGTGACCGGCAGCAAACCCCACCAGAAAGGGCCAAAATGCCCGAGGTCACCACCCCGTACGCGACCGGCACCCCCTGCTGGGTCGACCTGATGGCGAAGGACCAGCAGGCCGCGCTGGACTTCTACCGCGACCTGCTCGGCTGGCAGGGCAAGCCCGGCCCGGCCGAGTTCGGCGGCTACGCCGTCTGCGAGCTCAACGGCAAGGCCGTGGCCGGCATCGGCCCGACGATGGCCCCCGAGGGCCAACCGGAGCCGCCGACCGTCTGGACCAGCTACCTGGCCACCACCGACGCCCAGGCCACCCAGGACGCGATCACCGCCGCCGGCGGCACGCTGCTCGTCCCGGTCATGGACGTGGGCGACCTGGGCCGGATGCTGGTCGCCGCCGACCCGCAGGGAGCGGTGTTCGGCGTCTGGCAACCGGGCGAGTTCTTCGGCGCGCAGGTGGTCAACGAGGCCGGCGCACTGACCTGGAACGAGCTGCACACCAGCGACATCCAGGCCGCCACCGCCTTCTACGGCGAGGCGTTCGGCATCGAGATCGAGCCGCTGGACGGCGCGGACTCCTACTGGTCGCTCCTGGTCGGCGGCCGCGCGGTCGGCGGCGCCACCCTGCTCGCCAACGACCCGCCCGGCACCCCGGCGCACTGGCTGACCTACTTCGCGGTCGACGACGTCGACTCCACCGTGGACGCCCTGGTCAAGCGGGGCGGCACCGTCCTCGCCCCGCCCTTCGACATGATGGCGGGCCGGATGACCGTCGTCGCCGACCCCCAGGGCGCCCCCTTCGCGATGATCAGGCCCCAACCGCTGGCATGACCCGAGCCGCACCCGAGCCCCCCGCCACCGCCCGCCCGGAGCCCTCCGGGCGGGCGGTTCGCGTTCCCCGATCGCCCGCACCAACTCCCGCCCACGTCAAAGCCCTTGAGATGGACGAACCACTCCTGCTTCACTGACCACCGTGACCGAAACCACCACCGCCCGCGACGCCCTCGGAGCACTCCTCAGCCGTCACCCGGTCGCCAACCGCACCCGGTGGGTCAACGCCGCCTGGGCGCTCACGATCGGCGTACTCACCTCCTGGCTGGGCCTGTGGGCCCTCTTCGGGGACGGTGACGACGGCTCCTCGGGCGGCGGCCAGGGGCTCGGCGTGGCCCTCGGCCTCGGCGCGTGCGGGCTCGGCATCGGCCTCACCCAGGCCGTACGGGCGCTGCGCGGCGGCGCCGGCGAGTACTTCGAGGTCCGCGAGTACGGCCTGGTCCACGGCAACGCCCGTGGCCACCAGGGGATGTGGGCCTGGGACCAGGTGTCCGCCATCACCGTTCCGACCCGCCGGGAATCGGTCGGCGCCTTCGCCCACCGCTTCGGCAACGACTACCGCTGCATCCTCACCCTGACCGGCGGCAAGCGGGTCCGGATGGACGGTCTGGCCACCAGCGCGCCCGCCCTCGGCAACGCCGTGATCGACCACTGCCCGAACGCCAAGCTGCTCACCGGCGAGGAGTGGACCCGCAAGGCCGGCGGCTGGCTCCTCCTCGGCGCCGCCCTCTGCGTCGGCGGCATCATCGCCATGGTCGACTTCATCTCCGCCCACCCGGACGGCGAGAAGGTCACCGTCGACGCCAACGGCATCACCGTCCACGAGTTCGTCCATGGTGTGGACGACAGCACGATCATGCTCCTCGCCCTGGGCATCGGCGCCTGCGGGATCGCCGCCGTCACCTGCCTCGCGCTCTTCATCGTCGGCCGCATCCGTCGCCGCCCGCACTGACCCCCTCCAGGACCTCCCCCGCACGCCGAAATCCCGTTGCCCCGCCACCCCGTGGGGCGGACACTCGCCCCATGCTCGGATTCGCACGGACCGACAACGAAGCCCTCGTCTCCTGCCTGGGCGACCCTCAGCGCACCGTGGCGGCCTACCACGAACTGCTGCGCCGCGCGGCGGACTCGCTCGACGCCATCCGCACCGGCCTCTCCCACCCCGATCCGGTGGTCCGGGAGGGCTGTTGCCGCCTCCTCGACCACCTGGTCGACACCGACTCGATGGACCGGCTGATCGCCATGGCCGACGACCCCGACGCCCGCGTCCGGATCGCCGCCTTCCACGCCCTGGCCTGTGACCGCTGCAAGGGCGACACCTGCGCGCCGGGCGCGGACCGGGTGCTCGACCCCGGCCTGCGGCACCTGGCCGACGATCCGGACCCGCAGGTCCGGATGAGGGCCGCCGAGCTCGTCGGCAAGTTCGTCCACACCGATCCCCGCGCCCTCGCCGCCCTGCAGGCCTGCCATGCCCGGGACGGCAGCCCGGCCGTCCGCAAGAAGGCCGGCTGGTACACCCCGGGAGGCCCGATCCACCGACGCACCGCCCCGCGCACACCCGCCTGACCGCCGGACCGCCTGACCGCCTGACCGCCGCCGCACGCCGGCCGACGGCCCGCCGACCGGCAACCCGTCAGCGGCGGCCCGTCACCGCAGGCCCGTCACCGCCGGCCGCCCGCAGCCACATCGCGAGCCCGAGGCAGAGCAGACACGCCCCGGCCAGCACCAGCGGAATCACCACCGCCCCGCCCGACCCGCTGAGCGCCCCGACCACCGCCGGCACCACCGCGTTGCCCAGCATGCAGCACAGCGTCAGCACGGAGGTCGCCCGCTGCGGCACCGCCGCCACGCCGGAGACCCAGGCGATCAGCGTGGGCAGCACCGGCGCCAGCGCCAGCCCGGCCAACGGGTAGGCGACCACGGCCAGGTGCGGTACGGCGGCCAGCGCCAACGCGCCCAGCCCGGCGGCCAGGTAGCCGGGCAGGGTGCTGCGGCCCGGCAGCCGCTTGGTCAGCTGCGGGACGACCAGGCGTCCGAGCGCCATCCCGGCCCAGAAGCCCGAGGCCGCCGTGGTGGCGGCCTGTGTGCTCCAGCCGTCGCGCACCAACTGGGTCGACTGCCAGGTGCCGATCGCGGTCTCCATGCCCGCGTACACCAGGCCGACCAGCAGGAACGGCAGCAACTCCAGCCCGATCCGGGCCCGTTGACCACCCTCCCGGCCGTCGCCCTCGCCCCGCCCGTCCTCCGGCCGCCCGCTCCGGGACCGAGCCCCCGACACTCCCGACGCCCCCGACTCCCCCGCCGGAGCCGCGAGCACCACCCCCGCCCGCCCGACCAGGAAGCACGGCAGCGCGCACACGGCGGCCGCCAGCGCGAGCAGCCGGACGTCCGCGTGCCCGACGGCCCCCGCGGCCAACGGGCCCAGCATCGCGCCGATCCCGAAGACCGCGTTCAGCCGGTTGACCATCACCACGCTGTTCCCGGCGAACCCGCGCGCGAACGCCGTGTTGAGGGTGAGCGCCAGCCCCCCGTACCCGACGCCGGTCACCGCCGCGCAGCCGAGGTAGGCGGCCCAGCCGGGGCTGGCCGCCATCCCGGCCGCGCCCGCCGCGAAGACCCCGAGCAGGACGGGCGGCGCCGCCCGGACGTTCAGCCGCCGCCCGAGGAGCCCGATCCCGATGGTCGCCGCGAGCGCGCCGAGGTTGTACGCCGAGACCACCCGTCCGACTTCGTGCTCGGCGCCGAAACGTTCCCGCAGGAACGGCAGCGAGGCACCGAGCGAGGCGGTGAGCACGCCGAGGACGAGGAAGACGCCGAACGCCGAGACCGCCGCCGCCCGTCCCATCACGGGCGCGTCCGGCGCCCCGGAGGCCACCGGCGCGGCCGGCTCGGCCGTCCCCGCCTCAGCCACCGTGCGGCCCGAGCACCAGCGCCACGACGGCCAGTCCGTCCGGGTCCGTCAGGGTGAGGGCCCCGGCCTCCTCCGCGACCACCAGCGCGGTGAAGTCGGGGACCGCGACCACCGCGCCGGCCTCCACCAGGGCCGGCCCGCCGATCCCGACGCACACCGCCCCGGCCGCGACGGCCGAGCGCACCCCGCTGACCGAGTCCTCGAAGACCAGCGTGCGCTGCGGCCGGATCCCGAGGCCCCGGCAGGCCGCCAGGTACGGGTCGGGGTGCGGCTTGCCCCGCTCGACGTCGTCCCGGGTGACCCGCACCCGGAAGACGTCGAGCAGGCCGAGCCCGCCCAGCGCGTTGTCGATCTTCCGGGTCCAGCTGCTGGTGGCCAGGCCGATCGGCAGGCCCGCGTGCCGCAGCCGCTCGGCGAGCCCGTCCGCGCCGGGGATCGCCCGGTACGGCGCCTGCTCCTCGACGGTGTCCACCTCGGCCCAGATGGCCTTCCGGTCGACGTCCGAGTGGTCCGGGAAGATCAGCCGCACCGTCTGGTCGCCGGTCCGCCCGTGGACGTACTCCTCGATCTCCCGGTCGGCCAGCACCCGGCCGTGGCGCCGGGCCACCGACCGCCACGCCTCCTCGATCACGGGCCTGGAGTCGATCAGGACCCCGTCCATGTCGAAGACGACGGCCTCGACCTCGTACCGCGTTCCGTCTTGCGGCTGCAGCGGCTGCATCGGTCTCCTCACTCGGCGCTCCCGCCATACGGTCTGACGATAGTTCAGCTCTCCACGACGGGGCGGTCGACCGGACCGGCCCTCACGGCCGACCCGCCCCACCCGCGCCACCCGGTCAGCCCGGTCAACCCGGCCCGGTCAAACCGCCTGCCGCGCCATGTAGTTGTCCGCACCGTCCTTCCAGACCAGGTACACGTCGTCGATCAGCAGCAGGTCGATCACCTCGTCGGCCAGCGGGTCGAGCGCGTCCCGGTGCGATCCGACGATCGGCTCCTCGTGCTTGTTGAACGAGGTGTTCACCAGCGCCGCCTGCCCGCTGCGGTCGTACCAGGCCATCAGCAGGCCGTGCAGGAACGGGTCGTCCTGGGCCCGGACGATCTGCGGGCGCGCGGTGTTGTCGACGTGCACCACCGCCGGGCAGGCCTTGGCGAACGACTCGTGGCAGTCGTAGGTGATCGTCATGAACAGCGCCGACGGCTGCTCGGGCTCCCAGCCCACGTAGCAGTCGGCCGCCAGGTCCTCGGCGGTGATCGGCGCGAAGGGCATGAACTCGGTACGGTTCAGGCGCTTGTTGAGCCAGTCGTTCATGGTCGGGTCGGCGGTGCCGTAGATGACGCTGCGCCGTCCGAGCGCGCGCGGGCCGAACTCCATCCGACCCCGGTAGGTGCCGATGACCTGGTCCGCCTCCAGCGCGCCGAGCAGCACCTCCCGCATGCCCTCGCCGATGCGGCGGTAGCGCAGCCCCGGGTAGTCCCGCAGGATCTCCTCCAGCCGGCCCTCGGAGACGGCCGCGTCCGGCCCGAGCGCCATCGAGGGCACCCGCGGGCGCTCGCCGGTCTCCCGGTGGGCCACGATCACGGCGGACTGCAGCGGCAGCCCGCCGTCGCCCATCGGCGGCAGCACGTAGACGTTCCGCACGCCCGGGGTCTCGAAGATCCGCTGGTTGAGCTTGACGTTGGCGAACACGCCGCCGGACAGGCAGACGTTGCCGCTCGGCACCCGGCCGATGTGCTGCGCCACCACGGCGGTCAGCAGGTTCTCCACGTGCCGCTGGGCCGCCGCCGCGACGTCGGCCGGCTCGTGGCCGGCGATCTCGGCCAGCAGCGCCTCCGAGTAGCCCTCGTAGGACGGCTGGTACCAGTCGCCGCAGCGGGCGCGGATCGCGCCGTTCTCCTCGACGTCGATCATCCGCCGCATCAGCGGGAGGAGCTTCTCCGGGTCGCCGTTGGCGGCCAGGCCGGTGATCTTGCCCTCGTGGCGGTTGGGGCGGAAGCCGAGCAGCTTGGTGATCCGGCCGTAGAAGTAGCCGAGGCTGTCGATCGAGGTCTCCCGCTGGAGCACCTCCTCGCCGCCGGGGAAGTAGTGGGTGACGGTCAGGGACTGGAAGTCCCCGCGGCCGTCGCAGGTGATCACGAGGGCGTCGTCGAACGGGGAGCAGAGGAAGGCGCCCAGGCCGTGCGACTCGTGGTGGTCGACGTGAACCACCTTGCCGCGCAGTCCGTTCTCCTCGATGAAGGCATCGAACTCACCGCGCTTCTCGCGGTCGTTCCGAATTTCGTCGGATATCCGCTTGCGGAGGTGCGGAAGCGCCTCGGGGCGCAGCCGGGCCTCCTCCGAAATGCGGTCCACGTAAAGCAGCAGGTGCTTTTCCGCGCTGAATCCCGCCTGCCACCCGTAGGCCACCCGGTCGACATCGGAAAGGGTGACCCCGGCCTCCTTCAGGACGTAGTCGATCGACTGCTCCGGCCAGGTCCTGTGGTCCTTGACCCGGGAGAAGCGCTCCTCGCTGACGGCCGCGACGACGGTTCCGTCCTGCACCAGGCAGGCGCCGGCCAGATCGTTGTTGGTGATTCCGAGAACAAGCATGTGCCGCTCCGATGATGGTCACGGGAAATGGCCCGACGGCATTTCCACGGATTCGCGAGCTGGTGAGGTATGGAGTGCACCGCGACTCTATGAAGAGGTTTCCCTGCAGATCAACGACGCCGTGGGGATTCCGGTCAACCTGACCGGCCGCCGGACCGTGACGCGCGGACGGCCTTCCGGTTAACAACAGTTCGTGGTTCGACCATTCGTGCTGGCAGGGTGGCACGAGCCCGCCAAGAGGTCTGGACCACCACCCCCGTGATCACGGTGGGTAGCTGTCCGGAAACAGTCCTTCCGGCCCGCGACCCGCCGCTGACCGGCACTTCCGCCGCGCCTCGACCGTCCCTCCGACGGATCGTCACACCCGTACCGAGAGCCCCACCGGCCACTCGGAAACCCGCCGCCCCAACGCCGAAGGCCAGGCCGGGGCACCCGCCCCGGCCTGGCCTTCCCCTCGCTCCGCTCTCCCGACGGGGCCTCGGCGCCCCGCAGCCGCCGGGCTCCCGGCAGGCGCTCCGTCAACCGTCCGGCTCCGCTCACCCGCCCAGCCCCGCTCGCGCGCCCAGCCCCGTCAACCGTCCAGCCCCGCTCGCGCGCCCAGCCCCGTCAACCGTCCGGCTCCGCTCGCGCGCCCAGCCCCGTCAACCGTCCAGCTCGGCCAGGAAGTCCAGCGACGCCGCCCAGGCGCGCTCCGCGGCCTCCGCGTCGTAGTCCGGCAGCTCCGGGTCGGTGAACAGGTGCCCGGCGCCCCGGTAGCGGTGCACCTCCACCTCCGCCCCGGCCCGCCGCATCCGCAGGTACCAGGCGTTCAGCCAGTCCTCCGGCTCGAACGGGTCCGGCTCCGCGATGTGCAGCTGTACGGGGATCTCGGTGGCGGCGTCCTCCCGAAGGTCCGAGGTGCCGTGCAGGAGCAGCAGCCCGCGTGCCTTCTCGTCGGCCAGCGCCAGGTTCTGCGCGATCGCGCCGCCGAGCGAGAAGCCCGCGTACACCAGCCCGCCCTCGGACAGCGGCGCGGCCGCCGTCACCGCCCGGCGCAGCATCTCCTCGCTGCCCCCGGCCTCCTCCTGGTACGCCTGGCCGTCCTCGATCGAGTCGAAGGTCCGCCCCTCGAACAGGTCCGGCGCGTGCACGGTGTGCCCGGCGGCCCGCAGCCGCTCGGCGGCGTCGTGCACGGCGGGCCGCAGCCCGTAGGCGGAGTGGAAGAGGACGATCTGGGCCACGGTTCGGGTCCTTCACCAGGGGGGTCAGCTACCCACCCATGATCCCCCATGCCCTGCCCCGGCCCACCCGCGGACACCGTGAGGACACCCCCCCCGCGGACACCGCTGCGGCGCCGTCCGCGGACACCGCCCACCGCACGCCCTGGCTAGGACACCACGTCCTTGCGCGCGAACCCGCGGAACGCCAGCGCCAGCAGCACCGCCGCGTACGAGAGCGACAGCGAGACGCCCTGCACCATGCCGCCCCACTCCAGCTGCGGCTGCAACGCGTCCGCCCAGGCGTACTGCCAGTGCGCCGGCAGCCACTCCCGCAGGTCGCCGAGCGCGGTGACGGCGTCCAGCACCCCGGTGATGATCGAGGCGAAAACCGCGCCGCCCACCGCGCCCAGCGGCGCGTCCGTCGCCGTGGACAGCCAGAACGCCAGCGCCGCGATCACGATCTCGCTCAGGAAGACGAAGGCCACCGCGATCGCGATCCGGGGCAGCGCCTCGCCGGCCGGCAGGCTCGCCCCGGCGGGCAGTTTGAGGTCTCCCCAGCCGTAGGCCGCCGTTCCGACGACCAGTCCGATCGCGGGCAGCAGCACCACCGCCCCCGCCGAGAACGCCAGCCCGACCGCGAACTTGCGGGCCAGCAGCCGCGCCCTGGGCACCGGCGCGGCCAGCAGGTAGCGCAGCGAGGACCAGCTGGCCTCCGAGGCGACGGTGTCCCCGCAGAACAGCGCGACCGGGATCACCAGCATGAAGCCGGTGCCCACGAACAGCATGGTGACCGCGAAGTTGGCGCCCGAGGCGGTGGCCAGTTCGATGAAGGTGGTCCGGTCCGGCCGGCCCGGGGTGCCGCCGATCTGGAACGCGGCCAGGATGACGAACGGCATCGCGGCCAGCACCGCGCCGATCACCAGGGTGCGGCGCCGGCGCAGCTGCCGCATCGCCTCCACCCGCAGCGGCAGCGTCCGGCTCGCCCGGTACCCCTCCGCATGGTCCTTGGAGACCGCCGGGACCGCGGAGGCCTCGGAAGGGGCCTCAGGAACCGTACTCACGCCGCACCACCTCCGATCAACGACAGGAACGCGTCCTCCAGCCGGCGCTGCGGCCCGGCGCTCTCCACCGGAACCCCCAGCCGCACCAGTTCGGCCAGCAGCTCGCTCGCCGCCAGCCCGTCCAGCCGCACCAGCAGTCCGCCCTCGACGGCCTCCGCCGAGCCGACCCCGGCCAGTGCGGCCACCTTCTCGGCGGCCGACTCCGGGCCGTACGAACCGGCGACGCCGATCATCAGCAGCTCCGACGATCCGACGATCTCGCCGACCGCACCGGCCGTCACCAGCCGCCCGCGGTCCATCACGACCAGGTCCGTACAGCTCTGCTCGACCTCGGACAGCAGGTGGCTCGACACGATCACGGTCCGCCCGCCCGCCGCGTACCGGATCATCACCTCGCGCATCTCGCGGATCTGCGGCGGGTCCAGCCCGTTGGTCGGCTCGTCCAGGATCAGCAGGTCCGGCATGCCGAGCATCGCCTGCGCGATCGCCAGCCGCTGCCGCATGCCCTGCGAGTACGTCCGCACCGCGCGGTCCAGCGCCTCGCCGAGCCCGGCGATGGCCAGCGCCTTGTCGAAGCACGCGTCGGCCTCCGGCCGCCCGGTCGCCTGCCAGTACAGCCGCAGGTTGGCCCGCCCGGTCAGGTGCGGCAGGAAGCCCGCGCCCTCCACGAACGCCCCGACCCGGGACAGCACCGGCGCCCCCGGCCGCACCAGGTGTCCGAAGATCCGGATCTCCCCGGCGTCCGGCCGGATCAGCCCCATCAGCATCCGCAGCGTGGTGGTCTTGCCGGCGCCGTTCGGCCCGAGCAGCCCGAGCACCTGCCCCTGCTCCACCCGGAAGCCCAACTCCCGTACGGCGTAGCGGTCCTGGGAGCCCTTGTAGCGCTTGCTCAGCCCGCTGATCCGCAGCGGCACCGCGGCCAGCTCCGGATCGAAGTCCGGCCCGGAGCCCGTCGCCCGCCGGCGCCGCAGCCGTGGCAGCAGCACCAGCCCGGCGGCCACCACCACGGCGACCACCGGCAGCACCCAGGTCCGCGCGGGCAGCGGCGCCGCCTCGGTCACCAGCTCCTCGACGGTCGGCGCGGTGATCGCCCCGGCCGGCGCGACGCGGTAGCTCGCCGGCTCGACGGGCGAGGCGTACGCGAGGTCGGTGCTCGCCAGCACCAGCCGCACCCGGTGCCCGGCCGGGAAGGTGTGGTCCACCGTCGGCAGCGCCACCGTGACGGTCCGCCCGGCGTCCGCGCCGGTCACCCGCAGCGGTGCCGCGAGCTGCTGCGGCAGCACCGCCTTGCCGTCCGGCCCGACGTCGTACAGCTTCGCGAACAGCACAGCGTCCGGCCGGTCCGCCGTCACCCGCACGGGCACGGTCGGCTGCCCGGTCAGGTGCAGCGGTGTGTCCAGCGCCTCCGAGTCGAAGGCCGCGCTCTGCCCGGGGAAGTCCAGCGACAGCCCGGCGCCCAGCGAGGCCGCCTGGCTGAGCGCGCCGATGCCCGGCAGGGTCGAGATCCCGGGCGGCGCGCCGCCGGGCGGATTGGCGATGGTCTTCTCCCCGCCGGCCACCGCGACGCTCCGCGAACCCGTCCCGCCGAGCCCGGGGTACCGGTCGGCGTCCGCCCCGCGCAGCACGGCCTGGAAGCCGGTCGAGTCCACCCCGCCGGTCCGGGTCACCCGGAAGGCCGGGCCGGTGTCGTTCCCGCGACCCCTCAAGTAGTGGTCGAACCAGGCGGTCACCCGGTCGTCGACCCGCGCGCTGGTGTCCGTCCCGCCGTCGTGCCCGCCCGCGAACCAGTCCACCGCCACCGGCGCGCCGTTCGCGGCGACCGCCTGTGCGATCCGGTCGCCCTGGTCGAGCGGGAACAGCGAGTCCTGCTGCCCCTGCACCACCAGCGTGGGCGCCTTGAGCTGCGCCGCCACCGAGGACGGGCTGGAGCGGTCCAGCAGCGCGACGGCCTCCGGATCGGCGTGCCCGGCGGTCGCGACCCGGTCGTACATCCGGCAGAGCGACTCCAGGAACCGCCCGCACCCGGTGTCCCCCTCCGCCACCGGCTTGGGCTCGCCGCCCTCGCGCGGCGCACCGCCGGACGGACCGAGACCGCCCGCCGAACCGGGGGCGGCCGAGCCGGTGGTGAAGAAGATCCCGGCCCACAGCTTCTTGAACACACCGTCCGCGGCGCCCGAGCCCTGCACCCCCTGCGGGAAGAGCGCGTCCGCCAGGTTCCACCAGGTGATCTGGGTCGCCACCGCGTCGATCCGGTGGTCGTACGCGGAGGCCAGCAGCGAGATCGCCCCGCCGTACGAGGCACCGGTGATGCCGACCTTCGGGTCGCCGGCGCCGTCGAGCTGCACCTCGGGCCGCTCGGCCAGCCAGTCCACCAGGTGCCGGACGTCCTCGACCTCGCGGTCGGGCGCGTTGAGCCCGATCTTGCCGCCCGAGCGCCCGAACCCGCGCGCCGACCAGGTCAGCACCGCGTACCCCTGCCGGGCGAGCTGCCGGGCGCGCTCGCGCTCGCCCTCCTTGGAGCCGCCGAACCCGTGCGCGAGCAGCACCGCCGGCCGCGGTCCGCTGCCGCTGGTGAAGAAGGCGGTGTCCAGCTGGACCTGCTGCGTGCTGCCGGGCGTCTCCGGCATGCTGAGGAAACGGTCCTCCTCGCGGACCGCCTGCTCACCGCCGGACGCCACCGCCGCCGTACCGACACCGGCCACCGCCACCAGGGCCACCGCACCGGCCAGCACCCTGCGCCCGACCGTCGTACCCCGGCCGCGCCAACGACGCCATGCCCCACCGAACTCCATGGGCGCTGATCGTATCCGCCGTCCGGGTAGGCGCCCGATAAGGCCACCCCCGAAGCGGGCAGCCACTTTGCCCGGTTCGCCCCACTGCGCCCGGGTATCGTACGGCCATGTTCCGGCCGCTGATCTCGCTGCTCGCCACCGTCGCCGCCACCCTGGCGATCGGCTGGATCGTCGACCGGTCCCTCCAGCGACTCGCCGCCCGGGAGCCCGACGCCCCGCTCTGGGCGCAGCTCCGTCGTTGCCGCGTCCCGCTGCAACTCGTGGTCGCCTCAGCGCTGTTGCTCGCCGCCCAGCCGATCTGGCGGGCCCTCCACCCGCACCGGGACGAAGGCCCGCACCACCTCGTCCTGCTCGTCCTGCTCGCCTCGCTCGGCTGGCTCACCGCCCGCGTGGTCGCCGCCGTCCTGGACGCCCTGCTCAGCCGCTACGAGGGCCGCGTCGACGACCCGGCCCGGGTGCAGCGGGTGCACACCCAGATCAGCATGCTGCGCCGGGTGGCCGACGCGGTCATCGTCGTGGTCACCGTCGCCGTGATGCTGCTGACCTTCTCCGCGATGCGCACCGTCGGCGCCGGCCTGCTCGCCTCCGCGGGCATCATCGGCATCGTGGCCGGCATCGCCGCCCAGAGCACCCTCGGCAACTTCTTCGCCGGCCTGCAGATCGCCTTCGGCGACACCGTCCGGATCGGCGACACCGTGGTGGTGGACGGCCAGCAGGGCACGGTCGAGGAGATCACCCTCTCCTACCTGGTGGTCCGGCTCTGGGACTACCGTCGGCTGATCGTCCCGGTCTCCTACTTCGTCAACAAGCCCTTCGAGAACTGGACCCGCCGCGACCCCGGCCTGCTCGCCGCCGTCCTGCTCCACCTCGACCACAGCACCCCGGTCGACGACCTGCGCGCCACCCTGCGCGCCCACCTCGACCGCCACCCCCTCTGGGACGGCGCCGAATGGGCCCTCCAGGTCACCGACACCACCCCCAGCACCATCGTCGTCCGCGCCACCATGACCGCCCGCACCCCCGACGACGCCGCCCAGCTCCGCTTCGACATCCGCGAACAACTCATCGCCTACCTACGCGACGAGCACCCCAGGGCCCTCCCCCGCCTCCGCACCACCGACTGACCCCCAGGCCGCCGCCCCCTCCTGACACGGTTCCCCGCGCCCCATCAGGGGCGCGGGGAACCGCGCGACCAGCCACCCACCGAGCCGCGGTCCCGTTCCCCACGACCCCGGACGGGCTACAACGCCCTCGTCATCGTCCGGTGCGGAATCCCGGCGTCCTCGTACTCCGGTCCCTCCGCCACGTACCCCAGCCGCTCGTAGAACCCGAGCGCCTGCACCTGCGCGTGCAGCTCCATCTCCGAACCCCCGCGCTCCACGCCCGCGGCCTCGATCGCCCGCACGATCTCCGCCCCCAGCCCGGTCCCCCGGGCCTGCGGCAGCACCGCGAGCCGCCCGAGCAGCACCCGCCCCTCGACGCCCCCGGTCAGCTCCCGCGCCTGGTCGCCGAAGATCAGCCGCCCGGTCCCGAGCGCGCTCCCGTCCCCCGCCACGGCCAGCAGGTGCACCGAGGTCGCGTCGTACTCGTCGTACTCCAGCTCCTCCGGCACGTTCTGCTCGACGACGAACACCGCCCGCCGAACCTCCCGTACCAGCGCCAGGTCCGATTCCCCCTCGGCGACCCGAACCTCGGTCCCCACGTCAGCTCTCCGCCGCGATGATGTCCAGCGCCTTCTTCAGGTCGTCCGGGTACTCGCTGGAGAACTCGACCCACTGGCCGTCCGACGGGTGCTCGAAACCGAGCGACACCGCGTGCAGCCACTGCCGGCCGAGCCCGAGCCGCTTGGCCAGCGTCGGGTCGGCGCCGTACGTCAGGTCGCCGACGCAGGGGTGCCGCAGCGCGGACATGTGGACGCGGATCTGGTGGGTGCGCCCGGTCTCCAGCTTGATCGCCAGCAGCGACGCGGCCCGGTACGCCTCGATCAGGTCGTAGTGCGTGATGGACGGCTTGCCCTCCCGGGTCACCGCCCACTTCCAGTCCGAGCTGGGGTGGCGCCCGATCGGCGCGTCGACCGTCCCGCTCATCGGGTCCGGGTGGCCCTGGACCAGCGTGTGGTACCGCTTCTCGGTGATCCGGTCGTGGAACTGCCGCTTGAGGTCGGTGTACGCGCGCTCGGACTTGGCGACGACCATCAGGCCCGAGGTGCCGACGTCCAGCCGGTGCACGATGCCCTGCCGCTCGGCCGCACCCGAGGTGGAGATCCGGTAGCCGGCCGCGGCGAGCCCGCCGATCACGGTGGGGCCGGTCCAGCCCGGGCTGGGGTGCGCGGCGACGCCGACCGGCTTGTCGACCAGCACGATGTCCTCGTCGTCGTGGACGATCCGCATGCCCTCGACGTGTTCGGCGACGATCTGCACGGGGGCGGCCGGGGCGGGGATCTCGACCTCCAGCCAGGAGCCGGCGGTCACCCGGTCCGACTTGCCGGCCACGGCGCCGTCGAGCGTCACCTTGCCCTCGGCGGCCAGTTCGGCGGCCTTCGTCCGGGAGAAGCCGAACATCCGGGCCAGGGCGGCGTCGAGGCGCTCGCCCTCCAGGCCGTCGGGAACGGGGAGGCTTCGGATCTGCGCTGCGGTACTCACCCGTACGAGTATGCCGGAAACCCGGCCCGCCCCCGCGCGCCGCACTCCCCGCCCACCCCGGGGCCCCGCCGCCCCTTCCGCCGCTACTCCGCCTTGTCGCCCTGCTGGTGGACGGTCCCGTCCGGGTTGCTGCCCCGGAAGGAGAGCAGCACGACGAGGATCCCGCCGCAGACGATCGCCGAGTCGGCGAGGTTGAACACCGCGAAGTGCTGGACGGAGATGAAGTCCACCACGTGCCCGCGGAAGACGCCCGGCCAGCGGAACAGCCGGTCGGTGAGGTTGCCCAGCGCGCCGCCGAGCAGCAGCCCGAGCGCGATCGCCCAGGGCAGGCTGTACAGCCGGCGGGCGATCCGCCAGATCACCACGATGACGGCCGACGCGATCATGGTGAAGACGACGGTCAGGGCCTGGCCCATCCCGAAGGCCGCGCCGGAGTTGCGGATCACCTGGAGGGTGACGACGTCCCCGATCACCTTGATCGCGGCGCGGTTCTCCAGCTTGGCGACGACCAGCAGCTTGCTGCCGAGGTCGATCAGGAAGGCGAGCACCGCGACGACCAGCAGCACCCCGATCCGCCGCGGACCCTTGGGCTTCTCCGCCGCCGCCGTCGGTTCGTCCACGGATGCCGCCTCGGACGGATCGGCCACGGGCACCTCCACGGCATCGGCGGGGGACGGGACGGCGTCGTCCCGGGTCTGGGGGGAACCTTGCGTACTGATGATCCGCTCCGCTGCCGATGGAGCTCCCCCGGCCGTAGGAGGGGGAGGGTGGTGGGCCAGTGCCGACCCGACCGCGTCCACAACCACGTACACACGTGCGGACGCGTCAGGCGACGTTACGGGTCGAGCGTACGGCAAGCCCGACCCTCCGCGCCGTCCCGGCCACCCGGTCCGACGCCCGCTTCATCGAGGGCTCCGCCGCCCCTCCCCCGACCGGATCAGCGCCGCTCCTGCTTCGCCTTGCACTGCACGCAGAGCGTCGCCCGCGGGAACGCCTGCATCCGGGCCTTGCCGATGGCCTGCCCGCAGGACTCGCAGGTGCCGAAGCCGACGCCCTCCAGCCGGTCCAGGGCGCGCTCGGTCTGGGCGAGGCTGTCGCGCGCATTGTTGGCCAGCGCCAGCTCGCTCTCCCGCGAGATGTTCTTCGTACCGGCGTCGACCTGGTCGTCGCCGGCTCCGTCGTTGGAGTCGCGCATCAGGCCGGAGATGGCCGCCTCGGCGGCGTCGATCTCGTCCTGCAGCCGCTTGAGCTCGCTGATCAGCTCGGTGTGCAGCTCGTGGACCTCCTCGGTGGTCCACGGGTCCTCGCCGGGCCGGACCGGCAGCGTGGCCGGGTCCACCGACTCCGCCCCGCGCGGCGCGGTGACGGTGTCGGTGCTGGTCTTCGGTGCGGTAGTGGTCACGGTCCCCTCCCCTGGATCGACCGCCACGGCCTTGCGTGCCCGCTTGGTGGCGGTACCCGCGCCGGTTCCCTTCTCAGCCATGGCTACGACCCCATCTACGAACGAATCGAGCCGCCGGTTCCCGGCGGCTTCCAGTGCCGGAACGATAATCCCGATCAAAACCGGTCACAACATGACATACCGACGCCTCACAACGATCCCACCCAGGCAGCCGCCCCAGCCGCCACGCCCCTCGCGCTGAGAGGGTTGTGCCCACCTCACCCCCGCCTAATCCCCGCCCGACAGCCCTCCTGACCAGCCCCGCGACCCTGTCCGGGCGCCGCCCGCCGGAAACGGTTTGGACAAACCGACTTGTCCGGCCGATACACTGGCCCTGCAAGGCGCAGATGGGACGAGTACCGACGTACGCAGCCACCAGCGACCCGGGGACGGTGCGAGCCCGGGGGTGTGCACGGCGGGAAGATCACCCCGGAGCCGCCGGAAGAACGGCCGCCGCGGCGGCCCACTAGACCCGGCAGCAAGCCCAAACAAGAGGGCCGCAACGCAGCACCGCGGCCAAGGAGGGTGGTACCGCGGGACGGCTGGCCGTCTCGTCCCTCCGGAGGATCCAGTCCCAGCATCCGCCGGAGGTAGACGCCCGCGATGAGCTCCTATAACCCCGTCCCCGCACAGGTCGATCTCCCTGCCCTCGAGCACCAGATCCTCTCCTTCTGGCAGGACAACAAGATCTTCCAGCGCAGCCTGGAACAGTCCGAGGGCCGCCCCGAGTGGGTGTTCTACGAGGGGCCGCCGACCGCCAACGGCATGCCGGGCGCCCACCACATCGAGGCCCGCGTCTTCAAGGACGTCTTCCCCCGCTACCGGACCATGAAGGGCTACCACGTCGCCCGCAAGGCCGGCTGGGACTGCCACGGCCTCCCGGTCGAGCTCGCCGTCGAGAAGGAGCTGGGCTTCTCCGGCAAGCAGGACATCGAGGCGTACGGCATCGCCGAGTTCAACGCCAAGTGCCGCGACTCGGTGACCCGCCACACCGACGCCTTCGCCGAGCTGACCACCCGCATGGGGTACTGGGTCGACCTGGACGAGGCCTACCGGACGATGGACCCGTCGTACGTCCAGTCCGTCTGGTGGTCGCTCAAGCAGATCTTCGACAAGGGCCTCCTGGTCCAGGACCACCGGGTCGCCCCCTGGTGCCCGCGCTGCGGCACCGGCCTGTCCGACCACGAGCTGGCCCAGGGCTACGAGACCGTGGTCGACCCCTCGGTCTTCGTCCGCTTCCCGCTGACCAGCGGCCCGCTGGCCGGCGAGGCCGCCCTGCTGGTCTGGACGACCACCCCGTGGACCCTGGTCTCCAACACCGCGGCCGCGGTCCACCCCGAGGTCACCTACGTCGTGGCCACCGACGGCACGGAGAAGCTGGTCGTCGCCGAGCCCCTGCTGGCCAAGGCCCTGGGCGAGGGCTGGGAGGCCACCGGGCAGCGCTTCACCGGCGCCGAGATGGAGCGCTGGGCCTACCGCCGCCCCTTCGACCTGGTCGAGATCGAGAACGCGCACTACGTCCTCAACGCCGACTACGTCACCACCGAGGACGGCACCGGCATCGTCCACCAGTCCCCCGCCTTCGGCGCGGACGACCTCGCGACCTGCCGCAAGTACGGCCTGCCGGTGGTCAACCCGGTGCTCGCCGACGGCACCTTCGCCCCCGAGGTCCCGCTGGTCGGCGGCCAGTTCTTCAAGAAGGCCGACGAGGCCCTGGTCGCGGACCTCAAGGAGCGCGGCCTGCTCTTCCGCCACCTGCCGTACGAGCACAGCTACCCGCACTGCTGGCGCTGCCACACCGCGCTGCTCTACTACGCGCAGCCGTCCTGGTACATCCGGACCACCGCCGTCAAGGACGCGCTGATCCGCGAGAACGAGGCCACCAACTGGTTCCCGGAGACGGTCAAGCACGGCCGCTTCGGCGACTGGCTGAACAACAACATCGACTGGGCGCTCAGCCGCAACCGCTACTGGGGCACCCCGCTGCCGATCTGGCGCTGCGAGGAGGGCCACCTCACCTGCGTCGGCTCGCTGGCAGAGCTGACCGAGCTCACCGGCACCGACCAGAGCGCCCTCGACCCGCACCGCCCGTACATCGACGCGGTGACCTTCGCCTGCCGCGAGTGCGGCGGCACCTCGACGCGCGTGCCCGAGGTCATCGACGCCTGGTACGACTCGGGCTCGATGCCCTTCGCCCAGTACGGCTACCCGTACCAGAACAAGGAGCTGTTCGAGAAGCGCTACCCGGCGCAGTTCATCTCCGAGGCGATCGACCAGACCCGCGGCTGGTTCTACACGCTGATGGCGGTCGGCACCCTGGTGTTCGACAAGAACAGCTACGAGAACGTCGTCTGCCTGGGCCACATCCTCGCCGAGGACGGCCGCAAGATGTCCAAGCACCTGGGCAACATCCTGCAGCCGATCCCGCTGATGGACCAGCACGGCGCCGACGCCGTCCGCTGGTTCATGGCGGCCGGCGGCTCGCCCTGGTCGGCCCGCCGGGTCGGCCACGGCACCATCCAGGAGGTGGTCCGCAAGACCCTCCTCACCTACTGGAACACCGTCGCCTTCCAGGCCCTGTACGCCCGCACCTCCGGCTGGGCCCCCTCCGCGAGCGACCCGGCCCCGGCCGACCGCCCGCAGCTGGACCGCTGGGTGCTCTCCGAGCTGAACACCCTGGTCCGCGAGGTCGACGCGGCCTTCGAGGCGTACGACACCCAGCGCGCCGGCAAGCTGCTGTCCGCGTTCGTCGACGACCTCTCCAACTGGTACGTCCGCCGCGGCCGCCGCCGCTTCTGGCAGGGCGACGCCGCCGCGCTCGCCACCCTGCACGAGGCGCTGGAGACGGTCACCCGCCTGATGGCCCCGCTCACCCCCTTCATCACCGAGCAGGTCTGGCAGGACCTCATCGTCCCCACCGACCCCCAGGCCCCGTCCTCCGTCCACCTCGCCACCTGGCCCGAGGCCGACGAGACGCTGATCGACGCCGACCTCTCCCGCCACATGGCCCTGGTCCGCCGCCTGGTCGAACTCGGCCGGGCCACCCGCGCCGAGTCCGGCGTGAAGACCCGCCAGCCGCTCTCCCGCGCGCTGGTCGCCGCCCAGGGCTGGGAGGAGCTGCCCGCCGACCTGCGCGCGCAGATCGCCGAGGAGCTCAACGTCGCCACCCTCGAATCCCTCGCCGAGGTGGGCGGCTCGCTCGTCGACACCACCGCCAAGGCCAACTTCCGCGCCCTCGGCAAGCGCTTCGGCAAGGGCGTCCAGGACGTCGCCAAGGCCGTCGCCGCCGCCGACGCCGCCCAGCTCGCCGCCGACCTCCGCACCACCGGCGGAACCAGCGTCGACCTGAACGGCGAACCGATCACCCTCTCCCCCGACGAGGTGATCATCACCGAAACCCCGCGCGAGGGCTGGGCCGTCGCCAACGAGTCCGGCGCCACCGTCGCCCTCGACCTGGCCATCACCCCGGAGCTCAAGCGCCTCGGCATCGCCCGCGACGCCATCCGCCAGATCCAGGAGGCCCGCAAGAACTCCGGCCTGGACGTCGCCGACCGCATCGTCCTCCGCTGGCGCGCCACCTCCGAGGAAACCGCCGAGGCCATCGCCGAACACGGCCCCCTCGTCGCCGAAGAGGTCCTCGCCACCGACTTCGCCGCCGGCACCCCCGACTGGGACTCCACCCCCTTCACCGACGACTCCCTCGGCCTCACCTTCCACCTCCGCAAGGCCTAACCCCCCACCCGAAGCCGCCGGCCACCCCCAGTGCGCCGGCGGCTTCGCCACACCCACCCCAACACCCCACCCCCAGCACCCCCACCCGCCCGCACCCACGCCCCACCCCATCCCCCTCCCCTCACCCGACCAGGCGAGAGGGACGCGCTGCGGAAGGGGCGGCGCAGGGGGTGGCCCGGAGAGGGGCGTTGCGGGTGATTTTCAGACTGCCAAC
>NZ_JBIWJF010000043.1:0-56033 GCF_044764985.1 Kitasatospora sp. NPDC093550
CCCCCGCGGAGCGGGTCCCTACGGGCCTTCGGCCCTCCGTTCGCCACCGCCCTTCGGGCGGTGGGCGGACCCGCTCCGCGTGTCCGCACCCGGGCTTCGCCCGGGTGGGCCCGGCGCTTCGCGCTCGGGCCGGCGCCACTCCGCTTCGCTCCGTGGTGCCGGTGGGCTGAGGTCTGATCACTTCACTGAGCAGGCAAGTTGGCTGGCCTTTAAGGCGGGCTGACTAGGGGGAGGGGTCGCGCCGGGGTGTGTGCGGGTCGGCTTCACTCCCCTCAGATTGGTCTAGTCCAAAGTCTGGACCACGATTCGTGTCCCTCGGCGGGTCGGGGTGCGCTACCCTGGAAAGGTGAGCAACGGTCCTTGGTGTATCAGTCTTCATCCGTCAGGAGAACCCGCCGTGACTGGGGTGCTCGCCCCTGCATTTCGAGTATTCGCGGGAAATCGTGACCGGTACTGACGTCCTGCCGGATAGCCGCTTCAATCGGGCTCGTGTTCCGGCCGTTGGATTTCTGTCCCGGTTCGTCGAATGTATCAGTAAGGCACTGTCAGCATTTCCCGCGTGGTCCCGGGTGCGGGCTCGGGAATGGGTAAGGGGAGACACGTCTTCGTGGACGTCGTGAAGCCGGGCCTGATGGCCGCTCAGTCCGCCTCCGGCATCTCGCTGCGCGGGCACCAGGAGGAGGCCCTGGAGGCGATCGTGCGGGGCCTGACGCCCCGTCCGGGACACCCGGTGCCGTCCAGCGGCCTGCGGGTGACCGTGCAGATGGCCACCGGCTCCGGCAAGTCGTACGTCGGGGCTGCGGCCGGACAGAAGCTCGCGCCGAGGGGCGTGGTGCTGGTCGTGGTGCCGACGCTGGATCTCCTGGTCCAGATGATCGGTTCGTGGCGGGCCACGGGCCGATCCGGGGACATGCACGCGGTGTGCTCCCTGGTCGACTCCGAGCTGCCCCGCGGCGTGACGGCGAGCACCAGCCCGCTGATGATCGCCATGTGGCTGGCCCACGCCGCGAAGCACCACCGGCCGACCACCCTGTTCGCCACCTACACCTCGGTCGGCGCGGTCGCCGACGCCTACGGGTACTGGGCGACACGCGAGGGCGAGCCGCTGCCCCCGCTCGCACTGATGGTCTGCGACGAGGCGCACCGCTCGTCGGGCAGTGTCGAGAAGGCCTGGACGGTGGTGCACCACCAGGGCGAGATCCCGGCGGAGCGCCGGCTCTACATGACCGCGACCCCTCGGATCTGGGTGCCGCCCAGCAAGGCCATGAAGCGGCGCGAGAACGCCCATCAGCCGCTGCCGGAGGAGCTGGCGGTATCCATGGACGACCAGCGGGTCTACGGCCCTCACGTGTACTCCCTGGGCCTGGCGGAGGCCATCGACCGGAAGTTGCTGGCGCCGTTCGAGATCGTGGTCCTGGAACTGCGCGACCCCCTCGGCGACCGCCAGGGCGCCGAGCGGCAGGGCGTGCCCTGGGGGCCGGGCGTCGGCGAGGCCGAGGACGGCAGCGAGGACGAGGTGCCGGCCGAGCGGATCGCCGCCATTCAGGCCGGGCTGCTGAAGACCGCGGCCGAGCGCGGCCTTCAGCGGTGCATCACGTTCCACAACCGCACGATCGAGGCCCGCTACTTCTCCGAGACGCTGAACCAAACTGCCGAGAAACTGCACCTCCAGAACCCGCAGAAATACCCGCCCGAGGTCTGGGCGCAGTGGCTCTCCGGCGAGCACGATGTCGACTACCGCAAGGAACTCATCGGCGACTTCGGGAAGGGCGAGGAGGACGACGGTCTCAGGCTCCGGATCTTCAGCAACTGCCGGGTGCTGGGCGAGGGAGTCGACATGCCGAATGCGGATTCGGTTCTCCTCCAGGGTCGGGGCAGCATGGTGGATATCGTCCAGGCCATCGGCCGGGCCCTGCGCATGCAGCCCGGAGAAGGAAAGACCGCCAGCCTGATCGTGCCGGTCTTCCTCAAGCCCGGCGAGGAACCGGGTGACATCCTGGAGTCCGACTCCTACGGCCCGCTGGTCAAGGTCCTGACCGCGCTGCGCAGCCACGACGCCAAGGTGGTCGAGGCCCTCGCGGTGCCGCAGAAGTCCGGCAAGCGCACCAAGGGGCGCGGCGCTGAGGCGGTGCCCGGGCCTGGTGGGAGCTGGTCCGGTGAGGTCGGTGCGGGTGGTGCGGGGGCGTTCACGCTACCGGTGCGGTTCCAGACGCCGGTCGACGAGAACGTGCTCGCGCTGTTCATCGCCTCCCGCGTGCTGACCGGTGAGAACCAGTTCTGGCGGGAAGGGATCAACCACGCCCGCCGGTGGCACGAGAAGACCGGCGGACTCGACGTCCCGTATTCCGCGATGGCCGGTGAAGAGGGTAATTTCCCGCTCGGGAAATGGCTATCCGACCGGCGTAATGAACATGCCGCTGGTGAATTGGCGCGACACCGGGTGGAGATGCTGGACCAGCTCGGGATGATCTGGTCCGTCTCCGACGCCCGCTTCGAGGCCGGCCTCGACTGGGCCCGGGTCTGGGCCAAGGGCCACGGCGGCTCTTTGGCGGCGCCGGCGCGGGCCTCGGTCGGCGGGTACGCGATCGGCACGTGGCTGGCGGAGCTGCGGGCCGCCGCCCAGGTGCCGGCCGGGGAGCCGGGGGCGCTCGCCCCGGAGCGGCGGCGGGCGTTGGAGGAGATCGACCCGTGGTGGTGCCCGGTCTGGCCGATCACCTGGCAGCGCGCGTACAGCGTGGCGCGGCAGTGGTGGCTGGAGGCCGACGGCCAGGTCGACTGGCCAACGCTGCCGACGGACACGGTGTTCGAGGGCGAGCAACTCGGACGCTGGGTCAAGGCGCAGCGAGCCGGCTGGCCGGAGCTCGAGGCGGATCAGCGGGACCTGCTCGCGGCGATCGGCATCGCCGAGGACCCTGAGCTGGTGGCCGCCAAAGCCGCCGCCGAGGCCAAGCCGAAGGTGTCCCGCGCGGACCGCTTCCAGCAGGGCCTGGCCGCGCTCGCCCAGTTCGTGCAGCGGGAAGGCCACGCCCGCGTTCCACGCCCGTACAAGACGAGTGAGGGGCTGGCGCTCGGCGCGTGGCTCAACAACACCAAAGCCCGCCGGGACAAACTGTCGGCCGAGCAGCGCGGGCAGCTCGCCGAGCACGGCGTGCAGTGGGCGTAGCGCGGGGCTTGGCCGGAACCTTCAACGTGAACGGCTGCCTCCCAGGGATGTCAGGCCGGCAGCCTGGATGGCACGTGGTGGGCTGCTGGGGCTGGGGCCTCTGGCTAGGCCATCGCGAGGAAGAGGTGTCGGCGGACAGAGGTGGCGGCTTGCCTGCCTGGTCCGGGCTGGGGTTTCGCGTTCGTGTGGTGGATGGTCGGCCGTCTTCGGTGCGGCTCCCGGTCCCCCTGGAGGCGTCAGGGGTGGGACAACCGTTTTGGGCCCCTGTTCCGGCACCGCCGTGTGGTGCCGGAACAGGGGTTTCTGACCCGGGTCAGCGTTCCTGGCCTGGTTCCTGGCCGGGGGACCGGTACTCCGGCGAGGACGTCGTCGGGATCGGGCGCAGGCCGCCGCGTACGGCGCGTTCGGTGGCTTCCTCGCGCCGTTCCTGCGGGGTCATCGCCTCACGGGTGGCCTGTTCGGCGCGCAGAGAGGCGATACGAGGCCGCAAACGGGCGCTGGTTGTCCGGAAGCCCTCGGAGGCCGCTTCGGCCTGCCGGATACGCCGGTCGTTGGCCTGGATGGCCTGCGCCAGGACGGTCTCCCGGGTCCCACCCAGTCTCTCCCAGCGGGCCAGAGCCCGCTCACGGGCGGCCGGGTCTCCGGCGAGCGCCTCGTACCGGGCCTGGCGGGTAGCGGTATCGGTGAGTTGCCGGCGTGTCCTTTCCAGTTCCCCGCCGATGTCGCGGAGGCGTTGTTCGGCGTGTTCGCGGTCCGTTCCGCGCAGGGCGGGGCGTCCGAGGCGCCCGGTGGCTGCCAGGGCTTCTTCGAGGCCCTGGCGCTCGGTTACCGCCGCTGCGTGGCTGGTTTCCAGGGCGCGTACCTCGGTGGCGGCCATGTCCAGGGCAGCGATTGCCCGGACCTGGTCGTGCAGAGCGTCGACCCGCTGTTCGACGAGCCCGCCTGGGCGGGCTGCGGCACGCAGAGCCTCGACGGTCTTGTCCCCGTTCTGAGCCTCCTGCTGAGCGGTCCTGGCGGCCAGCAGAGTCTGCTGCAGGGCCTGACGGAGCTCGGTGTCGTTGAGCCTGCCGTGAGGCCGTTGACGCCACGACAGGGCGGCTGCTGCCGGTGACACAGCCGGGGTGGTCTCCGGAGCGGACGGCTCCTGCGGGATACGCGGAACAGCTCCGGCTGAGGCCTCGGACAGGCGCTCCGACGCGTTCTCCTGCGTGTTGCCGGGCTCTGTACGACGGGCAGTCCGCCAGGCCTCCACAGCTGTTGCTGCCGCGTCGTAATCCGCGCGCTGCACAGCCTCGGTAGGCCGCGGACCGAGCAGATCTGTCTCCTGGTCGACATGCCACATCCTGCGATAGGTACCCACCGCAGCAGCAGCCGTGTCCCAGCCAGTACCAGCAACAACCAGAAAACGACCCAGCCGTGCGCGGTGAAGACGCGGCCCTGCTCGTCCGTGCCGTAGCCGGCGGCGCCGACCAGGCGCTGGGAGATCGAACTGGCTGGCCCCGTCAACGGACCGCCTCCCACACGCCTCCGCGGCAGCAGCCCTGGAAGCCCTGCCCGGCTACCCTCCCGGGCGATCTGAGCGTAAGGCGGCAGCAGGTACGGGGCCTGGGCTCAGACGCCGGCAGCGGTCAGTCTGGTCAGCCGGCGCCCCCTCCAGCGTGCCGAACTCAACGACGCGGCCCAGGCCTCGGATCTGCGGCCCCGGTCCTTCCGGACTTGGGAAGTGAACTCCTGGATCACCACAGCCAGGCGGCGGATCCGCTCCGGGTCCTCGGGCTGCGGCTCCCGATCGGCCCAGCGGCGGGCGAGAGCAGCGAACTCCTCCAGGTAGGCGGCGCCTTCGAGGGGCCTCTGACAGTGACGATCTCAGTCGGTCCTACTCCTGGTCAGGGACCGCCTTGATAGTGCGGCGACGACGGGCATCGACGTTGCCGACCTTCCGGGGACCTTCGGCTCGGGCATCGAGGGTAATCTCCGGAGCCTCCAGCGCTTCGCCGACCAGGCGGCGGATCTCAGGGTTGGAGGCGAAGAAGAAGCGGGGGTTGACCCGGTAGCTACCTGGGTCCGGGTGCTCGACCAGCTGAAGCGCTTCCAGCCGGGCCAGGGCCTCGTAGGCGGTGGAGGTCGAGGTCCCGCAGTCGTGGGCGATCTCCTCGACGTCTGCGGTGATCGGAGCGAACACGGCACCGTGGCTGGTGAGCCATTCCAGGACGCTGCGCTGGCTGGCGCTCAGGTTGAGCGTGTAGACGGGCGGCATGCCGAGGCTGTCCGGGTCGAAGCCGTGGTGGCTGTGGGTGGCGGCGCTCATCGGGTGCCTCCGTTCTTCGCGCTCGTAGCAGTGCGGCGTGGTCCGGGCGTCTTGGCGGCGGCCTTCTCGGCAGCCTTCTTCGCGGCGGCGATCGCCTTGGCATCGGGCGTGATCGGCGGCGGGTCCAGCCGCCGGCACGCCTGCACCTGAGCGTCACCTGACCCTTCCCAGAAGCGGCGCGGGTTCAGCTGGTAGGTCTGGCTCCGGGGGCTCGTCTTGAGCAGCACGTTGAGCTTCACCAGGCGGGCGAGCGCCGTCTTCGCAGTCGTCTCCGTCGCCAGGATCGCCTCCGCTACCGCTGCGGCGGTCACCTTCACCGCCGCGCCAGCCCCGCCGTTCGAGCGTACCCAGTCGATCGTCGCCCACTCCGCCCCCGACAACGCCAGGGAATACAGCGGCGCATCGTCCGTGTAAGCGTTGAGGGTGTAGGACCCCCCGTCCATGGTGTGCGGAGTCCGGGCCTTCGGCGCCGGCAGCACCGCACCCGTGTCCAGGTTCACCAGGGCGATGTTGCCCCTGCGAGCCATGCTGCTCCTCACCATGCCGTCGCGGTCCAGGAACCAGTTCAACGACCGGTCCGCCATCAGGTTCCTAAGGGCTGATTTTTCAGACGTTAGCTCCGGAAAACCAGACCTTAGAGGCATGAATCTACTGGACATGATCTGAAAAACGCAGGCACACGGCAACGTGTCGAGCAGCGGCTCTCTCTCAGGCCCCTGCCGTAACGTCCGGTTTTCTGGCGGCAACGTCTGGAAAACCAGCCGTTAGCAACGGTAAAACTGCAGGTCAGGGCCTATGTCCTTTCTTAGGTAGTAAAGGCAGGCGGTCCTGCGGGCCTTCACCCGGGGTCGGTGACCGGGGTGCGCATCTAACCGAGGCCCTTCCCCCTCGATCCTCCCTACGAGCCGGGTCCTGGTCCGGCTGCAACAGGGGCCGGGGCCCAGGGAACCCTCCGTTGTGCTTCCGGACCCCCGGTCGATTCGCATTCCGGGAACATCGTCCTCGTGTCTGGTCGCGCGCCTGGTCAACAAAGTCGTCAGGTGGGTGGTGACGTCAGCAACCGCTCAGGCGGCTGGCAAATCCGGTACCGGCGCGGGGCGGATCGGGAGGTAGCTCCGCCCGGTACAGGCACACCGACTCCTCTATGGCAACTGGACAGGCCGGACCGTCCACGGTCCGGCCGGTGCGGCGACGGGCCGACGGCGGGGCCGGCCACGGCCCTGACGGCGGATCCGGCGGCGCAGTCCAGGCGGCAGCGAAGGATGGTCCAGCGCATCCGGGCGCTGGCCAGGGTGCGGTAGCGGAGCGCGCCGCGGCCCGCCATCCGGCTCCTGTCGACCGCAACGTGGCGTGGTTGCCGCCCGGGCCCGGCTGCGGTGGCAAGGCACGTAGATCACCGACGACGCGGGGAGATCGAGGGGTCAGCCCAGAAGTCGGCTGTAGGCCCTTTCAGTGGAGCCAGACCGACAGGTGCAGTGTCGCTCCTGACGGGCCCGGGCCGGCCCTCGCACATGCAAGGTTGAACTTCTGACACTGATGGTGGTCGCCACCGCCCGCATCACCGACTGCCACCGCGACACCGGCTGCTGCCGCCCCTGGGGCCCGCCCGGCCCACTCCGGGCGGGTGCTCTCTACCCGGCACCACCCCGATCTCCGCTGGTGGGGCGCTGGGGCGCCTGCCCGCGGGTGCTGTCGCGCTCTGCCTGCCCCAAGACCGTGGTCCTTTGCCGGTCTCGACAGCACGCGCAACGTTCTTCGCAGCAGTGCGAAGAACGTTGCGCGCGAGTGCGAAACACGTGTCGCGGCGTGCTCGGGCCCGCAGTGAGCCGGAATCAGGGGGCCAGGCCGGATGATCAGATGGACACACCTCGGGAGATGTCGCGTGGCGTCGACCTAATCGGTGGCTCCGCCCAACGTGGGAACCGACCGCTTTTCTTAATGACAACTGGACAGGCCGAGCCGGTCGCGGTCCGGCCGGTGCGGCGACGGGCCGACGGCGCAGTCCAGGCGGCAGCGAAGGATGGTCCGGCGTATCCAGGCGCTGGCCAGGGTGCGGTAGCGGAGCGCTGCATGACCAACCATCCACACGCCAGCACGCCGCTGTGAGCGGGCGGATGCACGGGCGAGCATACGAACGGTTGCGTCGCGGGCTTCGCCCTGGTTCTCGTGTAAACGGCGTTTACACGAGAGCGCACGACGAAGACCGAGGACATGCGGCCACGTGATGTGCCTAAATCGCGCTGGCGCCACTATGGTGACGCCATGACGTCTCACAATCCTGGAGGCGGTCGGGAAAAGGTGGCGTCGAAGCTGCCGGTGGCCCTCCGCCAGGAACTCAAGACCCGGGCAGCACAGCTCGGAATCGACATGCAGGACGCTGTCGCCCAAGCCGTCGAGCAGTGGCGTGTCCGGCCGGCCGTGGACAACCCGACCGTCGACACGGCCGGGGCGGACAGCTGGAACACGTGGCTGCCCACTGGGCTGTACGACGGGTTCAAGGACGACTGCGCCGATCGTGGGATCTCCTTCGTGCAAGGCCTGGCCCAGGCCATTCGCGTCTGGATCGACTCGCACAACGTCCCCCTCACCGAGCTGGCGATCCCTCGGTACACGCGGCGGATCGTCGTCTGCAACCAGAAGGGCGGCGTCGGCAAGACCACCCTCACCGCCGGAACGGGCCAGGCCATAGCGCTCGGTCTGCCCGCCAGCACGGGCGCGTCGAAGCTGCCCGCGCTTCCGGGACTGCGTACCTTGCTCGTCGACTACGACCCGCAGGGCCACCTGACCTCGCAGCTCGGTTTCAAGCAGATCCCGCCGGGCGAGGAGAGCCTGGTGACGCACATGGTCGACCGGGACCGCGTGGCCGGCTCCCTGCTGGACCAGGTGGTGGAGATCGAGCCGGACCACTTCGAAGGACGTCTCAGCCTGCTGCCCTCGAGTTTCGACGCGTTTCTGCTCGACTCCCGTCTCGGGTCCGTCCGCGGCCCCCGCGAGACCAGCCTCCAGCGTGCCCTCGCCCCGCTTGAAGAGCATTTCGACGTCATCGTGATCGACGCCCCGCCGAACCTGGGCCTCGCGATGGACGCCGGCCTCTACTACGGACACCGTCGCAAGAACGAGGCCGCCGGCACGTCCGGCGTCCTCATCCCGGTGGAGGCAGAGGACTCCTCTGCCGACGCCTACGCCATGCTCGACAGCCAGATCCGCACCGTCAGCCTGGACTACGAGGTCGACATCGACCGGCTCGGCCTCGTCGTCAACAAGTTCGACAAGCGCAAGGGCTACGTCGCCACGCACTCACTCGGCAACTGGCAGTCCCTGGGCACGCCGCCCGTCCTCTCCGTCGTTCCCGATCTCAAGGAGCAGCGCGAGGCCGTGCACCTCAAGCAGCCTCTGCTCATGTACGCACCCACATCCATCCAGGCGCAGCGCATGCGCGAGATCCGTCGGAGGCTGGCGTGAGCATCGCCAAGAAGCTGCAGGGTGGCGGCGGTTCCTTCGGGGCGATCGCTCAGGGCGTGTCGCGGGGAGACGAGGTACGGGCGCGCAGCGAGGCCCTGGACGCCACTGGCCGGGTACGGCGTGCGTCATCGGCGCCTGTGTCCTCGATCGTCTTCAATCCGCTCAACCCGCGGAAGACCGTCGACAGCGAGTCGATCGATGAGCTCGCGGAGAGCCTGACGCGTCGGCAGGTCGTCCCCGTCACCGTGGTGAGCCGTGGGGCGTTCCTCGACGCGCACCCCGATCAGGCGGAAGCGATCGGGGGAGCGGACTTCGTCGCGCTCGACGGTAATCGCCGTCTGAGGGCCGCTCAGCGGGCCGGGCTCGAAACCTTGCGTGTGGACCTCAACGATGACCTGGTCTCGCGTGCCTCGGACATGGTCGAGGCAGCTCTGATCGCCAACGCGCACCGCGAGGACGTGTCGCCGTTCGAGGAGGCCCAGGCGATCGAGCAGCTGCTGGACACGGTCTACGCGGGCAATCAGGCCGCCGTCGCGCGGGCGCTGGGCAAGTCCCGTGCCTGGGTGGGACAGCGGCTGGCCCTGCTTCATCTCTCCCCCGAGCTTCAGGAGCAGACGGGGGCCGGAGAGCTGGCCGTCGAGGATGCGCGCAGGATCGGTGCCGAAGCGCGGTCGGGGAAGATCACCCCGGCGCAGCAGCTCGAACGGGCCGAGGCCGCGAAGCAGAGGGCTGCGGACAGGCAGGCCGCGAAGGGGGCGCGGGCGGCCGAGCGCGCGGAGCGCGCGGAGCGTCCGTCGGGGGAAAAGCCGGCCGATCGTGCCTCGGCACCGGCTGCCGGGACCGCTGGCGCCGGTGGTGGTGTAAACGCCGTTTACACGGCGGCCGGGGTTCAGCTGTCGGCCGGTGCTTCGCAGGAACAGCCTCTGGGTGTAAACGGCGTTTACACCACCGGTCTGCCGGACCAGCGGGTCGTCGGCTCCGATGAGCGCGACCGAGTCACGTCTTCGACAGCGGAACTCTCGGCGGATCCGGTGCGCCAGCCCCAGAAGGTCGACGGGGCAACGGTTTCGCCGGGCGGGGCCGGGGTGCCTGACTGGCGTGATCTGGAGGGAGTGACGACCTGGCTCTGTCATTTCCTTCAGCCCGATGAGCTGAGGGTCGTCGTCACCAAGGTGCTGGACCGGCTGGAGGAGTACGCGCCGGAGCGGGTGCCCGGCAGCTGATCGGCACGACCTGCGACCCGACGGCCTGGGCACCGCGCCGGATGCTCAGGCCGTCGGGTCGCAGGTCGTGGATCCATTGCCCGAGCACGGTTGCCTCGACTGGGTGGTGGGGGCCGTTCGCGGCCGCCGGGTGGCAGTCGGCGCCCGGAGCTACACCGCCTCCCTTGCGTGGAGGCCCAGTGTGAGGAGGACCGGGGCCTTGTAAACGGCGTTTACACCCCGGGTGTGCCGGGCCGGCCGGACACCGGCTTCAGACGGCGACCAGCTTGGGGCGTCCGGAGGCGCGCGGAGGCTGCTTGCGGTACAGGGGCGCGGCGATGTCCGGCAGCCGACCCTCCCGGACCTCTACCGCCGCGGCCCGCAACGAGGCCTCCATCTCGGCCTCGGAGCTGTACTTGGCGATGAACGGGTGCAGCCGGTAGCTGTGTCCCCGGCCCTCGCCGCTACGGATGACGAGGTGCCGGTCCACGAGGCACTTCATACCGCGGCTGACGGCCGACTCGAGCATCCCGAGACGTTGTGCCATCTCGACCTGGCTGTGGTTGACCTCGCCGCCGGGCAGCTGGAGGTCGGACATGATGCCCAGGACCGCGATCGCGGAAGGGGTCAGCTTGAGTCGGGGGATCATGCCGAGCACGCCGGAGGGGGTGATCTCCATAGTGGTCCTCCTCAGCTCTCTCGGGCGAAGTCGTCAGGCCCGATGGTATCGGGGAACTCGCTGGCGAGTTTTTCCGCTCGGACAAGCGCGAGGACGCCGTTCTGTTCGTCGCCGTTGCCGCGGAAGCACAGCCGGGGGTTCACGTCGTAGTGACCGCGCCTCTTGTGCCGGCGGATGTAGTTCAGCTCGCAGAGCCGGGCGATCGCGCTGTTCACGCTGCTGCGTGCCACCCCCAGTTCGGAGGCCATCTCGACCTGGGTCTGAACGATGGTGCCGCGGTTCTGGGAACCCATCATGTGGAGCAGGACCGCGACCTCCACAGGGCTGAGCCGGTGGGCCACGATGCACCGCGCGAGGACCTTGGCCAGGAACCAGTTGCTCGTCAGGGAGTAGCCCATCGAACCGGCCATGTCGTGTGACACCCGCCGTGGGCGGAACTTGACGGTCACTTCTTCGACTGCGGCCACGGTCGGCTGCGTCGCGATGTCGATGGCCAGTTGCTCGCCGAACCGGTCGAGCATGCTGATGAGTTCGGGCTCTCCCGCAGAACGGACCGTCCGGTACCCCGGTGTCGCCTTGGGAAGAGCGGTCCGTCGTTCTGCTCTCACGCGTACCTCCGTTCGGGTCGGTGAGCTGACACTACATTAACTTGCGGGTATCTCGAACTTTTTGTGCGGCGGATCGCAAGTCCTGTTCGCTGAACGCGTCACTTGGCGAGCCCTGGACCGGCGGATCCAGGAGCGTGAGTGTCGATTCGCCGGGTTGGCGGCTCGAACCTTCGGAAGACACATCCGGCGAGACTTGCGTTTTCCTCGAAGTCTCAGCCGTGCCGCTCTGGTGGGCGGCCCGATGGGAATCTTCTCGTCGACGACAAGCAAAGTTCGAGATAGGCGCAAGTTTCTGTCGTGAGTTGGCGACATAATCGGCAGAACTGTCCCAGGTTCACGACATTTTCGACTCATTCCGCGACAACGCCACTTCGCCTCCACGGCTAGAATCTTCGAGGAAAGCGCAAGTTTCGACCGCTAGTGTCCGGGCCTACGGGGCAGATCGATCCTTGAAGTGTCGGCTATACACAGACAGAAGCATTTGCAAACCAGCAGGTCAGAGGGGATATTCGGCCCGCGCCCTCTTACTAAAGAGGTGACCGTCCGCTCCTGTGGCCTTTGGTCACTACCGGGGTCTCTGTCTCGACGTCCTGCACCAGGAAGTGCCCTCAGCCCTGGCCGACCCATGCTCTGACATGACGTCACTGACCACGAGTAGTACCCGGTAGCCGAGGCACAGGACGGAAGCTCCCAAAGCTCAGCACTCGTGGTGCCTCGGCAGCAGATGATCCTGCTCCCCACGCCGTATTCCGTCGGTTGCACAGGGCTATGAGGAACTGTCTGGATCATGGCAACTGCCCAGGCCGGACCGTCCACGGTCCGGCCGGTGCGGCGACGGGCCGACGGCCGGGCCGGCCACGGCCCTGACGACGGGCCGACGGCGCAGGGCAGGCGGCAGCGAAGGATGGTCCAGCGCATCCGGGCGCTGGCCAGGGTGCGGTAGCGGAGCGCGCCGCGACCAACCACCCGGTCTGCTGTCGCCCGCAACGTCGTGGTAGTTGCCACCCGTACCCGGCCCACGGAAGCGATCGAGGTGAGGCGTTCCGCCTCTGCTTGCTCACGCGACGGTCAAGGGGACGACGTCGAAGAAGATCGGGCCGATGCTGAGGATATTGGCGGCGGTACCAGGGCCAGGCCCTGGTACCGCCCTGGCGGTCGATCGCGGAGGATGACCTGACCGGTGCCCTGATCAGGCGGTCGTGGCCCTAGTCGTTCGACCGGTTCGGACTGAAGAGACGGGCCTGCTGTACTCCCGCCTTTCGCAGTTCGTCCGCCACGACGCGTAGCGCGGTGCGGGCCATCTGCGGGTAGACCCCGCCTTTGCAGTCCAAGCGGACGCAGGGGACCTCGGTGTCGACCGCGGCGTAGCTGGGGCTGTAGGGAGGACGGTCATCGTCCCAGACGTCCTCGGCCTCTTCCGGTGAGAGTTCGCGTCCGTCCTCGAACACGCACATCAGTCGGGGCTCGGCAGCGGTGAGTGCGGCAACCGCGCTAGCGGGGTCCTCCGACTCGACGGCGATCGTGAAGTCTTGGTGGAAGGCGGATCCGGGACCGTTGCTCTCGATGCACAGCACGCCCGGATCGACGCTGATGCCCTCCGGATCGCTTTCCGAGGCAACGGCTCGGCACATCCAGAAAGCGGCTTCGGCGGTCGCTCCGCATGCCTCGACCACCCGCCACAGCATCTGCGAGCCCGAACCGCCAACCGCCTGCTCGAACAGGTGCCGGGCGTGTTCCCACTCCATGTCGGCCATGGCCTGGCACCCACGTCTGAACGCGACCTCGACGGACGGCGGGAACGATTCCGTAGTATCCACGGATCCATGGCTACCACCGCGTGCTGACACCGGGCCGTGGGCCAGGATGCCGGAGCCCGGCCCGAGGCCGGTGGTCGTCCCCACCTGCGTGGGGACGACACCTCTACGGCCCACTGCCCGGCCTCATGGGGGCACTCCCCGCGTAGGCGGGGCCGACACTGTTGCGTTGCAGCCAGCCCAGTGGTCGGTCGGACCATCCCCGCCTAGGCGGGGCCGACAGGACGGGAGAAGGCTGTGACGTTCGTAGAGGGGGGCGATCCCCGCGTACGCGGGGCCGACGACGACTCGTGGACTCGGCATGCCGTGGCCACTGGAAGATCCCGCACATCTGGGACGTCACTTCCCGACCTGCGATGATGCACCTCAGAGTACGTCAGATCAGTTCAAATTTTCGATTCCAGGACTTCCCGAACCGCAGGGCCGGGGCATGGACGGCATGGACCCGGGGCCGAGCGACGGATCCGATCTCGGGGATGCCACGATCAGGTGGGATCAGTCGACACGGCTAGTGGGGAGGGACGGCGGGTGCCCGGGTACGGCCTTGTCGAGGAACCGTGGCTGACGGTCCGGCCGGTCGGTGGCGGCTCCCCCACGACGGTGGGGATCGCCGAGGCCCTCGCCGGGGCCCACGAACTCGAGGGTCTGACCGTGGAGTTCCCCACCCAGCTGCCGGCCGTCCTGCGCCAGGTTCTGCTACCTGTCGTCGCCGACGCCACCGGCGTACCCCGGACACCGCGGGAGAAAGGCGCCCGACTCAGCCGAGGACGGTTCACGGAGGCCGAACTGGACAGCCTCCGGGCCTATCTCGGGACGCACCGCGCGGAGTTCGACCTCTTCGATCCCGTCGCACCGTTCGGGCAGGTCGCGGGACTGCGCACGGCCAAGGGCGAGACGAAGGGTTCCGCCACTCTCGTGGCGACCGCGGCGAGCGGCAACAACGTCCCGCTGTTCGCCAGCCGGTCGGACGCGGACCCGCTCGACCTGACGCCGGCCCAGGCCGCGCACTGGCTCGTGCACGCCCACTGCTGGGACACGGCGGCGATCAAGACCGGCGTCGTCGGCGATCCCCTCGTCAAAGCGGGCAAGACGACCGGAAACCCGACCGGCCCGCTCGGCCAGCTCGGCGTCGTCATCCCCACCGGGCGAACCCTGTACGAGACCCTCCTGCTGAACCTCCCGGTCACGCAGCCCGAGGCCCTCGGCGTGCCGCAGTGGAAGCGCGGGCCGCACGGCCCCGCATGGGAGCTCCGTGAGGCCGAGGGCCTCCTCGACCTGTGGACGTGGCAGGCACGGCGGATCCGCCTCGTCCCGCATCAGGACGAGGCCGGCCGCCTGCGGGTCGCCCGGGTGGTCATCGGCGCCGGAGACCGGCTCACGCGGACGCCCGCGCTGGAACCGCACACCACCTGGACCTACGCGGCACCCGCCCAGAAGTCCGCCTCGGCCCCGCACGAGCGAAGACCGCGCCGCCACACCCAGGGCAAGGCCGTCTGGCGCGGCCTGGACGCACTCCTCGCGTCCACCCGCCAGAGCACGGGCGGCTCCTTCGAGACCAGCACCCTCCTGGACGAGGCCGGCGCTCTCCAGGAGATCGGCAAGCTGCCCGCCGACTACCCGCTGCGGATCGAGACCTTCGGCGTGGTCTACGGCACCCAGTCCTCCGTCGTCGAGGACGTCGTCCACGACGCGATCCCGCTGCCCCTGCTCGCCCTCCACCGGGACAGCGAAGCCCACCAACTCCTCCTGGACGTGGCCGAACAGGCAGAACAGCTCGCCCAGGCCGTCAACAACCTCTCCGCCGATCTGCGCCGGGCCGCCGGCGCGGAACCCATCCCCTGGGACAAGGGCCAACGCCCCGGCGAAGTCCTCCTGCACACCCTCGACCCCCTGGTGCGCCGCCTGCTCGCCGGCGTCCGTGCGGCCGGCACCGACGACGACGTCCTGGAGCGCGGCAGGCTCGCCTGGGAGCACCTGGCGTACCGCCACGCCTGGGACACGGCGAACGGACTCCTGCTGGACGCGCCCGCCACCACCTTCGCGGGCCGCACCGTCATCCCTGCCGACAAGTCCGGCAGACCGCAGACCTACAAACTCGGCACCGCGGGGGCGGCCTTCCGGCGTCGGCTCGACGGCATCCTCCCCCGTCCCGCCATGGACCACCCCGGGGTGTGGCCGCTCTTCACCGTCGAGGCCGACGACGTCCTCGCGCGACACGACGGGGTCTCCGACGGACAGAAAGCCGACCCCTCGACGCAGGCCCTCCACGACCTCCACCAGCGGGGCCGGTCCGAGCCGATGCACCGACCCGGCGTGAGGCTCGGCGAAGCCCTGCTGGCCCTGCGCCGCAGCGGCGAGGTCAGCGTGGAAGCCCTCGACACCCGGGTCGCCCAGCTCGCCGGCGCGACCAGCGTGTCCGCGCTACTGGTCCACCTGCGTGGCCTGGTCACCCAGCTCCGCACCGCCGGTCAGCCCCTGGACCACGACCACCTGGCGGCCGACATCCAGGCCTGGCACCACACGGACCGGCGTCCCCAGGTCCGCCTCAGGTGGGCCCTCGACTACCAGGTGTGGAACGGCCGGACGCCCGCGGGCGACGACCTTCGGTGAGCGGCCGGAGCCCCGGCATCCCCCATCACCACCGGACCACCGTCCCTTCGAGGAGAAGCGCATGACCGATCGCCTTTTCATAGACGTGCACATCCTGCAGACCGTCCCGCCGGCCAATCTCAACCGGGACGACAACGGCAACCCCAAGGAGGCCTACTTCGGTGGCAAGCGTCGTTCCCGGGTCTCGTCGCAGGCCTGGAAGCGCGCCACCCGCATCCACTTCGCCGAGAGCCGCGACCCGCAGACCCTGGCCACCCGCACCAAGCGGATCGGCGCGCAGCTCGCCAAGGGCATCGCCGAGCGCGGCGGCATCGCGGCCGAGGACGCGCAGCGGATCGCCGGCGCGCTGATCAAGTCGACCGGGATCTCCGCCGGCAAGAAGGAGGGCGACACCGCCTACCTCCTGTTCTACGGTCGCCGCCAGCTGGACGGCATCGTCGACCTGGTCGCCGGTACGGCCGCCGACCTCGCCGCCCTCGAGGCGAAGGCTTTGGAGGAGGCGGTCAAGGCCCTGCCGGTCAAGGAGCGGCTGCAGACCGGCCATCCGGCCGACGTCGCGCTCTTCGGGCGGATGGTCGCCGACGTCCCGGGCCTGAACGTCGACGCCGCGACGCAGGTCGCCCACGCCATCTCCACCCACGCCGCCGAGCTCGAGTTCGACTACTACACGGCGGTCGACGACGAGAACACCACCGATGAGACCGGCGCCGGGATGATCGGCACCATCGGCTTCAACTCCGCCACCCTCTACCGCTACGCCACCGTGGGCCTGCACCAGCTGCGCGACAACCTCGGCGACGACAAGGCCGCGGTCGACGCCGTCAACCTGTTCGTCGACTCCTTCACCCGCTCCATCCCGACGGGCTACGGCAACTCCTTCGCCCACCGCACCCGCCCCAGTCTGGTCGCCGTCGTCGTCCGCGCCGACCAGCCCGTGAACCTCGTCTCCGCCTACGAGAACCCCGTCCCGGCGAGCCAGGGCATCGTCGCCGAGTCCGCGCGCCGCCTCGCCGCCGAGTTCGCCACCGCCACCGAGCAGTGGGGCGACACCCCGATCCACGTCGGCATCTGCCACACCCTCGACGCCGGCCCCGAGGAGACCGGGCGGAAGCTGACGGAGGCGTTCGGCGCGAACCGCACCTTCGCCGAGCTGCGCGACGGACTGCGCACCGCCCTCACCGAGCGGGTGAACGACAACTGATGCCCGCCGACCCCACCCCCGCACCGACCCCGAACCAGGATGAGGAGCAGGCGGTCCTCGTCCTGCGCCTGGCCGGCCCGCTCCAGTCCTGGGGCGACCGCAGCGCCTTCAACCGCCGCGACACCCGGCCCCAGCCGACCAAGTCCGGCGTCGTCGGCCTGCTGGCGGCCGCCGCCGGCCGCCCGCGCGAAGCGGACATCGCCGACCTGGTCGCCCTGCGCCTGGGCGTGCGCGTCGACCAGCCCGGAACCCTGCTGCGCGACTACCACACCGTCAGCGACTACCGGGGCCGGCCGCTGCCGCAGGCCGGCGTGAACGCCAAGGGCCTGCAGAAGCCGACCTCCCCGGCCAAGGACACCCACGTCACCCACCGCTACTACCTCCAGGACGCGGTGTTCCTCGCCGCCCTCCAGGGCCCGGCCGGCCTCGTCGCGACACTCGCCGAAGCCGTCCGCCGCCCGGCCTTCCCGCTCGCCCTCGGCCGGCGCTCCTGCGTCCCCACCCAGCCGATCGCCCTCGGCGCGGTGCGGCACGCCCCGCTGGAGGACGTCCTGGCCGGCGAGCCCTGGCAAGCCGGCGTCGCCACCGTGAACGCCTACCGGCGGCGGGCCCAGCGAGGCCCGGAGCCCTTCTCCCCGCACCGGATCGACCTGGCCGCGACCTTCGACGACCCTTCCGGTGAGGACACCCTGCAGGACGTCCCGCGTTCCTTCGCCCCCCGCGACCGCGGCTTCTCCACCCGGCGGATCCGCCACACCTGGCTCAACGTCCCCACCGGCCTGCCCCCGTCAGTCCGGACCGGGCAGCCGGCCACGGCGGCCGGCGGCCACGACCCGTTCGCCCTGCTGGGCTGGTGACCCGATGACCTACCTCTCCCGCATCCGCATCAACCCCCTGCGCGCGGCCAGCCGCAATCTGCTCGCCAACCCCCGCGCTCTGCACGGCGCCGTCCTGGCCGGCATCCCCGACACCGCCCCCGGAGACCGGGTCCTGTGGCGCCTGGACGCCGACCACCCGCGCCGCCCCGTGCTGCTGGTCCTCACCCCCTCCAAGCCCGACTGGACCCACCTCGTCGAACAGGCCGGATGGCCCGACGCCGACGGCGAGCACTACGCGATCCGCGACTACAGTCCCCTGCTCGCCCAGCTCGCCGCCGGCCGCGAGTTCGCCTTCCGGCTCAAGGCCAGCCCCGTCCAGAACACCTCCACGCCCGACAAGCCCGGCGCGCACCGCACCAGGACCGAAGCCGAACGGCGCCACCGCTCCTACCGCATGGCCCACCGCACCGCCGCCCACCAGCTCACCTGGTTCCTGGACCGCACCACCCGCTGGGGCTTCACCGTCCCCGAGGCACACACCGACACCCCCGCACCGGGCCTCGAACCATCCGCCTCGCACACCCCGGCCGGCGCGCCACCCGCCCGCGAGGTGAGGATCACCGACCGCAGCCGCAGCACCTTCACCAAGCCCGGCACCCGCACCCCCGTCACCCTCACCACCGCCACCTTCGAAGGCCGCCTGCGCATCACCGACCCCGGCCTCCTGCAAGCCGTGCTCCTCGGCGGCGTCGGCCCCTCCAAGGCCTACGGCTGCGGCCTGCTCACCCTCGCCCCGCTTCGGGCTGGGGCAAGCTGACCGATGGCCGGCGGCCATCGGCCCGGCCGGACCCGGTCGTCGGTCCGAGGGTCCGTTTCAGTTGAGGATTTGGACTTCGCCGATGGTGAGTTCGGTGGTGGAGGTCTTGGTGATGGCGGGGAGGTCGCCTTGCTGGCCTCCGCCTTCCCAGTGGACGGTCCAGGTGGTGGTGGCGCTGACCGGGAACTTGCCGCCGGGTTTGCCGGCGCTGGTGGTGGTGTAGCGGTAGCCGCAGTCCGGGGACGTCGCGGCGCCCAGGTCCGGGGAGTAGGGCGTCCCGGGCGTGGTGCAGGAGCGTGTCCCGCCGTCGCCCATCGACCAGTCGATGCGTGTCACCTTCGCGGTGACCGACACGGACAGTCCGCCGGCGGACTTCGACTCCACCCACGGGCCCCAGCTCGTCTTGGACGCCTTCGCCCACAGCCACACCGGCATCCCGATCACACCCTTGCCACCCCGGTCCGGCGCGGTACCGATGTCCGGCACATCGAACGACATCGCCGCGAAGATCGTCTGGGCCAGGGTGGCCGGTGTGATGCCTCCTCCGAAGCCCGGCGGGGGAGTCGCCCGCCAGCCGATTCCGCCCGAGGGCCCCTGGGCGATCCCACCGCCGGCGGCCGCGAGGTAGCAGCTACGGCCGTAGACGGCGCCGTCACCCGGCTGATGGCCTTCCCAGAGCGGGTCGCCCGCCGGTGGCTGGGGTTGGAGCAGCCGGTAGTAGCAGCCGTCCTCCGAGTTGTACCAGCCCCACCCGTTCGAGCAGGGGACGGTGACCCCGTTGAAGATGCAGGGTTGAGGCGTGCCGCTCCCGCCAGAGCCGCCGTTGCCGGTGCCTCCGCTGGAGCCCGTGCCTCCCGATCCACCGCCTCCGTTGTCGGTGACGGAGATGCAGACGTCCGCCGTCAGCACGCTGCCGGGCGGGCACTGTCCGGCGTCGGCGGAGGCCGGGGACGCGGGGAGTACGGCGGCGGCCACGGCCACAGCGGCGGCCACCGGCAGCGCCGCCCGGCGCCTCAGCACGTGCGGCTCCGGTCCGGGGAGTACGCGCTGATCAGCCACGCGCCGCCGGCGGCCTGGACCGCCTCGACGTCGACGTACAGACGGCCGGGCGTCCCGGTGGCCGCCGCGTTCTTCCCGGACGCGGAGAACACCGCCGTCCAGTTCGAGACGTCGACGCAGTCCGTCAGGGTCGCCTTGTGCGGCGAATCGGACAGGTTCACGGCCGTCACCTGCGGGTGGGTCACCTCGGTCCCCTTGTAGAGGATGCCGGCCTGCTGGGCCCGGGTGATGTCGCCGGCCAGGCCGTCGTAGGCGCTGCCCGTGGCGACCCGGAGCAGCTTGTCCGGGTCCGCCTGGCCCGTGGTCATCGCGGTGATCTTGGCCTCGGTGTAGGCCTGGTACGCCGCCAGGACGTCCGCCGTGTCCTTGCCCGCGGGGCCGGCGGTCGACGTGGCGGCGGACGGGGACGGTGTCGCCGGGACGGACGGGGATGCCGGGGCAGCGGGCTCATGGTCCTTGCCGGAGCAGGCGCTCATCGTCAGGGCGATCCCGACGACCAGCGCGGCGGCGAGCGGCCGTCGGACGGTGCCCGGCCCCTTGCGGAGCACCACCGGACTGCCTGGGCTGGTTCCCTCGTACAATTCCGCCCCCCGTTGTGCGCGTCAATGGCGACCGATGGACCATCAGGCTTGCCCATGCGTCCCGCAATTCTCGTCAGATCCCACCGGCGGCGCCAGCGTCTTCCCGGCATTCGCGGGGGCCGCGCGGCACACGGGCGGACGTCGTGAGCGGTCAGCGGCCGAACAGCAGCAGCGCCAGCACCGCGCCCGCGTACAGGGACGGTCCGAAGGCGAGCCGGGTGCGCCCGCTCGCCCGGCGGGCGACGAGCCGCGCGATACCGGCGAGCGCGGTGAGGAGGAAGGCGAGGAACGTGCCGGTGATGACGGCGTGCCAGCCGACCCAGCCGAGCAGGGCTCCCACCGGTCCTGCCGCCTTCACGTCGCCGAGGCCCGGACCGCCGGGCAGGAGCGCGGCCGCCAAGTAGAACGCCGGAAGGGCCACGGCGGCGAGGAGGGCCCGCAGCGCCGTCTCGGGTGACTGCGCGGCCGGATAGGCCAGGAGCAGCGCGAACACCGGGTAGGCGGGCAGGGTGAGGGCGTCGGGAAGGCGGTGCAGGGCGAGGTCGATCGCGCCCAGGACACTGGCGAGGACCGCGAGGGCCAGACAGCCAGGCAACAGCGGGGAGGAGCCGAGGCGCCAGGCGAGCGCCGCCCCCGTGACGGCCGCGGTGGCGCCGACCGCGAGGGCGTGTCCGCGCAGGACGTCCGCGCTCGGGGCATCGAGCCTCAGCCGTCCCCCGGCAGGCGCCGGGGGACGGGAGGACTGCGTCACGACGGCCACCCGGCCAGGCGCGGGTCGGCGCTCAGCATGGTGCGCAGCAGTTCGGAGGTGGCCGGCTCCATCTCGGTACCGAGCTGGTCGAGAACGGCTTCGAGCCTGTCCGCGTAGCGCTCCACCCCTTCGCGGTCGCCCGCCAGGTGAGCCGCCCGCATGGCCAGGCGGTACAGGGGCTCGGCCGCGGCCTCGACCCGGATCCCCGTGTCGGCCGCCTTGAGGGCCCCGAGGTGGTCACGCACCTCCAGGCAGTGTTCGGCCACCTGCGCGGCCGTGTCCACGACCGCGGCGATGATCTGCTGCCGGTAGCCCTCGGCCCAGATGTAGCGGCGCGGGGGAACACCGGCGAACGGCCGGTCGGCGACGAGGTCGAGGGCCTGCTGCCGGGCGCGGTGCGTACCGCGGGTGGTGAGCTGGAGGAAGCGGTTCCAGTCGGAGCTCACGTGAGGGCCGAAGCGCAGGCCCGCACCGGTGTCCTGGGGCAGGTGCGGGGTGTCGTCCTCGGCGTTGCCGAGCCAGCGCCGCAGCGCGGAGACGAGTCCGGCCGAGGAGACCGTGTTGGGGGCGGACGGGTTCAGGTCGACGGTGAGCTGCTGCAGGGAGCCACCGGGGTGCAGGGCGATCCACGCGGCCACCTCGGTCAGGCGGGTGGCGGCGGTCGGCTGGATCGAACCGGTGTCGACGCCGGTCAGGTGCGCGGGGCCGAGGATGTTGACCAGGGGGCCGGTGGCGTCGGGGAGATCCGGGAGCCCCGAACCGTCGGCGGGCGGAACGGCCGTGTCCGCCGACTCGGGGAAGGCCGCGGTGACCTCCTCCGCCTCCTCTGCGGACTCGGCGGTGGGGATCACGGGAGTGGGGCCGCAGTCGACCACCGTGGCGGTGGGGACCACGGGACCCGGGCTCTGGTCGACCACCGTGGCGGTGGGAACCACCACGGTCTCAGACGGTTCCGTCACCGGGACCTCTTCAGACTCCGGGGCCCGGCTGGGTTCGCCGGTGAGGCCGAACAGCTCCATCAGGGCGTCGAAGTCCTCGTCCGTGATGCGTTGCGGCACCAGGTGGCCGAGGGTGAGACCCGCGATGGTGAGCGGGCCGCCGGAGAGCCCGGGCAGCCGTACCACCTGGGGCAGGACGTCGTGGTCGGCCGGGGCGATCAATGCCCCGCAGACCGGGTCGGTGTGCAGCCGTCCGGCGTCCGCCGCGTCCGCGGCCGTGAGTGGGACGGCGCTGACGGCGATGCGCGGGGTCCACGAATCAGGCGTGGCCGACGTCGTCCGGGCGTGCCGGACACTCGGGATCCCGGCGTCGGTGAGGGCCTGACGGATGACCTGGTTCCAGCCCGACAGATCGGCGAGGGCCTCGGCCAGGGTGGCGACCGGCTGCAGCCGCCCGTAGCCGGTGTCCAGTTGCGCGAGGCCCTCGTCGAGGCCGGTCAGGAGGACACCGAGGTCGTCCCGCCACGGCGCGGAGGCGAGCTCCACGGCGAGGGCGCGGACGAACGGCCGCGCGTCGTTCACGTCGAGCAGCAGGACGCCGAGCGTCTCCAGGTCCACCAGGACGAGGTCGTCACCGTCGCGGCCGAGCGTGGCCAGGGCAGGGTAAGGGGCCACGACGTGGCGGGCGCTCTCCGCGTCGAGCAGGTCGGCGCCGGCGGCGGGGCACGTCCACCGCGTCGGGTCCGCGGTCGGGGTGAACGGCGCGACGGGCTGCCCGGGGTCCTCCAGGAGCACCAGGTCGAGCGCGGTGGGGCCGAGCAGCACGGCCGCCACTCGCGGCAGCTGGCGCCCCTGCTCGGCGAGCCGGGCCGCCAGCGTGCGCAGGGCACGGTCGACGAGGTCCGCACCGGTCGGGTCCTCGCTGGCACGCAGGCGCAGTTCCAGGTCCGCGAGCCGGTGGGAGGCCTGCGCGACGGGGTCGACGGGCGCGGACCGCGCGGGTGCGGCCGTGGCCGGCCCGGGCATGCGGATCCGCTCGCCCCGGCGGCGGCCGCGCTGCTGGAGCATGCGCTTGAGGCCCAGCGCGGACACGATGCCCGCCGCGACCAGTCCGCCCCAGGTGGCGATGGCCGCGATGTCGACGGCGGAACTGCTCCGGGTCAGTTCCGCCGGGGTCGCCTCCGGGGCCTCGGACGTCGGCGCGGCGGTGGTGGGCCCGGCGGGCTGGGCGGCCTCCGCGCCGGCGGACGGGGCGGAGGAGTCGGCGGCCGAGGGGGAGGCCTGCGCCGTCGGCGCAGCCGAGGGCTGCTGCGCGGGGCTCTGAGCCGGGGCCGGCGCGGTGGTGGGAGCCTGGGCTGCGGCCGAGGGGGAGGCCGCCGGCTCCGTCGACGGTGCCGTGGTCGGCGCGGGTGCGGTGCTCGGTGCCGCCGACGGTACGGACGCAGCCGGCTGCTGCGTGACGGGCGGCTGCGCCGTCGGCGCCGGGGCCGTCGGAGCGGACGCCGAGGGCGCCGGGCTCTGGGACGGCTGCGTGACGGGCGGCTGTGCCGCAGGCGGCTGTGCCACGGAGCCCTGGCCGGAGGGCGAGGCGGCGGCCGGGGAGGCCGGCTTGGCCGACTGCGGGATGGTGATGGTCCAGCCCGGGAAGATGTCGTCGGCCGCCGTCATCTGCCGCCCGTCCGGCATGGTGTGCCCGATGTTGGCCTCGGCGAGCTCCGGGTAGCGGTCGGCGTCGCCCAGCTCCCGCTCGGCGATGGCCGACAGGGTGTCACCGGCGTGCACGGTCACCGTCGTCGGCGCGCCCGCCGTCTGCGCGGACGCGCCCGCGCCGCCGGTTCCCGGCAGGAGGAGCTGCCAACCGGGCTGGATGTCGCCCGAGGCGTGGAACACGGCTCCGCCGGGCATCGCCCGGCCCTCGTTGAGGGCGGCGATCTCGTGCCAGCGGGCGCCGTCGCCGAGCTCGTGCTCGGCGATGCTCCAGAGGCTGTCGGCCGGGCTGGTGTCCTGGACGGTGTAGACGCGCTGGTCCGACGCGGCCTGGACCGCGCCGCCGCGGACCTGGCCGGCCGCCGGGCCCGCCTGGGCCTGTTGCCCCGCGGCGGACGCCGTCACCGCCACCTTGGCCTGCGCGGGAGCGGGCATCCCGGGTGCGGCCGTGGCGGCGAACGCGCCGCCCGCGGTGGGCAGCAGGATCAGGATCCCGCCGACCAGGCCGGCGGCCGCGCGCTGGCTCAGGCCGAACCCGCGGAGCCTGGGAGCCTTGCGCCCGCGCAGCTGCGCGGGCACCTCCAGCAGCACGGACACCGCGAACTGGGCCCAGCCGATCCAGCCGATGGCGGCGAGGACCAGAAGGGCGAGCCCACCGGTGTCCTGCTTGGTGAGCAGGTCGTCGAGCGAGCCGAGACCGGTCAGGCCGAGCGGCAGCAGGGCCCGGGTCGCCACGTAGAGGCCGATCGGCAGCGCGACCAGCAGGGCCGCCAGCGCGATCAGCGAGGCGAGCATCCGCAGCAGGTCGGCGAGCAGGTTGCGGCGGGCGGCGGGGCGTCGGGACATCAGGGAGCCTCCGGTCCGGTCACTCCGTAGACGAGGGTGGCGCTCGCCTCGCCGTGGACGGCGAGTTCGTGGACGCCTATCAGCGAGAAGAACTTGGTCTTGTAGGCGGGGCCGTTGACGGTCACGACCAGCTTCCGGTTGCCGTCCGCCGGCTGGGCGGTGCCGATGGCGCCGTTGGCGTGGAGGTAGGCCTGCGCGGCGGCGACGGCCTTGTCCGGGTCGACGGCGATGGCCTTGCCCGGAATGGCCTTGCCGGCGTCGAGCTGCTGGCCTCCGGTGCGGGCGGCCTCCTGGGCGATGCGCTCCGCCCGTTCGTCGGCGCGGATCTTGCCGCCGCCGTCGATGGTCAGCCCGATGATCAGCAGGAGGGAGGGCACCAGGATCGCGGCCCACAGACCGATGCTTCCGGAGTCGCGGCCACCCGCGCACCGGTCGCCCGGTCGCCCTCGAGTGGCCGTCGTGTGGTCGGTCATCAGCGCTCCACGAACCGGTCGATGGCAGAGGTGAACGTGCTGCGGATGGTGTGGGTCCCGGGCATGCCCGGGAAGGCGAGGTCACCGAGCGCGACGTCGCAGACCACCGTGGCGGTGACGGTGCCGCCCGTCCCCGTGCCGCCGACACTGACGGCGACGGTCACCCGCGGCGAGCCCTGGCAGTGCAGGCCCTGCCGGGCGAGGGTCTGGCCCGCGGCGGCCGAAGCGGCCGACGCGGCCGCGGCCGGGCTGCGGGCGATGGAGGCGTCGCGGGCGGCGTCCTCGACGGCGGAGTCGACGGCCTGGCTCGCGAGGGCGATCCGTCCGGCCATGAACGCCAGGGCGATGAACAGCATGAGGACCGGGACGAGGATCGCGGCCTCGATGGAGGCGCTGCCCTCGTCCCGGCGCGGGGCAAGGTTATGGAGGGTCAATGACCGGTCCAGTGCTCTCGGGGCGCGGACGCGCTCTGATCGACGGAGGGGCCGGACAGGAACGGGAGCAGGCTCGGAGCGCGCCCGGTCACCCGGATGGTGATCCGGTCGGCGGTCGAGGAGACACTCGCGTCCGCCTGCAGCAGCGAACTGCCCGCGGTCCGGTCGAGGACCTCCCTCGCCCGCGCGGCGCCCTTGCCCGGCGAGTCCTGGTGGCCGCGCCCGGCCGCGACGCCCGAACGGGCCGCGGACAGGGCGATCTCCCGGGCGTAGTACCACAGGCCCACCTGGACGACCAGCATGGTCAGAACGATGACCAGTGGGAAGACGATGGCCATTTCGAGGGAGACGTCCCCGCGGTCGTCCGTGAGACGGGGCCGTCGCCACCGGCGGCGGCCCCTCCCCTCGCCCTCGCCCTCGCCCGCGTCCGCGGTTCGCCGGGTGGTCACTTGTCCGAGTTCTCGATCTTGCCCTTGTACTTGGACGCGAGCACCGCGATGGCACCGGCGATCCCGATGGCGCAGGCGATGACGGCCACCCAGACGATGACCGTCGTGATGCTGATGTCGCCGCGCTCGGCGTCCTCCTCGCGCAGGGCCCGGATCCGGGCGGACAGGACGTCGATCACCGCCAGGGCCGGCAGGTTCTCCGGGTCCGCCGACACTATCGAGCGGATCTTGGTACCGAAGTCGTTCATGGGGTTCCTCCCGTTGAGTGTGGTGCGTGTCCCGTCTGCGGCACGGGGCCGGTCAGCCGGTCATGATGCGGATGATGGACGGGAAGGCGATGAGCGCCATCACCAGTACGGCCATGAGGGCGCCCGGCGCGGTCATCGCTTCGGAAGCCGCGTTGGCCTCCTCCGTCTGTTGCGCCATCAGTTCGGTGCGCAGGCTCTTCGCCCTGCTCCGAAGGGTGGTGTAGACGGCGGCGCCGTCGTTCGCGGACAGGCGCATGATGTCGGCCACGTCGGCGAGGACCGGCAGGTCCAGCTCGGTGGCGAGCTGTCGCAGGCTCTCCCAGGGGGCGATCTTGTCGACCCGGGCACGGGTGAGCGCCTGCTGCAGGCGCACGAAGGCCCAGCTCTCGCCGACCGCGGCCGCCTTCTCCAGGGCTTCGGCCGGCCCGGCGTCGCCGGCCCGCTCCAGCGCCACCAGCTCCAGGTAGGCCGCGATCGCGTGGGAGAACTCCTGCCGGGCCCGCTTGGCCTGGTCGCGCAGCGCCAGGTCCGGGACGAACCACAGCACGGCGGCCAGCGCCAGCGACACCACGACCGGTACCGGTATCGGCATGGTCAGCCCCGCGAGCGCCCACATGGCGCACACGAAGGACGGCACGAGCAGCCCCATGAAGGCCATCGCCGCCTTGGTCAGCAGGAAGCGACCGGGGTTCTGGCCGACCAGTGCCAGGCGGGTTCGGGGGATGCTCACTCCCGGGACCTGCTGCAGGTGCGTCTCCAGCCACGCGCCGACGCGCTCGTCCTGGGTCATCCCGGCCGTGTCGACGGTCCGTGGATTGTTGACGGCCTCCAGCGTGGCGGCCAGGTTGGGCTGCGGACGGACGAGGGCGCGGACGAACACGGCCACGCCGCCGCCGACGAGCGCGCCGCCGATCACGGCGATCGGACTGATCATCATCGCGCGGTCACCTCCTGGGCGGGGCCGGGAACGGCCGGGGCCGTGGGCTGCTGCAGCTTGACACTGGAACGCGCGTCCGCGGCGAGGAAGCGCGGGGTCGGCTTGTAGGAGGCGAGCGAGCGCATCCAGCTCAGCACGCCGACGAAGCCGAGCAGGATGACCGCCAGGACCATCTGACCGAGGAAGGTCTTGTAGGGCTCGATGTAGTCGGTGGCGAAGCTGCCCAGGACGAGGATGCCCACGGTCATCCAGGTCAGCCACCGCACGGTGGTGCGGGGCTTGGCCCGGTCGGCCTCCACGTCGCGGCGCTGGCGGACCTCCTCGCGGATGCTGTCGGCGAGGTCGTTGAGCGCCTGGGCCAGACCGGGTCCCCGGTCGCTCACCTTGAGGATGAGCGCGGAGACGACCTTGTCGGCCGTGGCGTCGCCGAGGGTGTTGCCGAACGCCCGCAGGGCGTCGGCGGGCCGCCAGCCGGACAGCAGCCGGGCGGCCAGCTCGCCCACCGGTTCCTGCAGCACGACCGGCGCGGTCTTGCGGCTGGAGATGATCGCCTGTTCCAGGCCCATGCCGAGCATCAGCACGTCGGACAGCCGCCTGGTCCACTCGGCGAGCGCGTCCAGCTGCTCGATCCGGGTCTTGGTGTTCCCCGTGGACGCGAGCAGCCAGGGCAGACCGGCCACCACCAGGACGAGGACCAGGCCGAGGATGAACCAGCCGGTGACGACCCACAGCAGCACGCCGGCCACCACCGAGGCGAGCAGGCGGGTGCGGGCCCGGGCGCGGGCGCGGACGTCGTGCTCACCGGACGTCAGGGCGGTCCGCAGGCGCGAGGCGGGGCCGGGGGCGGGCGGGGCCGTGGTGCCGACGAGCCCGACGACGGCGCCCACGAGGCCGCCGACGACGAGCATGCCGGCGACCAGACCGATCAGGAGTCGCGTCACGCCGTCCTCACCATCAGGTCGAGCGGTCGGCCCCAGGTCCCCGCCGGGTTGTCCAGCAGAGCGGCGGGAAGGCCGACGCGCATCAGGTCGCCCAGGCAGCTGGGGTGCATGATCGGCACGGCGCGCTCCTCACCCACCTCGGGCCGCGGGCCGAAGATCGTGTTGGTGGACGGACGGCCGTTCTCGCCCATGCCCGTGACCTCCAGCACATGGCTGACGAAGCGGTGGCGCCGTCCGCCGATGCCGGTCTCGTCGATCATCTTCACGAAGACCACGAAGTCCAGGCCGTTGGCGCACTGACGGTAGGCCAGGGCCTCGGTCATGCCGTGCCCGTACTCGAGGAACAGCTCGGCGATGCGGTCGAAGGTCATGTGCGGCTCGCGGGCGTGCAGCGTGCACAGCGAGCCGCCCTCGCCGTTGGTCATCACCCGCAGCATCGGCACGACCTCGGCGCCGCGGACCTCTCCGACGACCATGCGGCGCAGGCTCATCCGCAGCGCCGGGTAGATCAGGTCGCCGACCGTGATCTCGCCTGCGGCGCGGCCGTTGACCCGTTCGCCGTTGCCCTCGCGGGCTTCCATCGGGACGATCTGGCGCTCCTGCCCGTCGTCTTCGTGGAGGAACAGCTCGAACTCGGTCTCCAGCGTGCCGATCCGCTCCTCCGGGGGGATCTCGCGGGCCATCGCCCGCAGCAGGCTCGTCTTGCCCACACCTTGGGTCCCGACCACCATGACGTTCTTCTTCGCCCGGATCAGGGCGGCCAGGAACGCCGCGAGGGTGGTGTCGATCGACCCCAGCTCGACCATTCCGTTCAGGTCCATGTCCCGCACGCGGTGGCGGCGGATCGTCACGTAGGTGCGCGGGGTGACCTCGCTGATCACCTGCATGCGGGAGCCGTCCTCCAGGCGCAGGGCCAGGAACGGGTTGGCGGTGGAGAGCGTGCGCTCACCGGAGCCGCTGCGGCGCGCGAGGTCCCGCAGGAGCTCCCGCAGGTCCTCCTCGCTCTCGGCCACCGGTGGCACCTTGACGCGCCGGGAGTCGCCGTAGTCGATGTAGACCCGGTCGTGGCCGTTGACGAGGATGTTCTCCACCCGGTCGTCGTCCAGGTACTGCTGGAGGCGTCCGGCGCGGAACAGCAGGTCGTAGATCGCGCCCGACATCCGCCGGGCGGTCTCCGGCGGCACGGGCAGGCCGCTGTCGACCGCCGCGGCCGTCGCCCACACGGCGACGGCCTCGTTGATCAGCGCGCGGCCGCGCTGCATCTGGGTGGCCTGGTCCATCGACGGGTCGCGTTCCAGCTCGCGGGAGAGCCGGTCGGCGACCTGCCGCTTGAGCTGGGCCGCGACGGCGTGGTCGATGTCGTCGGCCGGTACCGCCTGGTCCGTCCGGGCGGCGGGCCGTGAGGAACGCCGGACGGCGACCGGTGGCGTCGGGGCCGGCGTGGGCGAACCGGGCCGGGCGACGGCGGCCGGGTCTTCGACGGCACGCAGGGCCACGGTGGCGGCCGCCGCCGCGGGGGCGGGTGCCACGGGACCGAAGCGCAGCCCCGCGGGCAGCGCCGACGGGCCGCCCGCCCCGTCCTCCTGGACGGTCGGTCGCACGCTCGGATCGGGGTGAAGGGGCTTACCGCTGAGCATTCGGCTGTCCTCCCGCGGCGTCGTGACGGGGAACGGGGGCCAGGCGCGCACGGCGCTGCGCGACCAGGGAGAAGACCCGCTCGGCCCCCGACCGCGCCGCGCGCATGAGGTCCGAGCGCTTGAACCCGCGTCCGCCGTCCGCGCCGTCCGACAGCACGGCCGCCGCCTTCGGCGAGTGCGGCAGCGTCATGACGACCGGCACGCCCAGCTCGCGCGACACCTCGTCCGCGCCGTAGGGGCCCGATTCGACCAGGACGGCGCCCAGGCCGTCCGAGCCCGGCGAGTTGGCGTCCAGGTCGTCGCGCATCGCGCGCACCCGGACCTGCGCGGACTGCACGCCCCGCAGGGTGCCGCGTACCACGATCAGCTGGAGATCCGCCTTGCGTACCAGCGGGGACGCCAGGCCGTACGCGCCCGACCGGCCGAGGTCGACGATCACGTCATGGCTGGGCTGAACCCTCTCGATCGACGTGAACAGCCCGGCCAGCCGCTCCCACGTGTACGCCAGGCCGGCCGCCTGCGCCGGATCCGTGATCCCGGGCAGCAGGAGCCGGTCCGTGCCGCCGTCCGACAGGTCGACCAGCTGGCGCCAGAACGCCTCGCCCAGCTGCCCCTGACGGTCGGCCACCGCGAGGTTGCGCAGCCCGTACGAACCGGGGGTGCGCCCGGACAGCGCCCCCAGCACCACCGAGCCGCCGTCCGGGTCGCACTCCGCCAGGATCGCCCGGCGTCCGGGCTCCAGCGGCCACGACAGCAGCAGCGCCAGCGCGGTGGTCGTGGCGCCGGGCGAACCCGTGCAGCCGGAGACCGTGACGACCGCCATCAGCCCGTGCCCTTGGCGGCGACGATGACCGCGATACGACCCGTCGCCGCGCGGGCGGCCAGCGCCGGCCCGTCGGTGCCGGCCACCGCGAGGTCGACCGTCCTGCTCCCGGTGGTCTCCGGGTCTCCGACCCGCACCACCTTGGCCTTCATCGTCGCCGGCGGCGCGGCGTTCGCGGCGTTCGCCGCGGCGCCCGCGGCGGAGTCCTCACCGGGGGTGGACACCACCAGGACCGCCAGTCCCGGGGTCAGCGGCGTCGACGGCAGCTGTCCGGGCTTGAGCAGGACACCCACCAGTTGCTGTCCGGCGGCGATCAGCGGCGCGTCGGTCAGGTCCTCCTTGGTCACCAGGGCACCCGCGTGCAGGCTGTTCGCGGCCCGCTTGCCGACCACTGTGCCGCGGTCGACGGCGAGGATCGGCTTGAGCGCGGCCGGGTCCAGCGTGATCGAGGCCTCGGTCAGGTCCGCGTCGGTGATCACCTCGCCCTCGGCCACCGGCTTCGCCAACGCCACGACCGCCTTGTGCTGTCCGGTCGTCAGCACGGCGAAAGCGCCGAGGAGACCGCCTGCCGCGATCAGTGCCACGGACAGGCCGATCAGCGCGGGGCGGCGGCGCCGGGCCGTCAACGCGCGCGGCGGGGCCGCCGGAGCCACAGCGGAAGGGCCGGTCGGCGCGCCCGCGCCGTGGGACCCGGTAACGGTGCTGCTCAAGAGCTACATCCCCCGAGGAGAAAACGAGTAGGAGAATCCGGGGCGGGCCGAGGAACGGCCCGGACCGCGGACTGAGCGGACCTCTGTCCGAGGGTCCGTTTCAGTTGAGGATTTGGACTTCGCCGATGGTGAGTTCGGTGGTGGAGGTCTTGGTGATGGCGGGGAGGTCGCCTTGCTGGCCTCCGCCTTCCCAGTGGACGGTCCAGGTGGTGGTGGCGCTGACCGGGAACTTGCCGCCGGGTTTGCCGGCGCTGGTGGTGGTGTAGCGGTAGCCGCAGTCCGGGGACGTCGCGGCGCCCAGGTCCGGGGAGTAGGGCGTCCCGGGCGTGGTGCAGGAGCGTGTCCCGCCGTCGCCCATCGACCAGTCGATGCGTGTCACCTTCGCGGTGACCGACACGGACAGTCCGCCGGCGGACTTCGACTCCACCCACGGGCCCCAGCTCGTCTTGGACGCCTTCGCCCACAGCCACACCGGCATCCCGATCACACCCTTGCCACCCCGGTCCGGCGCGGTACCGATGTCCGGCACGTCGAACGACATCGCCGCGAAGATCTCTCGCGCCAGCTGAGCCGGAGTCGGACCGCCCCCGAAGCCCGGGGGAGGATTCTGCAGCCACACGGGGCCGTTGGGAGCCGAGTCGCCCTCGTATCCGAAGGGGCAGGTACGGCCGTAGACGGCGCCGTCCCCGGGCTGGTGGCCCATCCACACCCAGTTGGTGGGATCCGGCTGCGGATTCATCAGGTTGTAGTAGCAGCCGTCCTGGGCGTTGTACCAGCCGAAGTCGGGCGAGTTGCACGGGACGGTCTGGGTCTGCCAGGTGCAGGTGGCGCCTCCGCCGCCTCCGCCGCCTCCGGTGCCACCCCCGTCGCCGCCTCCCGGGGTCCCCGGGTCCTTGACGATGATGCAGACGTCCTTGTCGGGCGGGCAGCCGTCCGCGCTCGCCGGTGCCGCGAGGCCGAGGACGACGACCGCGGCCGCCACGAGGGCGGCTATGCCCCGTCTCAGCATGTCCGCGCCTTGTCGGTCGTGTACTGGGAGATCCGCCAGGTGCCGTCGGGCATCTGCTGGGCGCCGACGCTCACGACGAAACGGGTCGCCTGCGAGGGGGCGGCGGCGCTCTTCCCGCTGCTGGAGTACACCGGCTCCCAGTGGGAGACGTCGAGGCAGTCGGCCAGCGTGGCCCTGCCCGGGGAGGAGGCCAGGTCGACCGCCTCCACCGTGGGCTTGCTGACCAGGTCGCCCTTGAAGACGACCCCGCTCTGCTGGGACTCGAAGATCGTCGAGGCGAGCGACTTGTACGCGTCGCCGGTGGAGACCGCCGACTGCTTGGCGACGTCGGCGTGGCCGGACCTCAACGCCGTCACCTTGTAGTCCGTGAAGGCCTTGTACACGGCGAGGACGTCGGTGCCCGCCTTGGCCGTCGGATCCGCCGTCGGGGTCGGGGGCGGGGTCGGCGCGGCGGCCGCGGACGTCGGACTCGCCGGTGCGCTCGTCGCTGTCACGGCGGGTTTGTCGGATCCGCCGGCGCAGCCGGCGGCCGTCAACGCCAGGGCGCCCACGACAGCGGGAACCCACGTGGTGGCGTGGTGTGACGGCTTGATCGCTTTTGCCGAGAGCCGACCGGTCCTGTCGCGCAATGCGTCCCCCCACGCTTATCGAGTGACTATTGACTTTCCATTAGATCATCACCCTGCGACGGTGATTCTGGCTCGTTCCCCCTGGTGAACGCCAGTCCCTTTGCGGGGGCGAGGCCTCTGGAATCACGGTTTGTCGACATGACCATGAAATTCCGAACACGGCCGACCGGGAAACCGGGACGCCCGCGTCCGACTCGATCACCGGGCCCGTGAAGTTCCGGGACCGGGCGACGCGGTGCTTCCGGAATGACGCACAGTCAAACCATGCTGCCGAACGAAACGTTCCCGACCATCCGGACGCGCGGGGTGTGCCCGCAGTTCCTCCGGCGTGGGGCCGGAGCCGGTTCCGGCGCGCCCCCGGCCATCGGCGGCGGGAGTCGTGCCCGGCGCCCTTCCGCGGGTGGTCCTCCGGGACGCTTGTGACGCGGATCTCACCCTCCGGGGCCCGGGCGGCCGACGGGAACGGCCAGGGGGCCGGTGCGCGGCACCGGCCCCCTGGTCAAGCGGATCGTCTCGACTACTGCCACCCGACCAGGCGCAGCTCGGACTTCACCCGGGGACTGTTCGGCGCGATGGAGGCGAGCTTGCGCGGGGTGGAGCCGGGAGTGAGGTCGAGGCGGTACAGCTCGGCGACGTCCTGGCCCTGCCGGGACAGGAACACCACCGACTTCAGGTCGGGGGAGGGAGCCACGGCGGTGTTGTCGCGGTCGTTCTCGGGCAGCAGCGGCTCGACCTTCAGCACGGAGTCGAACGTGTCCGAGAACACGACCCGGGAGATGCCCTTGCCGACGCAGAGGAGGGCGTGGTCGTCGGTCCAGGACTTCGGGGCGCACCGGGGGACGGTGCCGCCTCCGGGCAGCCCCGTGGAACCCGAGCCGGAGGCGTCGGGGCCGAACCGGGCCGGCTCGACGTACTCGTCGCCGTACCCGGCCGCGGCGGCGTCCTTGAGCCAGATCCCGCTGCCGTGGCCGCCCCCGGCTGCCGCGGCCGTGCCCGCCGGATTGACGGTCACGCTGTCGACGGTGTTGCCGAGGGGCAGGCGCGACCAGGGCTGGTCCCCCGCGAGCGCGAAGACCGGTCCGTGCGAGGGCCCGTGGTCGGTGGTGCCGGCGCCCTGCCGGTCGAGGTCGCGGCTCAGCACGTGCCGGTCCCGGTTCTCGTACCACAGCGTCGACGTGCCGCTCTGGAACGCGGGCACGCGGTCCTTGGCGCCGACCGTGAACGGATCGGCGGACGGGGCTCCGACCGGTGCGCCCTGGGGGGCGAGCGAGAAGGCGACGGCCGCGCCGTCCGAGCCGCCCGAGGACTGCTGGGGGGACGGCATCAGGCCCGCGACCATCGTGAAGTCCTTGTTGAACGCCTGGCGCAGGGCGCTCGGAACGCTGTCGTGGGCGTTGGGGTCGCAGAGGATGCCGGTGTCCGCGCCGGGAGGGAGCGCGGACACGGTGCGGGCGACCTCCTGGCCGTCCGTCACGGAGTACGAGGCGAGCGTCAGCTGCTGGGCGTTCGGGGCGCCCGCGGTTCCCGGTTTCACGTCGCACCACGACACGGTGACGGTGCCCGGCGTGCCGATCGCCTTGACGGGAGCGCTCGTCGGACTCCCAGGCGTGCCGGAGGGGGAGCCGCCGTCCTGGGAACCGCTCGCCGCGCCGCCACCACCGCAGCCGGTGACCGCCAGGGCTATCGCGGCCGCGACCGCGGCTCCGCCGTAGTTCCGCGCACGCCAGCGCATGGGTCTCCCGCCCCTCGTCACAGCAACCAGCCGGACGCTACCAGACACCATTCGCGCGCGGAGCGTGATGCCGAACGGGCACGGGGCGCGCGGACGCCGACGGTCCGGGCCGCCGGATTTCCCCGACGCGGTATCAGGTGACGTGCAGGCGGGCCAGGCGCAGACGGAGCTGGACCATGGAGGCGGGGTCCGCCGGGGGGACGATCCGGCGCAGCTGGAGGAGGGCGCGACCGGCCTGGAGGGCTTGCCCGGGGTCGGTGATGCGGCCCCACAGGTCCTGGGCGCGGTCGGCGGCGTGGTGGGTGCTCGGATGGTCCGTCCCCACGGACTGGGTCCGGGCCAGGGCCAAGGCGGTGTACTGGACGGTCGCCGCCACCAGGTCACCCCGTACGGCGGCGAGTTGGGCCTCGGCCTCGGCCACCCGGTCGGCCTGGCGCGGATCGGCCTTGAGCAGCTTCAGCTGGGCGGCCGCCGTGATCCAGTCACCGGCCTCGACGGCCGCCGTGAGGGCGTTCGCCGGTGCGGGCTCGGAGGCCGGGACCGGCGGCGTGAGGGCGTTCGTCCGCGCCTGGGGTCCGACGGTGGTGGGCGCGTCGGCGTCCCGGCCGGCTTGAGCGGGCCCCTGGGGAGCCGGGGGCGGGGTGGCGTCCGCGGCTTGGGGCGCCTTGCCGGGCTTCGGCGGCTTCGGGGGCTTGGGCGCCTTCTTCTGCCTGCCGCCGCGGCGCCGCGACGGCGGCTTCTCCAGTGTCGTCTCGGCGCCGTCGGGGTGCGCGGCCAGGATCCAGTCCCCGCCGTCGGTGTCGGTCAGCTTGACCCGGACCGGCCTGCCGACGCGCGCGGCCGTGGCGACGGCGTGGGCGAAGGCCGCCGGGCGCGCCTGTTCGCCGGGTGGCACCGTGACCGGTTTCCCGTCCACGTGGGCGCCGCCGTCGGCACTGAGCACGATGGTGACCAGTGGCCAGCCGGGCACCTGCAGGTCGCTTCCCACGGTCTTCCGTTCCTCCAGCGGGCTATCTGAGGGTGAGGGTGTCCAGCCGCCAGGGCTGCGCGGTGTCGTCGCGGAGCAGGACGACGAGGGCTATGTGGATCTCGGGCGGGCCGGTCCAGCCGTCGCGGCCCTTGGGCGTGACGGTGACCACCCACCGCTGGAAGGCGGTCGTGGGGCCGTCGGCCGGCCCGCCGTCCTCGTGGGACTGCTGGGCCTGGACGGTGGTGAAGGCGTGGTGCGAGGCCCAGGTGACCCACGTGTTGCCGGGCTGGGCGCGCGGGGTCATCGACGCGGCGCCCTCCGCCCGCCGCGCCGTGAACATGGGGACGGCCCGTCTCTCCGCGTCCATCGGGGACGCGTCGATGTCGGTGTCCACCGTCCACATCGCGGTGAGGGCGGCCTTGGCCACGGCCGCCGGGTCGCCGCCGTCGACCTTGCCGAAATCGGGCAGGCCGGCCGCCGGGGTCCCGCCGCGGCCGGGGGGCAGCGGCGCGGCGACCGGGGCCGTGGCGGTGGAGGAGGACGGCGTCGGCCGGGGGCGCAGCGGGCTGCCGAGGGAGCACCCGCTGACGAGGGCGGCCAGGAGGACGGCCGCGGCCGCGCGCTTCAGAGGCGGCGGGGTCATCCGAATCGCCTGACCTTCCAGGGGTACTTCTCGTACCAGTCGAGGGTGGCGACCTTGACCACGTCGCCGGTGTGCGGGGCGTGGATCATCTGGTGGTTGCCGATGTAGATGCCGATGTGGTCGTAGTCGCCGTTGTTGTGGAGGTCGAAGCCGATGATGTCGCCGGGCTGCATGGCGTTGCGCTCGACCGGGCTGCCCATCGTCACCTGGATCTCGCTGCTGTGGGGCAGCTCGATCTGGCCCTTGGAGGCCTGGTAGACGGCGTACAGCACCAGCCCCGAGCAGTCGTAGCCGCCGCCGGTCGGGCCGTTCACGTTCCCGCCGCCCCAGACGTAGGGGAGGTCGAGCTTGGCGCGCGCGGCCGAGATGACGGCCTCCCCGAAGGGGCCGCCGCCGGCGGGCGGGAGGCTGTACTTGCTGATCAGGCCCCGGATCTTCTGCACGTATCCCAGGGTCTCGGTGTACGGCGGGACGCCGTGTTTGTCCTTCACCGCTAGGGGGCCCGCGTTGTAGGCGGCCAACATGAGGTCGGTGATGTCGCCGCTGGCCTGGCCGGCCTTGACGTACTTCTGGACCTCGCCCGCCAGGAAGCAGTCGTACCGCCCTTGAGCCATGATCGCGTCCGGCGGGTCGAAGGGGGAGCCGCCGTCGCCGTTGTTGTTCTCGTCCTTCCCCCAGGTCTTCCACGTATCGGGCATGAACTGGCTGATCCCCTGCGCACCGACCCCCTTGCTGACCGCTGTGGGATCCCAGTTGGACTCGGCCTCGATCTGCGCGGCGATGACCGCCGGGCTCAGCGCGCCGGGAACGTCGTTGCACACACCGGCCTTCATGACCCACGCGAGGTACTGCGGGGGGACCCTCGTGGTGTCGAGGTTGCCCCCCGCACCGCCGCCCGCCCCCGGCAGATTCCCTCCTCCGAAAGCGGCCACCACGAGGAATCCGAACATGCCGACACAGGTCGCGCAGCCGATGAAGACGGCCGCGACCACCCTGCCGAGACTCCCGCTCACGCTGCGTCTTCCCCCCGAGGTCGCATGACGGAGATTCGCCACCCTAGGACATTCGGACACCAGTGCGCATCAAGTGAGCTGGCGTCAAGCGGGCCGTCAGCAGCGAAGTGCGTGCTGAAAGCCTGTCGGCTGAACGGCTGAAATCAACATATGATCTGCCGGATGCGCTCTGCGCTGCTCACCGGGGGGTGCCCCGGTCCGCCCATCGAGACCCTGGGGGAACCGAGATGATGTTCGACCTTCTGCAAGCCGGCGCGGACAGCGTCCAGCACGTCGCCCACGGCGCCGGGCACATCTTGGCGGACAACACCCCGGCGCCGAAGTTCTCCATCGACCCGGGCACCGGCAAGGAGCCGCCGGGCGCCGACAAGCTGAAGACCGTCCTTCAGTGGGTCGCCTGGGTCGTCTTCGCCCTGTGCGTCTGCGGCATCCTGCTGACCGCCGGGAAGATGGCCGTCTCCCACAGCCGCGGCCAGGGCGGCGAACACGCCTCCTCGCTGGCCTGGGTGCTCGGCGCCTGCATCCTCGGCGGCGCGGCGTCCGGCCTCGTCGGGATGCTCGTCTGAGCTGACAGCACGGCCGGCAGACTCACGGGGAGACCGTCATGTCCGATCAGACTTCCTTGAACGGGCCGGACGGCCCGCGCAGCCCCTTCACGAACAAATGGTTCGTCGCCTCCGGAGCCTTCCTCGGGTCCGTCGCCCTGCTGGGGACCTGGGTGGCCCTGAGCGGCGGAGACAACGGCAAGGCCGTCGGCAGCTCCGCGACGGCACCTGCCGGGGTTCCCGCCGGGACACCGGGCGGGAACCCCCCGGGAACGAGCGCCGGGACCCCGACGGTGGGTTCGGGCACCGGTGCCCCCTGCCCCCAGCTTTCCGATACGAACCAGGCTCCGCTGAACATCGGCAACACCTTCGCTGCGGGCGAGCTCGCCTGGAAGGACTTCCACGGCTACCAGCTGCCCGAGTCGCCGTCCTCCGGGCCCGCCGTACGCTCCGGCGAGGTGGCCCGCTGCTACGCCCACACTCCCCGTGGCGCGGTGCTGGCCCTGGCCCAGACCTCGATCCGCAGCTCCAGCGCCGACAACTGGCGCCCCGTCATCGACCAGCAGGTCGCCCCCGGGCCGGAGCGCGAGTCCTACCTGCAGTTCGTCACGGCCGACCGGGTCAACCCGTCCAGGCCGAGCCCGGCGTTCTCGACCATCGGCCAGTACGCCGCCTACCAGGTCAACTCGTACACGGCCGACACTGCCGTGGTGACCTTCGCGATCAAGTTCCCCATGGGCGGCGCCTACCGCACCGTCGTGCTCACCGCGGTGTGGGACGGCGGCGACTGGAAGCAGAAGATGACGCCCAACGGCCAGCAGAGCTCCTCGTTCGGCCAGCAGAAGACCGTCACCGACATGGTCCCGTTCGCGGTGGGGAACTGACGTGTCCGGAAGCTGCATCAACCCCATGAACTGGGGCGACTGCCTGAGCGACGCCGCGGGCGACATGGGCATGAGCGTCGTGCAGAGCATCATCGACTGGTGTATCGACATGGCGGGAAAGGTCGCCGCGGCCGTCACCACCTGGTGGATCAAGGTGCCCACCGGCAACATCGTGCAGTCCAACCAGGACAACGGTCCGATCCAGTGGGTGTGGGCGCACACCCTGTGGATCACGACCTGGATCGCGGTGATGTCCATCCTCTTCGCGGCCGGCCGGCTGGCGATCCAGCGCCGTGCGGAGCCGGCCGTGGACGTCGCCAAGGGCCTCTTCACCATGACCGTGACGACGAGCATGGCCCTCGGGGCGATCGGCATGCTCACCGAGGCCGGTGACCAGTTCTCCTCATGGATCGTCAACCAGGCCACGGACCAGGACTTCGGCAGGGCCGTGGTGGGCTGGCTCACCGTCGCCTCGGAGAACCAGGGCGGCCCGATCCTCGCCCTGATCCTCGCCCTGCTCGCCACCCTGGCCTGCCTGGCCCAGGTCGCGCTGATGCTCGTCCGCACGGCCATGCTCATCCTGCTGTGCGGCACGCTGCCCCTGACCGCAGCCGCCTCGAGTACGCCGTCCGGCCGCCAGACCTTCCAGAAGACCGTCTCCTGGCTGATCGCGTTCCTGCTGTACAAGCCGGTCGCCGCGATCATCTACGCGACCGCCTTCCGCATGATCGCCTCGCTCAAGACGGACCCCGACTCCGGGGGGCTGGTCACCTCGGTGGCCGGCATCGTGCTGATGCTCCTGTCCGTGGTCGCCCTTCCGGCGCTCATGCGCTTCATCACCCCGGTGGTCGGCGCCGCCGGCGGCGGTGGCGGCGGCGGTGGCGGCGCGGCCGCGATGGGGGCGCTCGCCAGCGGGGCGAAGTCCGTCGGCGGCAGCAGGAGCGGTTCCGGCGGGGGCGGCGGCGGATCCGCCCGTTCCGGGCGGGGATCGGGTGGGGGCGGATCCAACCCCAGCGGCTCCAGGCCGGTTCCCGCTCAGGGTGGCTCCTCCCAGGGAGCGCAGGCACCCGCCCAGGGCGCGGCCCGGCAGGCCGCCGAGGGCGCGGCCCAGGGCCAGCAGGGCGCCGCCCAGCAAGGCGCGTCCCAGGGCCAGCAGGGCGCCGCCCAGCAAGGCGCGTCCCAGGGCGCGGCCTCCCAGGGCGCGGCCGCGCAGGGAGCGGCCACGCAGGGCGCCACGCAGGCGGGGGCGGCGGGTGCGGCGAAGGCCCACCCTGCGGTCGCCGCGGCCCAGGCCGCCCAGCAGGCGCACTCCGCCATCAAGCAGACCACCGAGAACACGGCGAACGCGGGAAACAACGGGGGACCCAGTGGCAGCGCTTGACATAGGCCGCCCCAGGACCTACGGCAACTGGCGCAAGCCCAGGTCCCCCGGTATCGGCGGCCTGGGCCTGGCCGGAACGATGGTCATGATGGCCGGGATGATCCTCGTGGTCATCTTCATGGCCATCGACTTCTTCCTGGCCATCGGAGCCGGCGTCCTCGTGGGGCTCAGCCTGCTACCGCTGTTGATCAAGGACAAGTTCGGCCGCAACGGCCTGCAGAGGGGGACTGCGCGCGTGGCGTGGTGGCGTGGGAAGAGTGCCGGGAAGCGCATCTACCGGTCGGGCATCATCGGCCGTACTCCGTACGGGACTTGCCAGCTGCCCGGGCTGGCCGCGGCCTCCAGCCTGGCGCAGTTCCAGGACGCGCACAACCGCCCGTTCGCCATGGTGAGCCTGCCGAGCCTGAACCACCACTCGGTGGTGATCAGCTGTGACGCCGACGGCGCCTCGCTGGTCGACTCCGACCAGGTCGACACCTGGGTGGCGCACTGGGGCCAGTGGCTGTCCTCGCTGGCCCACGAGCCCGGCCTGGTGGCCGCGTCGGTGACGGTGGAAGCCGCTCCCGACCCCGGCAGCCGTCTCAGCGCCGAGGTCCACGGCCACCTCCACCCGCAGGCCCCGCCGCTGGCCCGGCAGGTGCTGGAACAGATCGTCGACTCCTACCCGGCCGGGTCGGCGCTGCTCACCACGCAGATCGCGCTGACCTTCTCGGGCGCGGCCCGCGGCAGCGCGCCGCGCCGGGACGTCGACCAGATGGCCGACGAGATCGGCGCGCGACTGCCCGGCCTGACCGCCGGCCTGGCCATGACGGGTGCCGGCGCGGCCCGCCCGATGACCGCCGGCGACCTCGCCGAGACCGTCCGGGTCGCCTACGACCCGAGCGTGGCGACCCTGGTCGCCGAAGGCCGGGCCGCGGGCGGCACCGGCATCACCTGGGACGACGCCGGCCCGGTCGCGACGGAGGAGTTCTGGTCGCACTACCGGCACGACGGCGCCTGGTCGAAGACCTGGTTCATGGGTGAGGCCCCCCGGGGCGAGGTGTTCTCCAACGTGCTCGCCTCGCTCCTGCTCCCGCACCCCGACGTCACGCGCAAGCGGGTGACGCTGCTGTACCGCCCCCACGACCCGGCGTCCGCCGCGCGGATCGTCGAGAACGACCGCAAGGACGCGCTGTTCCAGGCGCAGCAGGCGGCCGTCGCCGCCGCCCGCGACTCCGTCGCGGTCCGCGCCGCCGACCAGGCCGCCCAGGAGGAGGCGACCGGTGCCGGCCTGGTCCGTTTCGGCATGATCGTCACCGCGACCGTCATGGAGCGCGACGACCTGGCCAAGGCGGACGCGGTCGTGGAGAACCTCTCCACCCCCTCGCGCATCCGGCTGCGCCCGGCGCTCGGCTCCCAGGCCTCCGCCTTCGCGGCGGGGCTGCCGATCGGCATCGTCCTGCCCAACCACCTGCGCGTGCCGCAGGCGGTCCGGGAGGCGATGTGAGCAAGAAGGGGAAGACGCCCGCACCGCCCAGGCCCCGCCGGCCAGGGATGCGCGGCTGGTCCGGCTGGGGCGCCGGCTCGGTCGGCTACGTCGAAGCGCCGGCCGAATGGCGCGGCACCACGGTGCAGGTCTGCGGACTGTGGCCGTTCGTGGCCGGGTCGGGCACCCCGATGGTCGGCGTGCCGATCGGACGCAACACCATCACCGGCGCCTCGCTGTGCTGCGACCCGATCAGCTGGTTCACCCGGGCCAACCTGATCCTCAACCCCAGCGAGTTCGTCCTGGGGCGCCCCGGCCTGGGCAAGAGCACCATCGTGCGCCGCCAGGCGCTCGGCCTGGCGGCGTTCGGCACGCACCCGATGGTCTTCGGGGACCTCAAGCCGGACTACGTCGACCTGATCGAGGCGCTGGGAGGCCAGGTCATCAGCCTCGGGCGCGGGCGCGGCTACCTCAACGCGCTCGACCCCGGCGCCGCCCAGGCGGCCGCCCAGCGACTGACCGGTGACCGGCGCCGCGCGGTGCTGGCCGACATCCACGGGCGACGGCTGAACACGGTGTCCGCGCTGCTGACGATCCTTCGCGGCGAGCCGCCGACGGACCGCGAGGAGACGCTGGTCTCGGGCGCGCTCACGGTCCTCGACGAGCGGCACGAGGGCGTGCCGGTGCTCGCGGACCTGCTCCAGGTGGTCAAGGACGCCCCGGACGCGCTGCGCCACCTGGCGCTGGACCGCGGCAACCTCGGCCGCTACCGGGACATCACCGAGGGCCTGGAGTCGTCGCTGACCGCCCTGTTGGGAGGCGGGCGGCTGGGCGACATGTTCGCGCGGCCCACGAGCGTGCCCATGGAGGTCGACCGGCCGGTCGTGTTCGACGTCTCGGCGATCGACGACAGCGAGGCGCTGCTGCAGGCCGCCGCGCTGCTGACGTGCTGGAGCTACGGCTTCGGCACCATCTCCGCGGTGCAGGCGCTGGCCGACGCCGGCCTCGCCCCCCAGCGCCACTACTTCGTGATCATGGACGAGCTGTGGCGGGTCCTGCGCGCCGGGCGCGGCCTGGTCGACCGCGTCGACGCCCTGACCCGCCTCAACCGGCAGCGCGGTGTCGGCACCGCGATGATCACCCACACCATGAGTGACCTGCTCGCCCTGCCGACGGAGGAGGACCGGATGAAGGCCAAGGGCTTCGTGGAACGGGCCGGCATGGTCATCACCGGTGGTCTGCCGGAGGCGGAGATGCCGCAGCTGACCCAGGTGGTGGGGATGAGCCGCGCCGAGCAGGAGCTGGTCGTGGGCTGGTCCAGTCCGCCGGCCTGGGACTCCTCGACGAACTCCGAGGCGGCCCCTCCCGGGCGCGGGAAGTTCCTGGTCAAGGTCGGCGGTCGGCCGGGCATCCCGGTCTCCGTGGAGCTCACCCAGGCGGAGCTGGCCATCAACGACACCAACCGGCGCTGGGCGGACGTGCGATGACGGCCACCGAAGGGCGCCGGGGCCCGGTCTCCGAGGCCGGGCCGTTCATCGCGCTCGGGGGCCTGCTGCTGGTCGTGGTGAGCGCGGTCGGAGCGTGGCTGGCCGCCCTCCTCGGGGCGCGACTGGCGGGCGTACCCGGCCCGCCGGCCAACCCGTTCGCCTTCGTCATCGCCCTGATCGACGGCTCCTACCGGTGGCCGGGCGGCTACGCGACCGCGATCGCGGCCGGAGCGGGCGCCGTGGTCGTCCTGGTCGCGGTGCTCGTCCTGCGGCAGGCGACCCGTCAGCGCAAGCGGCCGAAGGTCGACCGGGCCGGACGGCACCTGGGACGGGGCAACGACCTGGCCCCCGTCAACCGCCGCGGCGCGGCCGCGACGGCGGCCCGGCTCGGCACCAAGTCGGACCTGCCCGGCGTCTTCATCGGCCGGTCGATCCCCGGTGGCCAGCAGTTGTTCGGCAGCTGGGAGGACATGCACGTCGACATCTGGGGGCCTCGCACCGGCAAGACCACCCGACGCGCGATCCCCGCGATCTGCGACGCGCCCGGCGCGGTGCTGGCGACCTCCAACAAGCGCGACATCGTCGACGCCACCCGGGGCGTGCGCGAGACCACGGGCCGCACCTGGGTGTTCGACCCGCAGAACCGCGCGGGCGAGAGCCCCACCTGGTGGTGGAACCCCCTCAGCTACGTCACCTCCGTGGCGAACGCGCGGAAGATGGCGGCCCACTTCGCCAGCGGCTCCTCCGACGCCGGCGCGAAGACCGACGCCTACTTCACCCCCGCCGGCCAGGACCTGCTCGCGTACCTGATGCTCGCCGCCGCGGTCGACGGCAAGCCGATCACCCAGGTCTACACCTGGCTGACCCGGCCCAAGGACGACACCCCGGAGCGGATCCTGCGTCAGGCCGGCCACCACCTGCCGGCCGACTCGCTGAACGGCGTGATCACCGCCCCGGAGAAGCAGCGCGGCGGCATCTACGGAACCGCCATGCAGATGGCCTCCTGCCTGGTGAACCCGGCGGTCCACCCCTGGATCACCCCCGGGCGCGGCCCGGCCCGGCCCGAATTCAGCCCGGCGGACTTCGCGGTCAGCACCGACACCCTGTACTCGCTCTCCCGCGAGGGCAAGGACAGCGCGGGCCCGCTGGTGACCGCCCTCACCGTCGCCGTCGTCGAGGCGGCAGAGGAGGCCGCCACGACCATGCCGGGCGGGCGCCTGTCCGTGCCCATCGTCGGAGTGCTGGACGAGGCCGCCAACGTCTGCCGGTGGGCCGACCTGCCCGACCTGTACTCGCACTACGGCTCGCGCGGCATCATCCTCATGACGATCCTCCAGTCCTGGGACCAGGGCGTGGAGGTCTGGGGCGAGAAGGGCATGGGCAAGCTCTGGTCCAGCGCGAACCGCCGCGTCTACGGAGGCGGCGTCTCCGACGCCAAGTTCCTCGGGGACCTCAGCACGCTGGCCGGCGAGTACGAGGTCGACACGTACTCCGCGTCCTACGGCGCCAACCAGGGCGGCGGACTGTTCGGCGGCCGCTCCACCAGCCACAGCACCCGGCGCGAGCGGGTGCTCGACGTCTCCGACCTCGCGGCGATGCCACCGGGCCGTGCGCTGCTCCTCGCCTCGGGCGCGCCGCCCGCGCTGGTGGAGACCGTGCCCTGGTGGGAGACCAGGCACGCCGAGGCGGTCAAGGCCTCGCTGGCCAAGTACGACCCGGGGGCGCGGCCGTGAGCGACGACGACTTCGACCTGTGGGACGACGAGGACACCGACGAGGAGGCGCCGCCGGAGCCGGTGTTCGGGACCGTCGAGGAGTTCGTCGTCGACTATCTCGCCCCGATGGTGGCCCGGCGCCTCAACGGCGTGACGCTCACCTGGTGCCCGGACTGGTGGCTGCACGCGGAGGCGATCTCCCGGCTGAACGCGATGTGGCGGGCCTGGGAGAACCTCCGCCTGGACCCGGCGCTCGGGATGTCCACCTGGTGGATCCACCACGCGGACCCGCAACTCCATGTCCTGATGGACCCGGACAACGGCCCGTTCAGCGCGTGCTCCCCGATCGAGGGCCACTCCGAGCACCCGCCGCAGCCGCTGCCGACCAACCCGGCGGACCCGCGGATGTGGCTCGGTACGGCCTTCAGCACCACGGCGGCCGCCGAGCGGATCCCCGAGGACTGACGGCACCTCTGACGGCGGCGGGTGCCGGGACCACGAGGTCCCGGCACCCGCCGCCGTCCGTCCCTCTACCCGAGGCCGTTGCCCTTGCCCTTGGCCGTGCCGCGGTGCGCCCCGGGAGCCGCGGGGCCCGGGGGAGCCGGGGACGCCGCCGGGGTCCGTCCGAAGGACTGGTCGATGCGACTTCTGGCTTCCTTGCTCGTCGGACCGAGCGCGTTCCGTGCCTGCGGGGACAGTTTCGGTGTTGCCCGTCCGGCTTTGGCTTCGAGGGCCTTCTGGGAACCCCGGCGGCGCCCGGGTGCCGATGCGGCCCGGGCCTGCGCCGGGCCCACCGGGGCCGCCTGGGCCGGAGCCGGTGCGGGGGCAGGCGCGGGGGTGGCCGGCCCCTCCGGGGCGGGCGGCGCGCTCCCGGCGCCGGCGGCGGTGCCCGCGGTCGGCGGTGTGGTAGAGTACCCGGCCCACACCGGGTCGTCGCCCCAGGCGCTCTGGTGCGCCTCGGCCACCTGTTCCCTGGTCACGCCCGGTGGCAGGGCGCTCGGGTCGCTCGAATCGCTCGCCGCCAGGCGGTCGGCCTGGGCTTCGACGACGACGGCGGCGCGGCTGTCGATGTCCGCCGAAGCCCGCAACTGGTCGGCACCCTTGGCCAGGCCGTCGATCCTCGCCTCCTGCCGGGCGGCGGCCTCCGGAGTCAAGGGCGGCGGTCCCGACTTGATCTGCGCGATCCTGTCCTCGTTCCGCAGCGCCTGCTCGTTCTTCTCCAGTGCCCGACGATGGAGCTCCAGCGCCTGCCGGCGCACGTGGTCCGGCTCGCCCCTGTCCTCGACGTCGGCCATGCTCTCCAACGCGCGCGCCGCCTCGGCCCGGTCGACGTCCCCGTGCAGCTCGATGCCGTAGTGGTTGACGAGCTGTCCGTTCACCGCGTCGAGCGCCTGGTCCCGGGCCGCCCCGGGCTGCCAGCCGTTGACCTCGCTCCACACCCCGGCGGCCTCGGCCGGGCTCGCCTCGGCCATCCAGCCCTGGTCCAGCCGGGCGCGCAGCGCTGCGCCGGCGTAGACCAGGTCCGGGTCCTCACCCCGCTGCTCGGCCGCCACGGCCTGCCCGTGCAGGCTCAGCCGCGCCTGGTGCAGACGCTCGCGAACGACCTCCCGTTGGAGGGCGTCGACCTGCCGGGCGTGCTCCCCCTCCGGCAGCTCGGCCGGATCCGTGTCCGCCAGGCGGTCCCGCGCCTCCTGCCACCTGTCCGCCCGCTCACCGGCCCGCCGGTGCTCGGCGCCGACCGCGTGCAGGACCTCCGCGGCGCCGGCCTCCTGCGTGCCCGCGACCACCCGGCGTTGGCGCTCCCTCTCGGCGTCGAGGAGCTCCGGAACCCGCCGCGCCTCCACCACGGCGAGCGGGTCCCGGCCGCCGACGGGACCGCCCGTGTTCTCGTAAACGCGGATCACCACGCCGTCGCCGAGCGGCGCGTCCGATCCGGCGGCCCACTGCTCGTGGGCGTGGGCGGCGACGAGGTCGGGAGCCTCCCAGTCGTGCCCGCGGACCTCGCCGGTGGCCAGCTGGGTGTCCGACGCCGGGTCCTCGATGACGTACAGATAGCTGGTCTGACCGATCTCGGCGGCTTCCTCCCGGCCGGCCCGGGCCCTCTCGTGCAGGTTCGGGTCCGACAGGGCGATGGCGCGGGAGAGGTCCTGCACCGGCAGCATCTCGTCCGGGACGAGCAGCCCGAACTTCTCCTGGATCCTGGCCCGCATGTGGTGCAGCGCGGCGGCGGCCTGCGGATCGGAGCCGCCCCACTCGTAGGCCGTCTGCCAGGCCTGGCCGAGCGGGCGCATCCCCTCGGGAGTCGGTTCCAGTTCGTCCCAGAACCGTTCGTCGTAGGGCGCCCGCAGCCACGGCTCCGCGGCGGCGCGCTCGCGCCAGTGCTTCTCGGCGGCCGCCTCCCGCTCTCGCTCCCATCGCTCGCGGCGCGCCCGGGCGGCGTTCTCGGCGGCCATGGTGGCCAGTGTCAGGACCAGCTTGACCATCGCGTCGGCGCTGTTGGCGACGGCCATCTCGACCTCGCCGCTGTGCACCCGCTCGTACGGGTCGATCACGTCAATCCCCTCCCTCGTCCCCTCGGTGTGCCGGCGTCAGATCTCCGCACCGCTGCCCCGGGCGGGCCCGGCGGCCGTCGGCGCGGGCCGGGCCGGATCGGGCGGCACCGCCGCGGGCGCGGCCACACCGGCCACCGGCTTCACCCCCACGGAGGCGAGGTCGGCCTGGGCACGGCCCGCGGCCGGCTCGGCAGCCGCGGCCGGAGCGGACCGCTCCGCCGCGCCGTCCTGACGCCCTGCGGCGAATTCGCGGGCCGCGGTCGCGAACCTGGTCAGCAGCCGCTGGGTCACCCGGTCGGCTTCGAAGGTCTGCGCCAGCCGATCCGTCGCCCTGGACACCGTGTCGGCGGTGTCCCGCAGCACGGATCCGAAGAACTCCCGCCAGCGCCTGTCCTTGGAGATCTCCGGGTAGTGGTCCCCGGCGACCTTCTGCACGACCTCCCTGATCCGGTCGGGGCCCTTCACGGCCTTCCTCAGGTCCTGCCAGGCCCGCCCGGGCTCGGACCTGGCGTAGTGCTGCGCCATCTGCTGCTGTGCCTGGCTGAACGCGCCCTTGTACCGGCGGGCCAGTTCGGGGAACACCTTGTCCGCCCGCGCGAGGTCCGTCCGTTCGGGCACCGGCGGCTGGAACGGCTGGGACGGCTCGGACGGGGCCGGGACGTCGTCGTCGAGGCCCAGGGCGGCCCGGGTCTTCGCGAGGGCAGCCATGTGGGCGTCGAACTCCCGGGCCACGAGGTCGGCTGCGTCGGGTGACAGGCGTTCGGAGAGGTACAGCCGGAACGCGCCGAAGGAGCTGTGCAGGTCGTCGTAGACGAGGTCGCCGAAGGCGGAGGTCGGCTCGTCCGTGGCGCCCGGCTCGTCCGCCGCCTCCGGTGCGGACACCGCCTCCGGTACCTCGGCGGCGACGGACCCGTCGGTACCGGGCCGGTCTATCGGGGGTTCGATCCTGGCATCTGTCACAACGGTTCCTTCCGGTGATCCTCACTGGCCAGCGTATGGTGACGGCGCATCAGCGTCCCGCTCCGGGGCGCCGCATCAGTGGGTACGGCCCGTTCCGCTCAAGCCGGCCGGTCCCCGTGCTGGTCGAGTGCCATCGCCAGCAAGGAGACCGCGTAGGTCTCGTCCTCGGCGAGCCAGGGCAGGCCGTCGTCGGAGTCGATGACCGCCCGGCCGTCGATGAACGACGCCCAGCCTGCGCCGGACGTCTCGACCCATCCGGCCAGCTGCCGGTCCCGCCTGCGCACGGCGAACACGGTGCGGTCGTCCCAGCCCTCGATCAGGAACGCGCCGTTCTGCGCGCTCCAGGTGGCGGTCGGGGCACCCAGGCCGCGTAGGACCGGAGCGGTCGACGTCCTCTCGGTGGCGAGTGCCAGGCGCAGCCGCTCCGGGGAACCGGCGGTGTCCGTCCGCGCGACAGACACTCCAGCCGATCCGACGCGCGTCGAATCGGAAGGGGTGTCGGCGGCGGTCGAGGCGCCTCCTGAATCGACCTCAGATCCGACGCGCGTCGATTCCGGGGCGGAGCCGCCCGGGGCTACCGCGATCCCACCGGACGCACCCGCCGGCGCCGTCCGGGCAGTGGAGGCCGGTGGTGCCGACGCGTCGCCCGCCGCCTGCGCGGGGGTGGGGGTAACCCGGGCCACGGGGCCACCGGAATCGACGTGCGTCGATTCCGGTGGGACCTCGTCGACGCTGGTCGCGGCGGCGAGGTCCGGGATGGAGACGGGGTCGGCCTCCTCCGGCACCGACTCGCCGGCTCCGGCGGGCGCGGGAGACGGGGCGGCCGCGGCCGGAGCGCGGCTCGAATCGACGCGAGCCGATTCCAGGAGGCCGTCGCCGCGGGCCGCGACACCAGCCGATCCGACGCGCGTCGATTCCATCGGAGCGCCCTCACCGCCGGCCGCCGGGCCCGCGGAGTCCTCCCCGGCGGCGCCCTCCACGCGGGCGGCCACCATCTCGTGGCGCAGCACGTGAGCCCTGCGCACCAAGGCCTGCGTCGCGCTGGTGACACTGCTCTCCAACAGGCCCAGCGCCCGCTCGCCACTCGCGTCCGGCCCACCCCGGCCGGCCTCATCGAGCCGCTCCAGATAGCGGGCCACGCTGCGCCGTATGCCGTCGGCCAAGCCCAGCAGCTCCCGGTCGCCGGCCTCCGCCGGGTCCGGAATTTCGACGCGCGACGAAATGAGGGCTTCCGCGACGGCGTTGCGCTGCCCTTCGGCACGACGTCGGCGGTAGGCCTTCGAAGAGCAGGAGCGGCCGCAGTAGACGGGCCGGCGGCCGGGGCCTGTGGCCCGCAACGGGCTGCCGCACTCCGGGCACGACGGCCCGGGGCCGGCGGGGGCGATTGCCCGCGCGTCCTTTTCCTCGGAGGTGTCGATTCCGCGCGCGTCGATTTCGCGTGAGGGGCCGGAGCCCCGCGCGTCGATTGCGTCTGAGGGGCCGGAGCCCCGTGCGTCGATTCCCCCGATGGAGCCGATTCCGCGCGAGTCGAAACTCTGTTCCATGGTCGGGGATCGTAGCCGTCTGCCCCGACAGGCCACGACCGCTTTGACGACCCCGCCCTGACACACCGTCGGCCCGTCCGGAGAGCGCGGTTCGTCCGGCAGTTCGTCCAGGACGGCACGGCCGCGAAGAGACGCGCACCCAGCACGCGCGGAGACAGACCGAGACCGAACCCGCGGACGCCCGGGTACGGGTTCGACGGGTCAGTCCCGGTCGTCCGGTACCGCCCAGGCGGCCAGACCGCCGGGCCCGAGACGACGGCGCGAAGCGGGCACGGCGGGCCGCTCGACGACGGGCCGCTCGATGACCGGGGCACGTTCGACCGCGAGCCGACGGGCCTGGCCGTCCGCCGGAACGGTCGTGACGTCGGCTTGCTCGGAGGAGGGCAGCCACAACGGGCGCCGGCCAGAACTCATGGCCGCCAGTCTCCCAGCTCCCGCACCGTCCGCCGCCGGACCGCCCAACATCCGACGGAACCGCTCGGCCGGGGCCCCGCGACACGACCCCGCAGCCCTACAGCTCCACGTCCATCCAAGCGATGTCGTTCAGCTCGACGTCGAGCCCGGCGGCGCGACGCCCGCCGTCCCCGAAGTAGTGCTCCCGCAAGGCGTCCGCGAGCAACGCCTCCTGCTCCGCCTGCGGCGCCCCGGCATCCCGCGCCGCGTAGAGACGGCGTGCCACCTCACCGGGCATCTGCTGCGTGATCACCCGGGGACGGGGGTCGTCCGTGGAGCCCCCGGCCGCGCTGAAACCGAACGTCGCGGAGATGTGCAGCATGAATCCCCGCTGCTCGGCCGCACGCCGCACACGCTGCCTCACTCGCGGCTGCCACGCCGCCCGGACCTTTCTCTCGATGGCCTCGGCGGCAGCCGGCTTCGGGACCGCCTGCCCTTTGAGCCAGCGCTGCACGGTGCGCTGGGAGACACCCAGGTCGGTCGCGAGCCGCTTGGTCGAGCCCTTGGCCCCTCTGAGGAGGAACCGCATCCGGGCCTGGACGGACTGCGGGATCGGACGGGTCCGCTCGGCGCGCTCCAGACCCTCGTCGATCTCCCGGCTCACGCTGCTTCCTTCCCGGCCGCCGAAGCGGCGGCTCCTGCTGGCTGATGGTCATGGTGCGGGCCCGCTCGCCGGTCCGGCTACTCGTCGTGGGAGACCCGGCCACCGCTCTTGATGTGCCGACCGGGATTGACCCCGTCCGCGAGCAGCTCCAGGACTTCCGGCATCGGCCGGGAGCCCTCGAACTTCACGTGCCCGGGCGACACGCCCAGGCGCAGCGCGGTGGTGAGGGTGCCGTCGGGGCGGGCGAGGACGTCCAGGGCGTCCGGGCCGGAGGAGGCGAAGACGGCGCAGTCGGAGAGTACGGCGAAGGCGTGCAGGCCGGTCTCGGCGGCCATCTTGCGCAGCTTGCGGTGGAAGTTGACGGTGGCGGTGTCGATGACCAGGGCCCGCATCAGGGGGTCCCAGGTCGGGCGCTCCAGGGCGGCCCAGCGCTGGCCGGGCTTGTAGCCGTGGCCGCGGGGACGTTCGCGGAACTTGCCGATCGTGCCCTTGGCGGTCTGCTTGACCGCATGGAGCACCGCCAGCTCCGCCGCATCGCCCTGCCCGAGCCGGGCCATGGCGTCCAGGAAGGCGAACGGATCCTGCCCGGCGAGGTCGAGTGGGACGCCGAGGCCGGCCATGGTGTCCAGATAGGCCTGCCGCAGACGCTTGTGCCACGGGTCGAGGTAGGGGCCGCACTCGCGGCGAAGCCAGCCCTCCACGGGCCGCACGTCGGCGCCGAGCTCGACGGCGTAGGCGACCTTCACCGTCGAGTACCAGGCGGGCGCGGTCGGCCGGGAGCCGTCCGGCGTGAACGGGCTCGGAAGCAGCGGATCGGTCTCCACATGCGACAGGTCGACCAGCCAGCTGCCGGGGATCTTCTTGTCGAAGACCGGCCGGAGCTCGTGCACCGGCCCGCCGAGGGGGAGCGTCAGCCGGCCCGCGGCCGCGAGGAAAGCCATGTTCACATCCAGGCCGACCGCAAACTGAGCCACCCGCTCCTCCTCACCGAGGGGGCGGTGCCAGTCCCACGCCTCCGTGACGAGCTCCCCGCCGGCCTCGCGCCCTTCGGCCAGCGGATGGACGTCCGGGACCTCCGGCGGCGCCGGGTCGAACGCCTCCCTGGGCCGTGAACCCTCCACAGCGCCGGACGACCAGCCGGCCTCGCTGCGCACCGCCTTCGTGGGCGGGCGTAGCGCGGTGACCAGCTCCAGGCCGCAGACGGCGGTGGAGCCGCGAGGGGTGAGGACGCGGGTGGCGTAGGTGCCGAGCAGGCGGGCCAGGTCCGGCGCGCCGAGGCCGTCGGGGATCTGCCAGCCGCCGGAGGCGAGGGCGCCCCAGGCGGGGACGCACAGCTGGACGCAGACGCGCTTGCCGTCCTCGGGGGCGCGGTAGACGCGGGCCCAGGGGCCCAGACCGCGCTGGGTGAGCAGCCAGCCGGCCTTCGCCAGGGCTTTGACCTGCTTGTGGGCGTCGGGCAGGCGGCCCAGGCGCGGCACGAACTCGGTCTTCTCGTCCCGGCCCATCGGCGGCAGGCCGAGCTCGGCGAGTGCGGCGTCGGTCAGCACGACCAGGGCGTCGCCGTCCTTGCCGTGCCGGTGCAGCCGTGCCTGGCCGAGCCTGGTCTCCAGCGCCCACTCGACCACGTCGGCGAGCGTGCGTCCGCCCGGCGCGGTGGGCGCCGGGCTGCCGTCGGCCAGGTACGCGGCCAGGCCCCGGCCGTCCGGGGAGGCGTCCACGACCGCGAGCGGCCCGGACGGGAAGCGCGCCGCGGCCGCCGCTTCCCAGTCGGCCGGGCCCGCCGCAGGGGCGCTCTTCTTCGCCGCGGCCTTACGGGCCCGTGGGGCCGCGGGCTGGGGTGATGCCGCGGTGGGTCGCGGCGCGGCCGTTGGAGCATCCTGGCGGGCCGCACCGGCGGGCAGGGCTGCCGGGCCGGGCGGAGCGGGCTGGGAGACAGCGGGGGAGGACGCCGCAGGCGCCGAAGCGTTCGCGCACCACCCGCCCATGTGCACCGGACGGCCGCCGGCGCGGTACGGGGTCGGGCGCCCGCACCGCACGCACGGCTCCGGGGCCCCGGAGACGAGGTCCCCGACGGGGGTCCGGTCGAGCTCAACGGCCTGGTCCTGCTGACCGCCGAACGCCGGCGGGACTGCGGGGGAGACGGCCGCCTGGACAGGCACGGCCGCCGTCGGCGCGGACGGGGGCGTGGGCTCAGCCGCAGAGGCCGATGGGACGAGGCCGGCGGCCTGCGCCCGCAGCAGCCACTCGGTGGGCTCCACCGTGCCGTGCCGCAGCGCGAGCGTCGCCAGGAACCGGATGTAGACCTCACGCTTGGGAGGCCGCGGCTCCGTCGCCCCGGCCTCCCAGCGCACGATCGTCTCCCGGCGGGTCTTCAGCGCGGCCGCCAGCTCCTCCTGCGTGTACTCGCCGAGCTTGCGCAGCCGCTCCCGCTCCGCCGGCACAGGCAGGTCTTCCACCGGCCGCGGACGCTCCAGCAGCGCGTCGATCGCCGAGAACAGGTCATCACTCACGACCACACCTCCACGGCACACACCCTAGCCTGAAAGTCACTTCTGGAACGCACATCGCTAGGGGTGTAGCCGAGTCGCCCCAGGCGGGCGCAGCGCCGGACGCCATGCCAGCGCGGCAGGACGGCCGCGCTGGCAGGCAGGGCCACTCTCACCGGGCCGGAGTTCCAGGCGGTCTGCTCGAGGCCGGTCTTCCCCGTGGAGCTGGGCCGTGAAGAGCTTGCGGTGACCCGGCCCGGCGCGGCCGTTCCAGGCATGTGCCTGAGTGCGGGACAAGCCAGGCCGGCACAGGACAGGAGAAAGGTGAACGACTCCTGGGACAGCAGTCCGAGCGTCCGCAGCGGCCGGTTCCTCGGTGCTGCCCGACGGCACGAATCGCGCGGGACTCAGCGCCGCCCGGACTGCGGACGGGCCGTCGGCCGGGGCCGGGCAAGCCGCTCTCACCCACTCCTGCCGGGCGCCGGCTCGTCTGGGAGCGCAGTCTGAAACGAAAGGCTGCCCTCCTGCATAAGCCGCCCGAGCGCGCCGGTCACCGGCACAGACCCGCTGGCACCGGCCACCCGGCTTCCCGGAGCCGGCGGAGATGGGCAGGGGTGCCCGTGACGCCCCGCCAGCGGCTGCCAGGCCGGACGCTGGCCATACGGGCCGCCCGTGCGTGGCGACCTCCGCCCGGCCCCGGCTGGCCCGCCCGGACCCGCCCCCTGTACGACCAAAAAAGAGCGAGCTATGTCAATGCGCTTCGCTTATGGGTTTCTGAGGGTCCCTCACTCTGACCTGTGGTCCGGTTCTGTGTGTCCGTAGGCTGGTTGGCGGCCGCGTCTGCGGCAGGGCCGTCCCGTGCCGCCGACGAGTGCGCGAGGTGGCGCCGTCTTGCCTGAGAGGAAGGACCGGAAGTGGTTCGGGGGACACCTGGTCGTGCCCGCAAGCACTGCGTGAGTGTGCGTCTCAACGAGGAGGAACTGAAGCGCTGGGAGGCGGCGCGTGATGCGACCGAGCGGAAGGAGCTGGGGGCGTGGACGCGGGCGGTCGTGGAGGAGGCCCTGCAGGGCCACCCCGGGGTCCCGGGTGATGTGCCCAGGGTTCCGGAGGTCAATGAGGCCGCGTACGAGCAACTGGTGCAGGCGGCTGCTCAGCTCAATGAGCTGATGCGGCTTCTGCGTGCTGGCGGCCATGCCGGAGCGGACATCGAGCAGGCGATCGCCGGTATAGGGGACGCCGCCATGGCGGTTCGCGGCATGGAGCCTGCCGGGCGGAAGCCCCGTCAGGGGGCCAAGTGATCGCGAAGATCACCAAGGGGCGCCGGGCCACAGCGGCCCTGCGCTACGACTTCGGTCCGGGTCGGCGGGAGGAACACGTCGACCCCCGCCTGGTGGCAGGCAACGTGCCTGGCACGGCCAGCCAGGTCGCGGACATGATCGACCGCCACACCGCCTACCGCCAGGGCCTGGCCAAGCCCATCTGGCGATGCGCCCTTCGGACCGCCCCCGAAGACCGGATCATGGACGACGCCGAGTGGGGGCGGATCGCCGAGCACTACGTCCAGGCGATGGGCTACGGGCGCTGCCCGTGGGTGGCGGTACGCCACGGTGAGGACCACATCCACCTGACCATCAGCCGGCTCGCCTGGAACGGCACCCTGATCCCGGACGGCTTCGACTACAGGAAATCCCGTCCGATCGTCCGCGGCATCGAACGCCGGCACCGGCTCGTCAACGCGGAGCTGCGGAGCGACCGGATCGCCCCTCAGATCACCATGCAGGAACGCACCGCCAGCGAACGGCGCGGCAGCACGCAGCCGGAGCGCGAACGGGTCCGGTACCTGGTGCGGGTCGCCCGCGACACCGCGGCAGCTGGCGGGCGGCCCGCGTTCGAGCAGGCGCTGGAGGAGGCCGGAGTCCTCTGGCGGGCGCACACCACCCCTGCCGGCGAGATGCGGGGCTACTCCTTCAGTGTCGCCGGATGGCTGGACGCGGTGGGCGCACAGATCTGGGTGGCGGCCTCCAAGGTCGCTAAGGACCTGAGCTGGAACGAACTGCGGGGGGACCTGGAGGAAGAACCCCCCGCCCGGGAAGTGGCGGGGCAGTTGTAGGCGGGCCCCTGCCCTTCGGGCGGGCCCCTGCCCTTCGGGCGGGCCCCTGCCCTTCGGGCGGGCCCCTGCCCTTCGGGCGGGCCCCTGCCCTTCGGGCGGGTGTGCCGGGGGCGGGGCTCTTGCGAGTTCCCCGCCCCCGGCGGCTGTCAGATCTCGGTACCGGCGTCGAGGGTGACCGTGTAGTTCTCGGCGGGCGGGTTCAGGGTCAGGTGCACGGGGGTGACTTCGATCGTGTGGATGCGCTTCCCCTCCTTGTTCTCGTACGACCCGCCCCGGATGTCGGCGACATCCACGGTGACCATGCGCTTCAGCGGCACGAGCTTCTGAAGCATCGTCCGGTTGCGCGGAAGGTCCTTCAGCTCCTCGGCCGTGACGTCGTCCGCCCACACCGTGAGGTAGGTGTGCCGCACGTTCCCGGTCACCTGGTAGCCCGGCAGGAACCGGGTGACATCAACCGCGACGCGGACCCAGACGCTCCCGTCCGCGCGGGTGCCCTCCGAGATGCCGGTGATCAGACCGCTCATCGAGCACAGCTTGAAGCCGTCAACCAGGTTCTCGGCTGCGGAACGCTTCATGGTGTTTCCTCCTGAAAGGGATTCGGCTGGTGTCGTCCGGGGGTCTGCCGCCCCCTTCCGA
>NZ_JBIWJF010000044.1:0-51007 GCF_044764985.1 Kitasatospora sp. NPDC093550
GCCGTGGTGCCGGCGGGGGGGGGCCGCCCCCCCCCCCCCCCCCCCGCCGCCCCCCCCCCCCCGGCCCCCCCCCCCGGGGGGGGGGCCGGGGGCGGCCCCCCCCCCCCCCCCCCCCCCCCCCCACGACCGGCCCTGTTGACCAGGAAGGACAAGCCATGTGGCGACGTCGGCAGCACCGCACCGTAGAGACCGCCCGCGCCGAAGGCGAACAGGCTGCGTCTGCGCTTGCCGTTCATCTCCAGAGCGGCGGCCAGCTAGTACCGGTCGAGGCAGCGGACGTCCCGCTGGCAGACGGCGAGACCGTCTTCGCGGACGTGTGGTGCTCGGCCGCCCGGTTCTACGGGACCGACGTCGTGTACCCGCGGTCGGCGGGGTACTGGGAGAACCACCCGACGTTCGGCCGGCAGTGGGTGCCCAACCCGCACGATGCCCGGCGGCGGCGGGAGGCCGAGGCCGCTGCCGAGCCGCAGTGGCGCGACCACACCCCGGCTCGTCTCGTCCTGACCTCCACAGGAGTGCGGTTGAAGCCGACCGGCTCGCCGACCTGGATGCCGTTCGACCACTGCCTCCTCACCGACCTGACCGCGGGGCCGAGCGAACTCGTGCTCTCGTACAGCGTGTGTGCTCCGCTACTGGTCTCCGGGCCTGCCGTTCCCTGGCTCGTGGTGGCCATCGAGCACCTTCGCCAGACCAACTGAAACAGCCTCTCGACCAAGAAGCCGGAACCTAATTCCTGGAATTAGGTTCCGGCTTTTTTGTTGATTCGAGTTGTCCGCAGACCTCTGTGAGGATTCAGGCACGGCCAACGCCACAAGGCACTTTTGGCCCGCCGGAGCCCGTCCATCGGGTTCCCCTTTTCCCGAGAGGGGCTGATGGCCTTGATATGAGATACCGCTTTCCATGCACCGTCACCCCGAACTATGCCATGGGTTGACTGGTATCGGAATCGGCATCCGACCTGGAATGAAGGTCTGCCGATGATCCCGGTGAACAGCCTGCGGGAAGGTGCGGCACAACGCCGCCCCTGGTCCGTGAATTCTACGGCGTCCAATCGCCGATAAAGCCCGCAGAGGCAATCCCCCTCCTCTGCGAAGGGGTGTTGCGGCCCTCGCCCCCTAGGGCCGCAACACCCGACCTCTCGAAATCCCCTCGCACCAAGATTGTGGATTCCGCATGCCCCAATCCAGTCGCTTCATACGCATATCCGCAGCCATGGGCCTCATCGGCACGCTGGCGGCGCTCTCCGCCGGCTGCTCCAGCGGGCCAGGCGCCTCCAGCCCGTCGGCCGCGCAGCCGAACACCGTCTCGGTCGGCGCCACGGAGACGACCACGGTCCGGGCCACCGGGAGTCCGACCGCACCACCGAGCACCACCCTCCCGGCGGACGTCGAGCAGACCGCGCGGGCGTTCACTACGGCCTATACCGAGCACGACGCCCGCGACGGCAGAGATACCTCGTTCGCCGATGCCGGGGTCCGCGCCTCCCAGCTCGCGGCGGGCGACCTGGTAGCCATCCTCAGCCAGAAGCGCCCCGGCCAGGACGCAGCCTGGTCAACGCTCCGCGCCGAGAAGGCCCGGCAGACGATCGAGATCACCTCCACTGCGGTTCCCGACGGCGCACCAGCTCCGACCCAGTCCGTTGCCCTGGTCCGGGTGGGCTACACCCTCACCACGGCCCCGGCCACCGGGCCCGAGCAGCGGAGCGGCGAGCAGCTCGCCCTGCGGCTCGAACACACCTCTCTGGGCTGGCGGGTCACCGCCCTGCCCTGGGCGTGAGGGGGCCGCGATGAACAAGGGCACTCAGCTCGGCCTGGGCCTCGTCTCCGCCATGTTCGTCAGCGGCGTCGCCCTGCTGACCACCTTCGGCGGGGCCGACAGCGCCTCCGCTCAGGAGGCCGGACCGGGCGGCGGAATCGCAACGGACGCACCCGTTCCCGGCTGGGTCCGCGACCTCGTTAACAAGAACGCGGGCCAGTGTCCGCAGGTCACGGCCTCGCTTCTCGCCGCTCAGCTCTACACGGAGTCGAACTTCGACGCCAAAGCCGTGTCGCCGGTCGGCGCCCAAGGCATCGCGCAGTTCATGCCCGGGACCTGGGCCCAGTACGGCGTGGACGGCGACGGTGACGGCATCAAGGACGTCTTCAACCCGGCCGACGCCATCGCCGCACAGGCCAAGTACGACTGCGTCCTGGCCGACGAGGTGAAGGACGTCGCGGGGGACTCCACGGAGAACATGCTCGCCGCGTACAACGCAGGCGGCGGGGCCGTGATCAAGTACGGCGGCATCCCGCCCTACCAGGAGACCCGCGACTACGTTCGCAACATCCGCGATCTGGCGGCGAAGTGGGCGGATGCCACCCAGCCGAACCTCCCGGCCGGCGAGGGCGCCACCCGTGCGATCTCCGCCGCGAAGTCCGCACTGGGGACTTGGTACCTGTGGGGCGGCCCCTGCGAATCGCCGTACACCGGCTCGCAGGGCTGCGACTGCTCGTCGCTCACCAAGATGGCCTGGGCCTCAGCTGGCGTGAATCTGCCACGGACGACCTACGACCAGGTCAATTCCGGCACAGCCGTGGCGAGCGTCTCCCAACTCGCCCCGGGAGACCTCCTGTTCACCCCGGGCTCGGACGGCACCGCGGCGGCCCCCGGTCACGTCGGGATGTACGTCGGCGACGGCCAGGTGATCGAGGCTCCGCACACAGGAGCGGTCGTGAGGCTCACTCCGCTCGCCCAGTGGACCGGCTCGGCGGGCCCGGCCAACACGGTCGTCGCAATGCGGCATATCGGCTGATCTTCGCTTTTTCCACTAATCCACCCCTTAAACACAAAAGGGATTGAACATGTTCCACATCCTCTCTGCCGCTGCCGACACCTCCCTGCACACCACCCTCGCCGCAGGTGCCGACGTCGTCTCCGGCGTCACCCCGGACTGGGGCCCCTTCGGGAAGCTGGGCTCCACGGCCAAGGTCATCCTCGGCGTCATCGCCGCTGTCACCCTCGTCATCGGCGCCGGCGCGTTCCTCGCCGGTGTCGGCAAGAGCAAGGGCTGGTTCGGCGAGGGCCACTCCACGATGGAGAGTTCGCGCGGTAAGGGCATGATGGTCGGCGGCCTGACCGTCGTCTTCCTGGTGGCGTCCTTCGGCACGATCTTCGGCATCACCTACGGCATGGGCGTGTGACCCATGGCCCTCAAAACCCGTAGGCGAAACGATTCTTCACAAGCGGCCGGTCCCCCTCGGTCGACCGCGAAGCTCTCGGGCCTGGCCGCTGGCGGGGTCGCGGTGGTCACCGTGGCCGGGGTGATCGTCAGCCTCGCCACCGGCAGCCCGTCCGCTCCCGCTTCCTCTGCGTCCGCGCCCGCCCACCCGGCTCCCCAGGTGAACGCGGAGCGGGCCCGGGAGGTCGACGGTGTCCCCGTGGGCTACCCGCACACGCAGGACGGCGCCAAGGCGGCGGCGGCCAACTACACCGTGGTCAGCGGCAGCACCACCTTCCTCACGAACAACGAGCAGCGGCACCGGGCCGTGGCGGCCATGGCTGCCCGGGACGCCGTCGACGCGGCCGGCAAGAAGGCCGACCTGGCCGCTGCTCAGGCGGTCTCCTCCCTCCGCGGTGACACCCCGGAGGTCTCCGCCGATCAGACCATCGCCCGTACCGGCGTCCTCGCCGCCCGTGTACTGGGCTACGGCGACCAGGGAGCCATGGTCCGGCTGTGGACGACGACGGTCCGCGGCAGCGCGGCCGGGCACGCAACGCCGGTGGCGGGGTACCAGTCGGTGACGGTCACCCTGGTCTGGGAGTCCAACGACTGGAAGCTCAAGGACAGTTCGATCACCACGGGCCTGGTCGCGCCGATCGACGTAAGGCAGGCGTCCAACGTCGCCGGGGACTTCTCCGGCTACGTGCCGGCCGCCGCAGAAGATCCGGTCGTGACCGGCGCGACCCGGCCGGACGGCTTCCCCGCGGCCTACGAGAAGAACGAGCGCGGGGCCCAGGCTGCTGCGGTCAGCGCCGTCATGTTGTACGGCGACCCGCGGTTCTTCACTGATGACGACTGGCGGCACCAGATGCTGGCGGCCACCGCAGCACCGAGCGTGCTCAAGTCGGTCACCTCGGACTCGGACTCGACTGCTCGCCTGGTCGCAGAGAACCGAGGTGTCGGGCCGGACGGCAAGTCGGCGGACGGCAGCGAACTGATCACACGAACAGCCGCCCTGGCGACCCGCACCATCTCCTTCTCCGACCAGGCCGCGAGCATCGAGCTGTGGACCGCGTCGGCCGGCGGGGTCGCAGGCAAGGACGAGACCCGCCGCCCGCAGGTTGCCTTCCTGCGGATGACCGTCGACCTCGTCTGGATCGACGGCACGTGGAAGACCACCGACGTCACGCCGTCCGCACCGCTCGTGCCGTCGCCGCCCGCGATGCAGCAGGCGGACTCGGCCGACAGCTTCGCCACGGTGGGGGGTGTCGACAATGCGCCTGCGACTGCGTGACGACGCCCCCGGCCTGCTGCGGGTGGAGCGGAGCACTCCGGGCCGCTGGCGGCGCAGGCTCCAGACCATCGCCGTGGTCAACGTGGTCATCGGGTTCTTCCTCGTCCCGGCCGCGCGGGCGGACAGCATCTTCTGCTACATCCCAATGGTCTGTGAGGCCAAGGCGGCGATCGACTTCGTCAAGGACCCGCTCGGCTTCCTTTTGCAGAAGCTGACGGAGGCCAACATCTGGTTCCTCCGCAAGATGCTAGAGCTGATCCAGAACACGACGAAGATCGACCTCACATCGCCCGGCTTCCTCAAGCAGTACGCGATCATCTTCGCGGCTTCCAGCCTGCTCACCGTGGCGCTGTGGCTGATCGCGGTGGCGAAGCGGGCGGTCCGCGGGGTCAGCATCGCCACCGCCGTTGGCGAGGCGATCGGCTTCTTGGTCCTCCAGTTCTTCGTCAACGCGCTGACGCCGGGGGCCATCGCGCTGCTGCTCAAGGCGATTGACGAGGTCACGGCCGTGTTCGAGCCGTACGCGACGAGCAACTTCAAGCCCTTCCTGGAGAACCTGCTGACGGTGATGGCGGCGAACCCCACCGAGGGCGTGGGTCAGTTGCTGGTCGTCAACCTGATCATGATGGCCGGTGCGCTGCTGATGTGGATCGAGCTGCTGATCCGCGGTGCGGCTATCTACGTGGCCGTCGCGCTCGGGCCCATCGTGAACGCGGGTCTGGTCGACCGCGACCTGTGGAACAAGTCCAAGAAGTGGTTCGGGGGCGTGTTCGCTGTCGGGCTCAGCAAGCCGGTTCTCTTCGCCCTGCTGGGCTTGGGCGGCGCGGTCCTCAGCGACAGCACGGGTTCCATGTCGGATGCGGTCTCCAAGACGCTGATCGGCGCGCTGATCCTCCTCCTGTCGGTCTTCGCAAGCGCCACGCTCTACCGGTGGGTGCCGGCCTTCGGTGACCAGATGGCCCAGCTCCACCACGACCGGAAGGCGGCCCAGTCCTCCGGCCCGGCCGCCGCGATCGACGGTCCCGGGCAGCACGCGAACCGGGCGATCAACTCCCGGGTGCAGGACGCCGTGGTCGGCGGCGGCGGGAAGTCCGCCGGCGCCACGGCGACCGGGGCCAAGATGGGCGGCGGAACTGCTGCGGCAGGCGGGCCCGTTGCCGCTGCGGCAGCTGTCGCTAAGGCAGGGTTCGACGTAGCGAAGAACAAGGCCGTCAGCTCGCCCGGCGCGCAAGGTGCAGACGCTGCCAACGGCGGCCTCGGCTCCGACCAGAACCAGAGCCAGTCCGAGAGCGGCGGCCACACGGGAGCCCCGGGCATCCCGGCCGGCCACCCGGAGGGCGCTTCCCCCGGTCCCGTCGTCGGCTCGGCCCCGGACTGGTCCGCGGCCAACGATCACGCGGCTCCCGAGGCTCCGGCCGCCGCCCGCCCGGAGGGCACCACCTCCGGTCCCATCGTCGGCTCGGCCCCGGACTGGTCCGCAGCCAGCGATCACGCCTCTTCCAGTACTCCGGCCCCGGCCAGTCCGGTGGGAGCTACGTCTGGCCCTGTCGTCGGACCAGCCCCGGCCCCGGCCCCGGCCTCGACTGGCGGCAACGCTGCCTCCAGCGCTCCGGCCACCGCCCGTCCGCAGGGCACGAGTTCAGCCCCGGTCGTCGGCCCCGCTCCGGCCCGGCCCGCTGTCGACAGCAACGCCGCGTCCCCGCGCCCGACCGGTACCGGCGGAGCACCGAGTCCCACACGGCCGATCCCGCCGCAGGCTCCGCCCCCGGCGGCACCCGCCCCGGCACCGGTGCCTCCAACAGCGCCAACGCCCCGCCCAACGGCGGCGCCCTCCTCCCCTTCTCCCTCACCGCGAACCGCCCCGGCCCCCGGGCCCTCCACCTCGCCCACGCCGCAGTCGCGGCCAACCGGCGGGCAGGCACCTGGCCGACCGGACCCCAGCAAGGACCGATGACCCATGTCGACTCGTACGTATCAGTTCGGAAAGCACCGCCCCACGGGCCTCGTAGGCCGCCGCGACCTCGGCGAACAGGTCGTCCTCGGCAGCGGCGCCGTGACCGGCCTCCTGCTCGGCTTCGCGTTCAGCGGCGCGACGGCCCTTGCTGCGGCGGGCCTGGTGGTGCCGATCCTGATCGCCCTGGCGATCGTCTACGCCCCCTACCGGCCGAAGGGCACCTCTCAGCGGCGGTCCATCTACCGCTGGTGGCGGATCAACCGCTACCACCGCAAGGCGCTCCGCCGTACCGGCGGCGTCTGGGTGTCGCCCGCCGTCGAGGCGGGCGTGCGCCGGGACGGCACACCGCCGGATGTCGCGCTGGCAGAGCCCGAGGGCATCGCGGGCATGACCTGGGTGCCGGTCACGGTCCGCGGGCAGCAGGCCGTCGTCGTCCTCCAGCCGCAGGCCGGCTGCGTCACCGCCGCGCTGGAGGTCACCTCGCCCGGTCTGGGCGGCAAGGACGTTGGGGAACAGGTCGTCGCACTGGAGCGCTGGGGCGAGTTGCTCGATGCGTTCGGCAATGTCGAGGAACACCCGGTGAAGAGGATTCAGGTCCTCGCCCGACAGATGAAGTCCGACCCGTACGCCCATCAGCGGTTCGTCGCCCAGCGCGACCAGTCCGCTGCCACGGCCAGCGCCCCTCAGTGGCTCAAGGACTCCTACGACGTGCTGGCCAACGCGGTGTCGACCTCGGCGGAGGAGCACCGGTACTACATCACCATCCACGCGAAGTTCACCCGGGACCTGGCTGCCGAAGGATCGGCGCGAGGAACGGGTGACGACGGGATCGCTGCCGCAATGGCGATGTACCTGGACGAGCTGTGGTCCCGTGCCGAGGACGCCGACCTGTCGGTGGTCGCTCCGCTGGACGAGGGCAGGTTGACGGCCCTCATTCGCAACAGTTACGACCCTGACCACGCGATCTGGGACATCGAGCTGCCGCAGGCCCACGCCTTCCCTCGCAACGTGGACGTCCGCAACGGAACGTACCTGGCTACCCGCGCGGCGGGCAGCACCGAGAGCTGGTACCACGCGACGGCCTACGTGGCGGCCTGGCCCACCACCCCGGTCGGCCCCGGGTTCTTGTCGCCCCTGCTGATCGGGATGCCCGACGTGATCCGCACCTTCTCCGTCACGCAGCAGCTGGAGCCGAACGACAAGGCCGTGGAGAGGATGTTGTCGGAGGACACGAACAACCAGGCAGAGATGCAGCGAAACCGTCAGCGCGGCAAGAACATTGACCCCCGCGACCAGATTGCGGCGAGCGCCACCGGTTCGCGCGGCATGGCCCTGGCCGCCTCGGGCGCGGCCGGCTCCGCGGTCGTCGGCTACATCACCATCTCCGCCCGCAGCGCCGAGGAGTTGGAGCGCACCAAGCGGACGACGGCTTCGCGCGCCCGCAACGCGGGCGGCCTGCGGATCGAGTGGCTCGACCTCGAACACGGCCGTGCCTTCGCCAACACCCTGCCGTTCGCCGGAGGCGTCAAGTGACCGACCTGCTCACCTTCGCCCCGCTGTCCCCGATGCACCAGACCGTGCGCCGCCCGCTCTACACGGAGACGACCACCAGTCAGGCCCTGTACCTGCCGGTGGCCCCGCCGACCCTGGGCAGCGCAGGCGCGATCATCGGCCGCGAATTGTATTCCGGAAAGGCATTTATCTACTGCCCTTTCACCGCATTCGGCGACGGCCTTCCCGGCGGAAACATGATCGTCATGGGCGACACCGGCCGGGGGAAGAGTTCTCTCACCAAGACGTACGCCGCCCGGCAAATTCGCCTCGGCCGGAAAGTCGTGGTCCTTGACACGAAAGAGCAAAAGGAAAGGGAGGAGGGCGAATGGGCTGCGCTCGGCCGCTCGCTCACCGGCAAGGCCCCGGTGAAGTTCGCCCCGGGTGGCGGGACCGGCGCCTCCTGTATCAACCCCATGGACCCCGCCATCGCGGGCAAGCGACAGGTCGAACTCGTCAGGACGATCGTCGAACTCGGCCTCGGTAGGCCATTGGACGAGTTCGCCGGCTCCGCCCTGCGGATCGCCATCCGCCGAGCCCACCAGCGGGCGGACGCCCTCGGCCGCACGCCCGTACTGGCGGACGTCGCCGCCGCCCTCCGAGCCCCCGAGGAGTCCGACGCCCTCGCCAAGCAGCGGACCCGGGACGAACTCCTCGCTGACGGACTGGAAGCGTCCTACGTCCTCGACCGACTGTGCGGCACCGAGCAGGACTCGACCGGGGACCTCGTCGGCATGCTCGACGGGCCGACCAGCCTCGGCGTGGGCCTCGACACCGACATGGTCGTCTTCGACCTCACCAAGGTCCCCTCCGGCGGCGTCGCGATGACGATCCTGGTCGCCGTGATCTCGGTGTTCCTCGAAGAGGTCTGGCTGCGACCGCTGTGCGAGTGCGGGACAGAGCCGAGCCAGCACGAGCGCGTCGTGGTCGACACGGACTCCGGCGCCTGGGAGGTCGGTCCGAACCCGGCAACGGGCTGCCGCCGCTACAGCCAGCGCAAGCGCATCCTCATCGCCGAAGAAGCGTGGCACATTCTCGGCACTCCGCAATTGGCCGCCCTGCTCGAAAAGTTCTTGAAGTTCGCTCGCGGCCTGGGCCTGTCGTGCATCTTCATCGTTCACCACCTGTCGGATATTGACGACTCCCCGGAAACGCAAGCCGCGCTGAAAATGGCCGACACCGTGGTCATTTACTCGATGAAAAAGGCCGAAGCAGAAGCCACCGTGGCCAGACTCGGGCTGCCCTCCTGGACAGCGGATCACATCACCCGCCTGCGCCGCGGGATCGCGCTGTGGGTGGTGGGAGAGGTGATCTACCCCGCCGTTCAGCACCTCCTGGTCGAAGCCGAGCAGCACCTGTGCTTCTCCTCCGGGTCGATGACCGACGTCTCCAGCAGCTACCCGGAAGCCGCATGAACGGCTCCCGGCACCTCTTCGCCGCCGGCCCCGTCCTGGCGGATTCGGAACGGACGCACTCCATGACCACCACCGCTGGGGCTACGTCCCCGGTAGAACAGCGCGCGGTGCGAGAAGACATCGACCAGCTGCACGCTGATGCCCTCGAACTCGCCCGGCGCGCGAAGACGCTGGCCACCGTCCTCGACCACGGCGACTACTCCGCCGCCGGGGGTCGCGTCCGTACCGCCGTCACCCACCTCTGGCGAGCGGCGGAAGACCTGCACGGGGCGTTCCACACGGCGCCGCCACGATGTGCCGGGCCTGACGCAGCAATCTCCCAGCTCTGCGGCCGGCGCATGCGCTACCTCGCTGCCCGAGCCGGACAGAAGGCCGCGTAGTGGACATCATGCCCAACGGGATCTCCGTGGCCCTGTACGCCATCGCCGCCGTGTGCGCGGTGACCATGGCCACCGTCTGGCTGCTGATGAAGCGTTCCGCGAGGAACGCCGGATTCGCGTCCAAGGCCCTGCTCAAGCGGCAGTTGTCGGCCGCAGCCGTCCTCAAGGCCACGGAGATCCGCCCCTCCCTCACCAGCGGTGAAGACCGCCCGCGCCGCCGGTCGGCGGTGGATCTGGCGAAGAAACGATCCGCCACCCGCTGACCCTCCTTCTCTCTCCCTCGCTTCGGAGCACGTCATGCAACACCGTCTCGACCCCCACGACTTCGGCTACTCGCTGGGGACCTCCCAGCGCCCGAAGGGCCTGGACCTGTTCTCCCGTGCCGACAAGGCTTGCAGGGTCGTCGGCCCCATGGGCAGCGGGAAGACCACCAGGTTCTTCGCCCCGACCATCCGCCGGTGGCCCGGCCCGGTCCTCGCCACCTCCACGAAGCCGGATCTGGTCGAACTGACCCTCGACGCCCGGCGCACCGGCAACAGGCCGGTCTTCGTCTTCGACCCGCAGGACATCGCGCCCTCCCTGCCAAGGTTCCGGTGGACGCCGATCACCGGCGCCGCCGAGACCGAGACCGCGATGATGCGGGCCAAGGCGTTCGTCGCCGGCTCGCGTACCCCGGGGGCCGCCGCGCAGTCCAGCGAGGGCGCGGCCTTCTACAGGGGCCAGGCCGCCAAGATCCTCGCCGCGTACTTCCACGCCGCCGCCCTCGACGGCGCGAGCCTGGAGTGGGTGTTGAAGTGGGCGCGGAAGCTCACCGACCCGGCGCCGCTCGGCATCCTCAACGCCCACCCGGGCGCCGGGCCCGGCTGGGCGGACATGCTCCGAACCGCCACCACCGGCGACAGCCGGACCGTCGGCAACACCGCCTCCACCCTGGACGCGGCCCTCGAACCGCTCATGCACGAGTCGGTCGTACAGGCCCTGCTAGGAGACGGCGAGGCTCCCACGGACTTCACCGAACTCCTCGACGCGAGCGGCACCATCTACCTGCTCGGCAAGGACTCCGAGGTCAACAGCGTCGCTCCGCTGACCACCGCGATCACGGAGGACCTGCTCGACATCGCCGAGGCCCACGCCATCGCCTCCGCCGCCGGCCGACTCGACCCGCCCCTCCTCGGAGCGCTGGACGAAGCACCGAACATCGCCCCAATCCCCTCCTTGCGGCAGCGCGTTGCCGATGGCCGAGGTCGCGGACTCACCGTGATCATCGGCCTCCAGGGCTGGGCGTCGGCCCGCGCCCGGTTCGGCGAGGACACCGCGAACGAGCTGGCCTCGTTCACCAACAACGTCGTCGTGTTCGGCGGGTCGAAGGACCCCGGCTTCCTCAAGGACCTGTCCGACCTGTGCGGACAGGTCGAACGCGAGCGCACCACGAAGACGACCAGCGGCGGAGACCGCGGGAGCCACTCGACCGCCACCCACATGGCACTGGAGCCGGTTCTGCGGGGTGACGAAATCAGGGCGCTGGCGGAAGGCCACGCCCTCGTACTCGCCGACAACCTGCCCCCGGTGATCACCCGCTTCGACGGCATGTGGACCTGGGAGTCCTGGCCCGAGATCGAAGCTCATGTCCACCAGTTGCGTGCCGCAAACGAGACGGAGCGCCGTCGGCGGTCCGCAGCAAAGAAGAAGCAGGCCAAGGCCCATGCCGCGACCTGGGCCGAGCGGGGAGCCGCCGCGTGAATCCGCTCGCGCAGTTCAAGCCCTTCCCCGAGCCGCCCGCGCTGATCCTGGAGTACATCGCGGAACGGAGCACGGAGGAGTCCGTGGTCGACGGCCCCCCTCCGTGGGACCTCGGTGCCCTACCCGCGGAGCTGATCGAGCCGATGCCCGAGTGGCTGGACGCGGTGTGCCGCTGGCTGAACGAGGCGTACGCCTGGCAGCCGCAGGACGTAATCCCACCCTGCTGGAAGAAGCACGAGGGCCTGGGCTACGAGGTCGCCGCCTTGGCCTTCGCCCGGGATGACGCTTACGCCGACGCGGGCTCCACCGTCGTCTGGCACGAGCAGTACGACCGGTTCCTCAGCCGCATGAACAAGGCCCTCGGCAAGGCCGGCGACGAGTGCCGCCTTGGACGGCACGAAGACCGCCCCGCGCGCTTCCAGCTCGCCGCCTGGGGCGAGGCCCCTGCCGACCGGTCAACCGCAACTACCGCCGGAGGCTCCGCATGATGATGCCGAACCCGAACATCGTCTTCGACGCCGACCCGCGGTACGGTCTGGTCGCTCGAAGCGGCTGGGAGCAAGAGGAGGCCCGCACCGTACTCCGCGATCTCGGGTGGGAGTGGCAGGAGGAGCTGCACGCCCTGGTCCCGCCGGCCGACACACCGGACGCTGACGCTGGGGTTCAGGCAGTCGAGCAGCTGCACCTGCACGGGTATCTGGCGGGATACGCGGTGGGGCGGTTCGGTGCGATGCGGCTGACGCTCGACCGCGCCGAACAGGTGCTCACGAAGGCGGTAGTGCAGCAGGGCCCCGGGCCCCAGCAAGGCGTAACACCCTGTGCTGGATCTCGGGGGGCGGAGAAGTCACGAAGTGCGGCATACCGCGGAGCGACAGATCCGGTGCATACCGCCTCACCAGAAACACCAGCCCCGCCACTGCACTAGGTGCGCTACCTCCAGCGGAACGGGTGGAATCTTCCGTAGCGCCGTGTCGGGGCCGATGCGTACGATCAACAACCGCACACCTGTGGCCCCGGCGCCCTACGGAAGCGACGGGGCCACAGGTGTGTTCCGATTTACCGGGCCCCGGCTCGGAACCCATGAATGAGCTTGGCAGGCCGGCACGCTACGGAAGTGCCGGAACTGCGGGTCAAGCCGTGACGGGGACCAGGGTGCCGGTGCCAACTGCCCGGGCGAATGCCGCCCACGCCTGTGGCTGGTGACGGTGGCCCGGGCCAGTCGGGTTTTTGCTGTCCGCCACAACCACCTCGCCATCCAGGCCAGCGGTCTCGACGCAGTCGGCGCCCTGGTTGCTGTAGCTCGACTTCCGCATGGTGACGCCGAGTTCGGCAATGTTTGGGTAGTAGGTGCTCACTTGATCTTGTCTCTCTTCTCGGTGATGAATGCGAGTGAGTTGTCCAGAGGAAGGGCCTCGGCCGTGATCTTCTGGAAAGTCCCGTGGAACTCCGCTACCGCCCGCCGCTCTTCAATCCACACCTCGGTCTGTTGCGCCACGACGAGGGCGACGTCGAGCGGAGGGTCGTAGGGAAATCCGAGGATGGTCAGCGCGCCGTTCATCGCCGGATTCAGCGCGCAGCCTGAAGGCATGATCTGGATGTTGACGTTGGGGAAGCGCGCGACCTGTATCAGCCGGTCCATCTGCGCCCGCATGACGTCTGGGCCGCCACCCTTGACGCTCAGCGCGGCCTCGTGGATCACAGCCCAGATCTCCGGCGGCCTCGGGCGCGTCAGGACGGCCTGCCGTGCCATCCGCACATCGACCCGGCGCTGTGCCTCCTCGTCTGAGAACCCGCCCAGCTCGGTGAAGATCGCCCGCGCGTAGTCGGGCGTCTGGAACAACCCCGGGATGAAGAACGGCTGGTAGGTCTTGATCACCGAAGCTTCGCTCTCCAGCGAGGCCAGGTCGACGGTCTGCTCGTCGACCACGCCGGTGTACGGCAGCCACCAGCCCTGCTTCGGGGCGTTCTTCGCGATGTCGAGAAGGCCAGCCCTCTGGCCGTCGTCCACCCCGAGGAAGTCGAGGAGTTCGGCGGCGTGCTCGACCTTGACCGCGCCCTTCGCATTCTCGGCGCGGCTGATCTTGTAGACGCTCCAGTTCGGCAGGGCCTTGGCCACGTCCTCGGGCAGAAGCCCACGCTCCTCGCGGATGCGACGGAACTCGTTGCCCAGCTGGATGCGCCTCACGGTCCGCTGGAATGCCACCTTCGCCCCTCCTGTGTCGATCGTCAGCACAGTGTGCCTGGCCGCTGGCGGTGCGCGCTACCGCCTTCAAACGGCATATGCCTCGACATTGCGTGCGACTGTGCAAGCTTGCACAGATGGCCGAAGTGGTTGCGCCGGATCGCACCAGAGGCCATGCTGTGTGTAACGAACTGCACGCAACGAGTTGGTGGTTGCGGAGACAGTTCGCCAGTGTTGCCTGCTCACAGTGATCTTGATTCACCGTCAGACCAGCTCGCCGCCGTGTCGCTCTCGGCCGGGCCCTGACATGCGTGCGACCGCCACGGCCGCTTCCCCGGAACCACCCCCAATGCCGTCCGTAGCGGCACACCCGGAGGAACTGTCATGCCTCTCATCGACTTCACAATTCCCGCTTCTCCCGAAGCAGTTGGGATGGTCCGGCGGACCGTTGTCCCGCTCCTCGCCCTCTCCCTCGGTCTCACAGAGGAGGAGGGCGAGAACCTGGGGCTGATGCTGTCCGAGCTGGTCACCAACGGCTATCTCCACGGCTGCCGGAAGCGGCAGGGGCACGACCTCGGGATCTGGGCCTCCGTCGCGGACGGCGGACGGTTGCGGGTGGAGGTGACGGACCCGGCCCTCCCGGCCGTGCGGATGCAGGGGAGAAGGTTGGCATGGGAGGGCGGCCGGGGGTTGCTCATCATCTCCCGCCTGGCCGCCGACCACGGGAGCGAGCGGGACTTGGAGGCCGGCACTCGGATCTCCTGGTTCGAGATGGACATCGCCGCACTGCTCCCCGTCGACAAGGACCAGGAGGAGGAGAGCACCGCGGCTGGCAGCTCCTCAGATCCGGAACCGGTGCGGCCGGTGAACACCGTCGCCCTCGCCGCCCGCATCGCGGACGCCCGCCCGGCCGTCACCGTCGGCACCATCGGCGCCCGACCGATAACCGCCGCCGCATAGACCTCCGGCGGCACCCTGCTACGGAACACGGGGTGCCGCCGGAACCAAACCCCGCCCTGCGATCCCGGGGGCGGGCAACCCGGCATCCCCGCCCCCGGCACAACTCCGGCCCCTTCCGTGAAATCGGGCCGACGGAGGGGGCGGGGTGCCAGCGGGCCGCACAACGGCGTGCGGCCCGAGCACAGACCGCCGGCCTCGCAACCAGATGGACAGCGAGCGCGGGTCCGGCGGCGCCCAGGCGCCTCACTCAGCGCCCCTTTCCGGGGCGGCGCAGGTGCCGGGGTGGGTGGCCGAACCGGTGCGGCCACCCACCCACGGGGGACAGCACCGAGGACGTACGGACGGGAGGAGCGGGGAAGATGGCGAAGCACGCCAGAGCCGCGAGCACGGGCAGCGAGAGCCAGATGTCCGTGAGGCGCGGTGCTCCCCCGCCGTACGTCCTCGGTGCACACTGGCTCGCCCGGGCCAACCACGACCACCGCGCCGTGATCGCCGCCTGGACCCGCTACGAACTCGCGGACATCCGGGTAGGGGTCACGTTCTACCTCGTGCGGATCACCAACCACCGCCTCGGCATCGCCGCCCTCGGCCAGCTGCACCAGGTGGAGCAGGAGACCGGACCGGTCGGCCCCGTGATCTCCGACGAGCTGGGCAGCTGCGTGGAATTCCTGGTCCCCTCCTCCACTGCCTTCTGGGAGATGCGCGAGTCCGATCTCCTGACCGGCGCACCCGCCCAGGGCGTCCTTCCGGTCCTGAGCAGCCCCCCACCGGGGAAGGGGCCGGTGAACGGGCGCCGCTGGCTGGTCGAGCCGGACGGCACCGGCGCCCTCACCCACGCCCGCAACCTCGCCTCCGCCCTCCGCGCCGCCCGCCGTGAGCTGCACGACGGAGGCGGGAACGCGGCTGCCGCCTAGACCACCACCGACCGCCCCGGCCCGACCCCGGCCGCCGGGGCACGCCACCCGGCGTGCGCCTCCCCCCTCGCGCCCCGGGTGGCCACCACGGGCCCGCCCCCGCCGACCCCCCCGCACGCGACCGGGAGACCGCGTGCGGGGCAGGCGGGGATGGCGGGGGCGGGCCCGCCACAGACCGCCGCGCCCGGGTCCAGCTGAGTGGCCCACGAAGGCGCGGCACCGCCGCCGCCCAGCCCGCGAATCCCACGCGGACCCGGGCGGCGGCACCACCAGCTCCCCGGGTGCTGGCCTCCAAGGGCGAGGCAGGCCGGCGCCCGGGGCGAACCATCAACCCGCCATCGAGGGAATAGAATTGGAGACCAGGGTGAGTACGCAGACGTGGAGCGACACCGAGCAGGACTGGGAAGACCCGGCGCGCAGCGCCGTGGACATCGCCGAGCACGTCGCCGCCCTGTTCGATCCGAAGGCGGCCCCGCTCCTCACCCTCGGCACCTTCGAGCGAGTCGGGAGCAACTGGTGCTCCGACACCCTGCGCCCCTGGCTGCCGCAGCACAACGAGCCGTTCCGGCAGCAGTTAGGCGCACACCACCCCCTCTCCCCCAACAACCGCCGCCTGCCCGGCCCGGCCGACGCCGACCTCCCCGGCTTGCCCGCCCACCACCTCGCCTGCGCCCTCGCCGACCTCTACGACCCCGACCGGCGCCACATGGTGAAGGAGACGAACCTTTGGTTCGCCACCGGAGCCGTCACCAACCTCCTCCCCAACTCGCCAATCCTCGTCCTCTCCCGCGCCCCCCTCGGCATCGCCAGCAGCTTCGCGCGCGGCAACCTCTTCGAGCGCTGGCACTACGCCAGCCGCTACGAAATGCTGAGCAGCGCGGCGCGGAAGTCCGCCCAGTGGGCCCCCTGGGCCGAGCTCCTTCCCGAGGACGATCCGGAGCCCGCTGCCGCCCTCGGCCGCCTCATCGCCCTCAACTCCCTCCTGCTCTCCCACGCGGTCAGGAAGGACGTCGGCGGTATCGGCCGCCCCTACGCCCACCTCGCGTACGAGCGGCACGTCCTGGCCCCCGAGGCGGTCCGCGCCAACCTCGCCGACTACCTCGACATTCCCCTGACCGCCAAGCCCGCCCCGGCCCGGCCGCAGGCCGGCGCCCGCGGCGCGGACACCACCTTCGCCACCGGGCAGCACAAGAGCGAGCTGGTCGCCGAGCTGGACACGCGCACCGCAGCCCTCGTCCCCCACCACGTCGCCGAAACCCTGGCCCGCGCGGGCAACGTGATGGAGCAGCAGGTGGTCGACAACGCCCGCCACTGGCTCACCGGCGACGACCTGTACGAGGTGCGCGAGCCCGCCGCGTCGGTGCCCCGCCCCCAGGGCGGGACGGCGCAGGGGACGGAGCGGCGGCCGGGCCCGGCCAACTACCGCCCGGCGGTCGGGGGCAGCACGGTGATGTGGCGCACCCACCTGGTCAGCAACGAGGAGATGGCCGAACTCCTGAACATCCTCAGCGAGGCGGGGATGGACAACGCCCGCGACGGCGTCAACCTGTTCGTCATCCCGATGAGGATGCAGCGCGGTGGCCGCCTCCACCGCGACCCGGACGGCCGCTGGCGCCCGACACCGGGGTACGAGCACCACCCGGCCTACTGGGTCACCTGGCTCGGCGCCGCCGCTCTCGCCGCCTGGCACGGTGCCCGACTCCCCACCCGGGCCGAGGTTCTGGAAGCCGCGGCGACCGTGACCGCCGTCTACAACTCCGATTACCGCTTCGGCGACGCCACTTCGGTGGTCGAGCCCGGCCGCGAGCCCGGGGACATCCACCACCTGGTCGGCAACGTGCAGGTGTGGTGCCAGGACGGCCCAGACGCGGGGGAGGCCGCCGGCCTCGAACTCCCGCTTCGCCGTCACCTGGTCGGCGCCGCCTGGAACACCCCCGCGACGCGGGAGGCGGTGGCGGAGGGCCGCTCGCGCTTCCTCCTCGGTGCCTCACGCGGTGTCGGCGTCCGTCTGGTGCGTGACCCGAGTATCAGGGCGGCGGACGAGATCGGGGCGTGGGAACTGGCGACGCGCGTCGGGGAGTGGGTCAACTCCCTCGACCCCACTGGCTTCCCCCTCGGCTACCTCGACCGCGCCCTCGTCAACGCTCTCACCAGCCCCGAAGCGGGGGCCGGGGAGAGCGAGGAGTAGCAGCGGTCAGAGGCCGATGGCCGACTTCGGGCCCATGTAGGAACCGGCACCCGGCCAGCCGTCGCGGGCCAGCTGGACGAACTTCTCGGTGAAGCCGAGGGCGGGCAGGTCGTCCAGCGCCACCCACTCCACGCCACGAATCGGGCGAGTGTCTGCGCCCTCCTTCACCTGCCCGATCTGCCCCCCGACCACCTTGATCTCGAAGGAGATGTGGACGACATGCGCCGCCACGACGTCGCAGACGTACAGGAGGGTGCCGACCTCCGCCTCCAGGCCGGTTTCCTCCAGAATCTCCCGCCGGAGTGCCTCTTCCAGGGTCTCGCCGTCCTCGACTTTCCCACCGGGCAGGGACCACGTCCGCTCGCCCTCGGTGTCCTGGTTCAGCAGCAGCAGCTGCCCATCACTGTTCACGGCCACGCCGGTCACTCGCGTATGCATCCCGGCACCGTACTCCCCTCCAACTCGTCGACGGAGACGATCTGATGAAGACGCAGCGCAGCACCGCCGTGGTCATCGCCGCCGGAGGACTGGGCACCAGGGTGGCGGGGTGGTCCACGTTCATGCCGAAGGAGTTTCGCCCGGTCGAGGGACGGCCCGGCATCGTCCATGTCCTCCAAGAGGCGGAGACGGGCGGCGCCCGGCGGGCCGTTGTCGTCCACCATCCCTACTACGCCGGCCTCGCCGACTGGAGCAACCAGGTCTTCGGCCCAGGCGGCACTTCCCGCTACCGGCAGCTGGCCCAGCAGCCCGGCGGCCAGCAGCCGCTCCTCCACGTGGACTTCATTGCGCAGCACGGGCAGTACGCCGATGTCACCTCCGCCCTCAACGGCTCCGAGCACCTGCGCACCGGCAACTTCGCACTCGTCTTCTCCGACAACGTCGACCCGGAGCACCGGGCCCTGGCGGAGCTGGTCGACGCCACCGACCCTGAGCACCCGGCCGTCCTCACCTCCCCCTTCGACATCCACCGCGCCTCCACCCACGGCGTCGTCATCTGCTCCGGCACAGGCCCCGTGCTAACCATGACCCGTCTGGTGGAGAAGCCGGACTTCGTCAACGCTGCCCGGCTGGTGGCCGAGCACGGCCCGGACCGCCTCCGGCTTCTGCAAGGCCGGATGCGGATCACCCCGCCGCTGCTCCACCACCTGGCCGCCACCGCCCGGCACGCCCAGCGTGCGGAGCCGAAGGTGTCGCTGGCCCTCGCCTCCTACGCCCTCCGCCACCGGGTTCAGGTGGTGACCAGCACGGTGCCGATGGTCGACCTCGGCGCCCCCGACCTGGACCGGGCGGCGGCATCGTGACCGAAGGGGAGGGCCGGGTGTGGCGGCCGGGCGCCTGGACCGGGATGGCGGACCGTCGCCCGCAGGTGTCCCCGCGTCCGGCTCGCGCGGACCCGCTGCCCGCCCCGGGTCGGCGCAGGGCACGGAGTCGCATGGAGGAGGAGTACCCCGGCATCCTCATCCCCGACGTCCCCGCCAGGCCCGCCGCTGCCCACAGCCCGGTTGCCACCTGGGCTGGCGGCTCCCTCTTTCTCGCTCCGCCCCCGGCCGACCCGCGCCCGACCCGGGAGCCGATCCCCCTGCACCAGCGCCCGTGGCACCGCCCGCCGTACACCGAGATGAGGACGCCGTGACGACCGACCAGACCGCCAGCGAGGACGAGACCACCGCGGCTCAGCCGCCGCTGCCCAGACGCAAGGCCGGGTACGGCAGCGCTCGGGCGGCCTTGCGGCCGCCCGCCGCACCGCCGACTTCCTCCGCCACGAGCCCACCGAGCGGTGGCTGAGTGTGGCTGAGGCGTTCGACACCCCCTCCGCCGTCCGTCCCACCTCCAACGGCCAGTGAGCCGTACGGCCGGGCGGCCGCCACCCCACCGCCCGGCCGGTCGTTGCGGCCGTGAGGAGCCGACAGGGAGGCCAGGGCAATGGGCAGGCACCGCAGGCCGGCGGACCCGGGCGAGGACACCGAGGAGCTGGACGCCGCGCTCCTCGCCGTCGTCCTCGGCGAGCCGATCACGGTGGACGGGGTGGCCACGGCGCCGGGCAGCACCACGTCCTACCTCTACCGCCGTACGCACCACCCGGACGGCACCTCCACCTACTGCACGGTCCGCATCGCCGACTTGCCGACCTACGGCTTCCCCCCACCCGACCCCTGACCGCCCCGGGCCCGCCTTCCCGAAATTGGGGAAGGCGCCCGGCGCTTGGAGAATCCGCCCCGATGAGGCTCGGCCATCCACCCGACTGCACCTGCGAAATCTGGCCGGACTCCCCCGGCATCGCCCGGCTGAACCGGCAGCGGGCGGAGGAGTTGAAGGAGTGGCCGAAGCGGGTGATCGCGCCCAGCAGCCACGCGGCGACGCACGCGGCGCAGGACGAGCGGACCCGCTGCGGCTTCATCATCATCCCCACCGACAGGGAGAAACCCGGGTGCTCCACCGTCGACTGCACCCCCTGCCTCGCGCCGGAGGCGGCGGCGACGGCAAAGGTCGACAGGCGCCGCTCCAGAGCCCGACGCGGCGCATACGACGCGCCCGGGAAGCTGTCCACGGAGGCGGCCATGCGCACCACCAACGCCCTAACCAACCGTGAACCGAAGGAGGCGGCCGAGGCCCTGCGAGCCCTCAGCCTGCCCCTCCGCTACCACGCCCTCGTTCTAGACCTACTCGATCAGCTGGAGCAGGACGGTTGACGCGCCGGGTCCGCTGCTGGCGCGAGCGGTCAGATCCGCGCAACCCCTGGCCACGGCCGAGCCGTCGTCTGCGAGGATGCGGCGGGTGCCGACGACTTCGCCGACCACCACCATCTGGGGCCGGCCGGTAGTCGGCCACCGTCAAGTTGGAGGAAGGCGAGATGTCGGAGAACACCCCGGCCGAGGGCACGCCGGTGGCGAAGCCCAAGTACACACGGGAGGAGCTGATCGGCCTCACCTGGTACGGCGCCCCCGGCGACACCGAGGGGCCACAGGTGGCGTTCCCGAAGGACGGTACCGGCAACGTGGTGATGCGCCACGGGGCGGACCACGACGCCCCGTTCCTCGTCTACACCCCCAGCGAGTGGGAGGCGTTCCAGGCCGGCGCCGCAGACGGGGAGTTCGATGAGGTGGAACAGCAGATCCCAGATACCGGTCCCGCCGCTGGATAAGGGGGGTGGTTGCGCCCGGCCAGCAGCACGGCCGCTTCCCCGAATCGTGGTGTCGAGATTCGGCCGTTGCCACGGTTCCGGTTGCGCCCGGCGCCGAGACTTCCTCGTCACTGGTCACGGCCACCCTGGCGGGTCAGTGCGGGTCAGGTGCCGGATCGGGTGAACGCGGCGATGCCCTGGACCTGCGCCCCGGCGCAGTCGGCGATTGGCCGGAAACCCTGGAGAACGGGGTGCGGACTGCTGATTACGGTGAGCACTCTCTCCACTACTAATCGCCCTGGGAGCCAACAGCTGTGTTGACCTCGCGTGACGCTGCCCCCCGAGGGACCGCCGGTGTCTAAGCTCCCCAGCATGAAGACCGTCAGTGACCGAGATGTCACAGATCTGGCCGCCGAGGCGGCCGAGCTGAACAACCACCTGGTCTCCCAGCTGGAGCAGGCGGGCAGGATCACCAGCGCCACGATCGCAGCCGCGTTCCGGGCTACCCCCCGCCACCTCTTCGTGCAAGACGTCGAGTTGAGCGAGGCGTACAAGGACGACTACCACCCCACCGACCGCGATGGTGACGGCCGATTGCTCAGCTCCGTCAGTGCGCCGTGGCTGGTCGCGCAGATGCTGGAGTACCTGCGGCCCCAGCCGGGCAACGCGGTGCTGGAGATCGGCTCCGGCGGCTACAACGCCGCCCTCCTCCACCAACTCGTCGGCGACGCAGGCGCGGTGACCAGCATCGACATCGACCCCGTGGTGACCGAGCGCGCCCACCGCTGCCTGCGGTCCGCCGGTCTGGAGGACTCCGTCCGCATCATCACCGGCGATGGTGCCCACGGTGTCCCCGACGCGGCCCCGTACGACCGGATCGAGGTGACCGTGCAGGCGGCCGCGATCGAGCAGACCTGGCTGGACCAGCTCGCCCCCAACGGCGTCCTCGTCGTCCCTCTGCGCGTGCGCGGCCTCGGCCGCCTCGTCGCCCTCACCCCGGACGGCCTAGGACACTACTCCGGCGGCGGCTGGCTCCCCTGCGGCTTTGTGGCGATGCGCGGGGAGGCGGCGAGCTCCACCCAGATGCACGCGCTGACCCCCGGCGCCCGCGTCCGGGTCGACGGCACCCAGCAGCTCGACATCGAGGCCCTGACGAAGGCTCTTGGTACCACCGGCACGCCGTGCTGGTCCGGGGTCGAAGTGGGCACGAGCGAGGGCACCCGGCCGGTGATCGACCTGTGGTTCGCCACCGTCCTCGACGCCTACGGCACCCTGCTGGCCGACCCACGGACCTCCGCCCTGCGGGCGCTGCCCGGCGGCACCCCGCTCACCTGGAACGTCGACTCCACCACCGCGGCTTACGTGACGATGCGTCCGGTCCTCGGGCACAGCGACCGGTACGAGTACGGCGTGATCCTCCACGGGGAGGACGCCAGCTTGGCCGAGGCCCTGGTGGAGAGCCTGCGGGAGTGGGACCGGGACCACCGGGGACGCCCCGGCCCCGTCCTCCACGTTTACGACCACGGCACCGACCCCGCGACCATGGCCCCCGGCCGGGCCCTGGAGCGACCCGGCGCGCCGATGGTCCTCACCTGGCCGAAGGACTGACGGCCACCCACACTCCCGGACCCGCACGGTCCGGGCGCACCATCCCCACCCGGACGATGGAAGGAGGACGCACATGAGCAAAGCACTGCTGGATGCCTTCGCGCTCGACGCGAAGAACACGCCGCTGACCGCTGTGCGCGATAACTACGCGGACACCGAGGGCGACACCACCGGTGACGGCTGCGGGGAATCGCCCCCGGCCGGACCGACCAGCGGCTGCCTGATCCCGGGCCAGCTGTAGCAGCACAACGGGTGGGCGACACCGGCGGCTCTGGTGTCGCCCACCCGGCCGTTCGACCAAGGGGGAACCGCCCGTGCGCAGCCGTCTCGTACCCGATCTGGTGGCACTCGCCCGCCTCCCGCTCCTGGCAGCCGACAGCACAAAGGCCGGCGGCGAGCTGACCGCCGAGGGGCTGTTCCTCGCCTCCCGCGACCTCGACGGCGCACCCGGCGGCGAACTCGCTCGGGCCGCCTACGACCTGCGTGCCCGCACCCGCACCACCCCCAACGGCGTCTGGGCCGCCGCTACCACCGCCCACCTCACCGCTGGGCAACCACTCCTGCTGCTGGGCGAGGAGCACCGCTGCATCACCCTCCCCAACCCGGCCTGGCTCGCCGCCGTCGCCGACCGTGCCCTCGACCTGCCGAACGCCCTCGATCACCTCCGCCTCTTCGCCAACCTGACCGCGATGCAGCGCGGCACCGTGTTGGAGGCCGAGCACCCGGGACCGGACGGCACTGCGCAGCTGGGCACGGCCCGGGTGACCGAGGTGTCCAGCTGGCTGATGCGCGAGTGCTGCCGTACCGGCGGCGCCCCGGCCGGACGGATCGTCAGCGCGGCGCTCGACCGCTGGCCCGCCGCCGACGACGCCCAGGTGCGGGCCGCAATCACCGCGCTGGTCCGCACCGGCCTGCTCCTGACCGACCTCCTGCCCGCCGACCCGGCCGACGACCCCCTCGGCCACCTCGCCGCGAAGCTCCCCCCGGCCGCCGGCCTGCGCGCCGAACTCGCCGACCTGCGCGCGCTACTCGCCGACGCGGACCACCACCGGCCCGGCGCCCCGGAGCGCCTGCACCTCCTGCACGCCGCCCGCCGCGCGGCCGACGCGATCCACCCCACCGACCGGCCGCTGACCTGCGACACCATCGCCGAGGCCGACCTGCGCCTCCCGGCCACGGTGGGCTGGGAGGCGGCGCGGGCCGTCAACACCCTTTGGCGCATCGGCCACCGCACGGCGCCTTTGCAGACCTGGACCGCGAAGTTCCGGGAGGCGTACGGCCCTCACCGCCTCGTTCCGCTGCTCGAAGCGGTTGACCCGGCCACCGGGATCGGGCCAGCGGGGCCGGAGGACGCGATCGGTGCCCGTTCCGATCTGGACGACCGCCGCATCCAACTCCTCCTCGGGATGCTCCTCACCGCGACCGCGCAGGGCGAGCAGGTGGAGCTGACCGAGGAGATGGTGGACGCGCTGGCCCACCACGGCGACGGGCGGCCACCACGCACGGCCGAGGCCCACGTAGGGGTCCGCGAAGACGGCGACGGCCGCCTCGCCCTGGCCATCGGCACCCACGCCGCGCAAGACGCCGGGTCGGCCGCCGGACGCCTGGCCCGATACCTGCCCAGCCTCGCCCCCGAGCAGCAGGCCGGCGCTGACCCGGTGCTCGCCGAGATCGTCTGCCGTCCCCTCACCGCCAGCACCGGGGCGCTGGCGGTCGAGAGCGGACGTGCGGCGTACCGCATTCCCTTGGGCCTGCCCCTCACCGACTCCCGGGACCTCGACCCCCGCACCCTGCACATCACCACGACGCCGGCCGGACACCTCACCCTCTACTCCACCACCCTCGGTCGCACGGTCCGCCCCGTGCTGCTCAGCCGGATCACCCGCGCGCTCCTTCCCCCTGCTGCCCAACTCCTCCACCTGATCGGCCACGCGGACGAACGGCCCTGGCACCCCTGGTCCTGGGGCCCCGCCGCCCTCGCCCCCTACACCCCGCGCGTCACCTACCGCTCCACCGTCCTCGCCCCCCAGCGCTGGCTCCTGCCCCAGGACCTCCACGAGCTGGTCGACCACCGCGACCGCTGGCACGCCCACCTGGACAACTGGCTGTCGCGCACCACCATGCCGGTGCCGCAGCAGGTGGTGATCGAGGAGAGCGACCGGCACCTGCCCATCGACCTGGCCGACCCGGACCACCGCGAGCTGCTGCGACGAAGCGTCCGCCGCGGCTGCCGAGCCGTCAGCGAGGTACTGCCGGGCCAGCCGCCGGTCACCGGCCTCGACGGCCGCCACCACCTCGAACTCGTCATCGCCCTGCGCCAACAGCAGCGGGTCGAGCAGCTGGAGCCGCTCGACCCGCGCGCGGCCGCACGGGCCCGGGCCGCCGACACCCACCTCCCCGGTGACACCTGGCTCTCCCTCGCCCTCCCCGCCGCAGTGCGGCACCAGGATGCGATCCTCACCGAACTCCCGTCGTACCCAGCCGCCCTGTCCTACTGGCTGCGGTACACCACCCCCGACCTCGGCCCGCACCTCCGCCTGCGCTACCACGGCGCCCCCGAGCTGCTGGCCGAGGTTCAGCAGGGTCTCACCGGCCTCGCCGAGCTGCTGGCCGAGAGGCACCTGACCACCGGCCGCCTCTCCGCCGCGCCGTACCAGCAGGAGACCCAGCGCTACGGCGGGCCGGGCGCAATCGGCGCGGCGGAGAGGGTGTTCGCCGCCGACTCCGCGCTCTCCCGCGCCGCCCTCGTCCTGGGCGACGACCAGCGGCTCATCCTCGCCGCCCACATCGCCGCCGCCATCGCCCGCACCCTCAACACCCCCACCGCCGCCCGCCCCCACCCCCTCGCGGTCGACCTGCGCCGCCGCCGCGAGGGCCTGCGGGCCGAGTGCCGGACGGCCGCCGTTCCCGACGACCTCACCGGTCCGTGGAACACCCTGCTGGACGCCCTGACCGCCTATCGGCCGCACCTGGCGGACGAGGTGGCGCCGCTGTGCGCCTCCGACCTCATCCACATGCACTGCAACCGCCTCCTCGGCACCGACCGCGACCGCGAGCAGGTGGCCCGCTCCCTCGCCACCGATCTCCTGCGTACCGCCGACCTCGCCCGCCATGCCTGACCCCTTGGTGCTGGTCGAGGAGACCGTGGCCGCCGTCATCGACCCGGAGCAGGCGGCCGCCGGCCTGACCCCGGGCGCCGCCGCCACCCTCGCTGACGGCCTGCCCGGCACCGCGCTCTTCCTCGCCGTCCTGGCCGATGGCGACACCGCCCTGATCGACGCCGCCGACCAGCACTGGGACGCCGCCGCCCGCGCCGTCGCGGGCTCTCACCCGGACGGCATCTACTCCGGTCCCGGCGCCCTGGCCGCCTCCCTTATCTACGGCAGTGCCTACCTCCCGGACCACCGGCGCCAGCACGAAGCCCTCGGCCGGGCCGCCGCCTGGCTCTCCGCCCGTGCCCAGGGCCTAGCCGAACACCACGCCAACCGGGTCCACGCGGGCCCGGCCGGAACGGTGTGGGGCGTCTACGACACCATCAAGGGCCTGGCCGGGATCGGCCGCGCGCTGCTGGCCGCCGTACAGCTCGGCATCCCGCAGGCCGGGCCGGGGCTGACCGCTGCCCTCACCACTCTCACCGCCCTGATCACCACCACCGACGACTTGGGCCGCCCCGGATGGTGGGTCCGCGCCGAGGACCACGCGCTCGCCGTCCCCGGCGCCCTGCCTCCCTCCGGCACCGCGAACACCGGGGCCGCGCACGGCATCGCCGGACCCCTTTCCCTCCTCGCCCTCGCGCACCAGGCCGGCAACTCTGTCCCGGATCAGGAGAAGGCTGTCGCCACCGCGGCTCACTGGCTCCTCACGTGGGCGACCCCCGGCCCGTCGTGGCCGCCGTACGTCAGCGGCGACGAACTCTCGCACCCGCCGGACCCCGAGCAGCTGGGCTCCGCCCCGGGACGCCGCGACGCCTGGTGTTACGGCACTCCTGGCATCGCTGCCGCGCTCCACCACACCGGCCGCGCACTCGCTGACCCCGTCCTCCTCGCCTTGGCCCGCCAGGCCCTCGACACCCTCGCCCGCCGTTGCCCCGGCACCTGGGACACCACCGGCCCGGGGCTCTGCCACGGCAGTGCCGGAGTCCTTGAGGTGGCCGTCCGCCTGAACCACAGCGGTCTCGCTGACGTGGCCGCCCAGCTCACCGCCGCCACCTTCCACGACGCGAAGCCGGGCACCGGCTTCCTCACCGGCCGGACCGGAGCGGCCCTCGCGTTGGCCACCCACCGCCATCCCACCAGCCGTCAAGTCCAGTGGGATGGCCCGCTCATGCTGGCCTGACCCGGCTTCCCCGAATCGGGGACTCGAACAGAGAGAGCTGCTGACCTTGGAGATCACCTGCGCGACCGCCCCGACGCCCGGAACCGGCGACGGCGACGACTACGCGCTGACCGGGAACACCTGGGCCCTCGTCCTCGACGGTGCCACCGCCAATGGCCTGCCAACCGGGTGCAGTCACACCGTCGCCTGGTACGTCCGTCAGCTCGCCGGACACCTCGGCACGCTGCTGGCGACCACCACCGTGCCACTACCGGAGGTACTGCGCGCGGGCATCGCAGACCTCGCCGCCGCCCACGGCCAGACCTGCGACATGGCCTGTCCCGACAGCCCGTCGTCCACCGTCGCCGCCGCCCGGATCACCTCCGACCTGGTGGAGCTCTTGGTCCTGTGCGACTCCCCAATCCTCGTCCTTACCCACACCGGCGACGTCTTGGTGGTCATCGATACCCGCACCCACCACCTCCCCGGCTACACCCCCGCTGACCTCAGCAAGCTGCGGAACAGCGACAGCGGGTTCTGGGTCGCCTCCGCCCGGCCGGAGGCGGCGGACCGGGCTGTCACCCGGACTCTGCCCAGGGCGGAGGTGGCGGCCGTCGCGGTGCTGACTGACGGCGCCAGTCGCCTGGCCGACCACTACGGCTGGAGCTGGGAGCAGCTGATGCACACGCTGCTGGAGAAGGGCCCGGCCGAGGTGATCCGACTGACCCGCGAGCAGGAAGCGATCAAGGCACCAGAGAGGGGAAAGCCGCACGACGACGCCACCGCGATCGTGATCCGCCTGACCTCGTAGGGTCCGACGCGCCGTCGAAGACATCACGGCAGCGGTTCAGCCGACGGTGCCGGCGCACCGACCGCCCGGCCGATGCGCCACCCGACCGTACGCTCGGCAACGGCGAGCGGGTACCAGGCCGCGTCCGTTACCTCGGACTCTTGGAGAGCGCCAACGTCCACATTCGCGTGGGCAGTCCTGAAAGCGAATCCGATGTCGAGGTGATAGTGGACCGGCTCGTCCTTCTTCGGTCGAGCCGGAACTTCGCCGAACTCGATGTAGACCGGCCTCTGTGAGGCAGGGACCACATCGACCGCATCAAGTCCGGTCTCCTCCGTCAGCTCGCGGACTGCGGCGGTGAGCAGGTTGGGGTCGGTGGGTTCAAGGTGGCCGCCAGGTTGCAGGGTGATGCCGTAGGCCAGGTGCTCGATGAGCAGGATCTCGGCGGCATCTCGAACCAGGAGCGCGCCAACGGTCACGTGCATGGGGAAGCTCCGCCGCGACGCGAAGTCCTGCCCTTCACCCAGAAGTCGCAGAGGTTCGGACAGCTGCTCGGCCTCGTCCGGGTAGCACTCAAGGTAGGCGGCAAGGGCGCTCGCGATATCCGCGTCACTGATCGCCACGGCACACCCCCACGCCACCCTGAGAGCGAGACTCCCCGTGACCGATCAATCGGAGGCGGGCTACGAGCGCTAACACAGTCGACTCCCACAAGCTGCATGACCTAAAGGGCAGTTCGGACTCTACAAGCCACGCCTGAGCCTCGACGCAACAACGCGCCGCCTTACCACTGAGCAGCCTCAAACCCTCGCAGCTGTATACGCGTGACGAGCGGCTGCCACCAGCTCTACGGCAGCGGTGCCAGAGCTTCCGGTGCATCGTGCAGGTACGGATCGTCCGTCCTGGCGTGCTTGGCGTACGGGGATTCGGGCTGCGGCGGGGTCGGCGCGGCGGCCTCTGCGGTGTCGGCGGTTGGGTCGCTGCGGTCGGCCCTCCGGGTCAGCTCCGCTCGCAGGCCGGACGCCCGGTCGTCGGCGTTGCGCGCCGTGCGGCGGGCCTTGGTTGCTTCGGTGCGGAGGGCCTTCGCCGCCTGGTTGTCCTTGTCCTGGGCGCGACGGAGCAGGGCGGCCTTCGCCTCCTGCGGCAGGTCGGCTTCGGTGAGCACGGCTTCGTGCTCACCGGCGGGCCCGGCCTGGTGGGCGGCGTCGCTGAGTTGCTCCTTCGCACTCTCCAGCTCCTGTTCGGTCGCGTGGCGCGTCCGAACGAGGTCTTGGCGTTCTTCCTCGGCGGCGGTCCGCTGGTCACCGCGGAGTACAGGACGACCGAACCGTCCGGTGGCGGCCAGCTGCTGCTCGATCCCGCTGATCCGGGCTTGGGTGCCGTGCAGGCCGGCGGTGTATTCGGCGATGACCTCTTCGAGGGCGCGCACGTCGCGGATCGCCTCGGCACGTTCGGCGACTTCCTGCTGCCGGCGGCTGAGCGCGAGCACGTTGGGGCCGGTTCCGGCGGTCGCGTTCTGCTCGGCGCGGTCCGCGGTGCTCTCCGCCTTGTCGGCGGCGGTCCTGGTGGCGCGCGCGGCTGCTGCGGCCTTGCGCGCGGCGTCTCGCAGGCTCTCGTTGTTGAGGTGGGCGTACGGGCGGGCGGCAGCCTGGGGGCGGGGCTCCGGGGCTGCGGCCGGAGCTGCCGATCGGTTGGCAGTACCGGTGGTGCGGCGGGGTTCCGGCTTCGGGGCGTCCTCCTCGATGTCGTCCTGGTCAACGGCCTCGCCGGTGCCGGGGGCGCGCGGGATCGGCAGGTCGGGGACGATGTGCCGGACGTGGGCAGGGACGGCGGTCGTCGGGAGTTCCGTGAGGATCATGCGCTCTTCGGTGCCGGTCTCGACCTCACGGATGAGGCCCGCGACGGCCCGGTCAAGCTGTTCCTGGTCGGTGAGCGCTTCGCCTGCGCGGGCGCGGTCGGCGTCGGTCTCGTAGACGGACAGCGGCAGGAACAGGTGGGTCTCCTTCTTGTCGCGGCTCATCATCGTGTAGAGGGCGTTGGCTTGCGCGCTGGGGCCGTAGACCAGGGCTTCTTGGACGCTCAGGCCCTGGGACTTGTGGCCGGTGATGGCGTATCCAAGGCCGAGTCCGCCCTGTGCGATGTAGTCGGCATCGACCCACTCGGCGACGTCGCGGTGGCCCTCGGCGGTCTTCTCCCTCCACTCGACTAGGACCCTGCGATCCTCGTCCACGGCCCGCACGATTCCGCGGTACCCGTTCAGGACGTCTTCGTTCCCGCCTCGGCTCCGCTTGCTCCGGTAGTCGTTGGCCCGGAGGAGGACCTGGTCGCCGACGGACAGCGCGAGTTCGCCGCCGCCGGCCAGAGCGAAGAGGTGTTCCGGGCCGGTGAGGGCGCCGCTGGCCTTCCGCAGAGCACGGGCCCCGAGGTTCAGCTCTTCCACGACCTCGTTGGTGGAAGCGAGCATGAGGAGCTGCTGCACGGCGGTGTGGTCGTCGGTGTGTGCGGCGCGCTTGTCGGCCCAGATGGTGAGCATCGCGGCGAGGGTCGCGTCCTTGTCCGCGAGGGCGTGCACGCGGCCGGTTCCGGCGAAGGTGCGGAGTGCATCCACGCGATTGTCGTCGCGCCACAGTTCCAGTGCTCGGCGCTCGATCGCGTCCTTCTGCCGGAAGTTCTGGCTGAGTTCGAGGCCACCCACGATGTGGTGGACGGCGGCGAAGCTGCCGCCGATGCCGGGCGAGTGCAGTTGCTTTGGGTCGCCGATCCCGATGATCTTCGTGCGGGTCGTGGCGGCGTGGGCGAGGAGTTCGGCGATGTCGCGGTCATCGCACATCGCTGCCTCGTCCACGACCAAGACGTCAACGCCGGTGAGGCCGGGGCCGCCGGTGCGGATGCCGGTGAGCCAGGAGGCGAGGGTGCGGGAGGAGATGCCGGCTTCGGCCTTGAGGTTGGCGGCGGCGACGGCGGCGGTGCTCGCTCCGGCGATGATCAGTCCGTTGGCCTCCCATGCCTGCCTGGCGGTGTCCATGATCGTGGTCTTGCCCGATCCGGCGATGCCCACGACGGCGTCGATGCCGTGGCCTGCGGTCAGCAGGCGTTCGAGCACGGCGCGCTGTTCGCCGGAGAACTCGAAGCTGCCGCCGTGCTGGGCCTCGACGGCGGACAGGGTCATGGCGACCGTGTCGCTGCTGACGACGGCGGTCTGCTCGTTGAGCCGGTTCGTGGCCTCGGAGACGATGAGCGCTTCGGCGGCGACCACGTCGGCCGTGGTGTAGCGGTCGGCGTGGGTGAAGTGCTGGGCGCCCTTCGGGTTCAGCTTGACCGCGTACCCGGCGTGCCGCAGTACGGAGTTGGTGAGCTGTTCGGCTTCATCAGCATCCGCGACGCCGTACGGGAGAGCGTCCAGGACGGCAGCGATGGCGGCGGCGTGGCTGAACTCCTTGGAGTGGCTGGTCAGCCCGGTCTTCGGGTCGAAGACCTGGGCGCACAGCTGGTCCAGGTCCGGGTTCTGGCCCGTCCGGTCCTGCTCGACGGCGGCAGCGGCGATGGCGTCGGGGTCGTCGCCGGCGGCGCGGCCTTCTGCCTGCCAGTAGGCACGCAGCACGTCGTCCTCGACCCCGGCGGCTTCGCCGTTCTTCGCGGCCTTGGACGCGGTGGAAGCTGCGGTGCGCTCGCGGGTGGTGGCGCTGTCGTAGTCGATGCCCAGCTTCGTCAGCAGGTCCCGCACCTGGCTGTCGCGCTTGCTGAACAGCTTGATCGTCGCCTCGGGGATCGCGGCGATCTCCCAGGCACCCGTGCGCACTTCGCGGCGGAAGGTGATGCCGAAGGTGTCGGTCAGCTCCCTGCGGATGCGGGCGTTCATCAGGGCCTGGGTGGCGCGGGCGTGGCGGTTGAGGTCGCGGCCTCCCGCGGCAACGGTGGACCACTGGCCGTCGGTGCCCTTGGCCATGTTGGCGATGGTGAAGTGGAGGTGGAAGTGCGGGTCGCCGTAGGGAGCGCCGTCCACCGGCCGGGCAGCGCGGTGCACCATCATCCAGCCGGAGAAGCCGCTGGTCTTCACTGTCTCCGGCTCGGCCCCGTCGCCGTTGCGTCCGCGCATGCCGTAGGCGGTCCACTTCTCCAACGCGCTGATGGACTCGCGGCCGGCGGACGTGTAGATGGCTTCGACCTGGGCGGCAACCTCCTCGGGCGCGTAGGCGAGGAACGCGCTCTTGGACTTCGGGAGGTCGAGGGTGACGTCGGCTCCGCGGTTGCCGACCTGCACCCGGCCTTCGAGGAGGGCGGCCTTGATCTCCTCGGCGTCCCACACCTTCTCGGGTGCGAGTCCTGCGGCCTTGGCCATGGCGACGGCTTCGCGTACGTCCATCGGCAGGTCGCGGAGGCGCCGTTCGCCCTCGCGCGCGGTCTGGGCGTACCGGCGCTTCATGGACGCTGCGGCGAACAGGTCGGCGGGCTTCTGCCCGGTCGCGGTGGCACGGGCTTCGACGGCGCGAAGGAGGGCGCGGGCATCGAGGTGGCCCCCCGCCTCGGCGGCGATGGCCTTCTGCAAGGTGGCTTCGCCGTACAGGGAGACGGCGTCGATGCCGACGGCGTCGGCGAGCTTGAGCAGGGTCGAGACGGGGACGCGGTGCGATTCGCCGAACCGCTGGAGCTGGTTCTCCATCCTGCGGAAGGCGTCCTTCTTCCGCTTGGAGTCCAGCAGGCTCGCGGGGCTCACGCTGCGTTCGGCGGCGGCGCGGCGGATGGCGCGGACCAGCGGGGCGGCGGGCAGCTTCGCGGCCGGGGCGATGGCGACCTTGGGCTCCACCAGGGTCTGGCCCGTCCGGGGGTCCTCACCGTGCATGAGGCGCCGGGCCGCCTGGAACTGACTGGGATCGAGGATGCTGCCGGGGGTGATGCCGAATTCGGTGAGGCCGCCGCCGATCCAGACTAGGGGGCGTTCGCTGGCGTCGAGGTGGTAGTCCACCTGACCGTCGGCGGCCCGGCCTGGAAGGGCCTGTTCGCCGTACAGGTCGCGGGCGTTGAGGCCGGCTGCGGCGGCGACTTCGACGGCGTCGAACGCGGTGAAGCGCGCGTTCTTGGCGTTCCGCAGTTGGGTGCGGGCCCGGAAGAACGCCTTCTTGGCCTCCGTGGGGCCGAGGAGCGCGGCAACGGTGGTCCCGGCTTCTTCGGCCTTGGCCTCGATCGCGGCAACGAGGGGTGCGGCGTCGACCAGGACCGTCTTCCCGCAGCCGTGGCCGCCGGTGAGGCGGTACTCAACCTGTTCGTCGCTCGGGCCGATCATGGTCACCCACGCCATCGGCCCGCTCACCCCCCGCGCTCTTCCGGTCAGATCCGGTCATCTTTGAGGATTGTATCGTCACGAAGTGACGATACCTTGGTCCTCAATATTCAAGATCATGATCAGCTTGGGGAGAGGTCGGGCACTCGTGGGGCCTGGTCGCTGCTGCGGATCAGGCTCTGTCGAGCCTGGTGTGCTGTCGGACTGTTACCTCGGGAGCAGGTCCGTGGACGCTGGGGCTTCGTGCTCGGTGGGGTGGTGGGCACGGGGAGGCAACTGCGGACTCCTGTGGGCAGGGGCTTCGCGGGTGCGGGCGGTGAGCGGCTCCGGAGAGCCGGGGTGCTGGCGTCCACGGGGCTGATGCGGACCGGCGGGCACGCGCAGGTCGGCCGGAGCCGGAGGGGCCGGGTCCGGCCCCGGTACTGGAGCAGGTCCGGCGGTTCCGCGGGTGGGGCCGGGCTGTCGGGGTGGGCTGCTGTCCGGGGATACGGGAAGGTCCCCCGCTCCGAGAGCTGGAGCGGGGGACCTTCCGGTGTCACCGGGTGGCCGGGGCCGGCTGAACTAGGTCAGCGGCCACTCGCCGAACGGGACGGGCGGCTGTTGCTGGGCGTCGCGCACGGCTTCGTCCGTGCCGCACGTGGTGCAGATCAGTACGTCTCGGTCGGCGGTCAGCCGGGAGCGGGCGGGCCGTTCACCGAGCGGGCCGCCGCAGCGCGGGCAGCGGGTGTCGGGCACCGGTCAGTCCTCCTTGGGGTGATCGCGGGCGGACTTGAGGATGTTGTTCCAGGTCGGGCGGGAGTAGGTCTTCTCCGTCAGCCCCAGGAGCTGGGGGATCAGTTCGGCGTTCGTGGCCGTGGGGTTGGCGGCGATGGCCTCCCGGGCAAGGGTGAGCCGCTCGTCCCCCTGGTAGGGGTAGGCCACCTTGGCGCGGGGGCCGGTGGGCCGCCCGCCGGCGTGGCCGCGCCCCTTGCGGTCGGCGACGTACTGCCACAGCCGCCAGCGCTTCCACTTCGGGCGGTCGCGGGTGGGCAGCCTGTCCCAGTCGTCGGGCTCGGGCCAGCCCTCCGGCGGGTTGTTGACGTAGTGGGAGACGGTGGCGGAGCCGGCGAAGCCGCAGATCTTCGCGGCTTCGGCCGGGCCCACCAGGTCTTCCGGGTCACCGTCGAGTTTCGGCGCGTTGGTGGTGCTCGCGGCGGCCCGGCGGCGCTGGAGTTCGTGGTGCCACGTCGCCCACTCGTCGCCGTCCCAGTGCATGACGCCGTCGATGATCTCGGCGGCCGGGTGCCCGTTGTTCTCCCGGTCGGTCCAGAGGTTCTGGAGGGTGGATTCGCTGATGCTGTGGACCTTGCGCAGGTCCGCGCGTGAGTAGAGCGTGCGGCCGGTCTCGGCGGGCACGGTCGCCTCCTGTTCGGGGTCGTGGTCGTTCGACGGGGTCACTGGAGTTCGTCCGGGTCGGGGACGGGCGCCCAGGTGCGGCTGCCGGTGGGTTCGAGCCGGGTGAGCGCGGCCACCTCCCCCAGGGGGACGGCGGCGGCCCAGTCGTCGTGGGCCGGGTGGTCGGTGGGGAGGTTGAGCACAAGGTGCCGGCCGGTGCGGGGGAAGTCCTCGACTATGACGAACCTGGCGGTGTCGTCGGCGCCGATGCTGTTACCGCTCTTGAGCTGGGCGATGTCTCCTGGCTGGGGACAGTCGGCGTGCCGATCGCATAGCATGGTGCTGTTCTTTCTGGTGAGAGAACACCCAGGACGGCCAGCGCCATGTTGCCAAACTCGCGCTGGTCGTCCTTTGTTGTCCTGGTGGTGCGGGTGCCGGTTCGGCACCCGCCGGGGCGGAGGTTGCCCGCTCCGCCGTCGGCGGAGTAATTAGACCATCTTTGTGCTGGGGCGGCGGGGCCCTGGCGCGGTGGGCGGCGGTCAGAACAGGGTCTCCTGATCGGCGGCGCGCTTCCCCCGGGTGACCGGCGGCCGGGCGACGCGGAGTTCGTATCGAGGGCGTCCGCGGTGCGGAGCGGCGTGGGCTTCGCGGCGGTGACGGCTCGCAACGACCAGCGGGGCGCCCCGGTCCAGCCACCCCGGCGGGTAGCAGGAGGTCAGCTGTGCCCATCGCCCCCGGTCGAGCGGGAGTGCCCGCCGGTCCTCCACTGCGGTGACGGGCAGCAGCTCGCGCCAGCCGGGGAACGCATGGTCGTGCGCGTCTTCGACGGCCTGGTTGTCGCCGTCGCCGTACCCGTCGCCACGGTGGACGGGGCCCTCCCAAGCGCAGGACAGGCACCCGCCCCGGAACTCCTCCTCTTCCCGGCGGCCGGTCCGCCGGCTGCGGGTGAGCAGGGTCGGGGCGTGGTGCTCGGGCTGGTCCAGTTCCTGGCCGAGGTCGCTGTACGCACCTCCGGGGTGGCCGGAGCGGATGTGCCACGCCTGGGGGGCGCTCTCGGGAGGTTCGGGCGTTCGGCCGTTGCGCACCCGCCAGTAGTGCGTCTGCCGTGCCCGAGCGCCGGCCGGCGCCGCGGTGGTCGTGGTCACGGCTGCTCGCCCGGAGTGGCGGCGAGCACTTCGCTGAGGGGGTCGGCGAGCACGGCCTGTTCCGCGGGCGAGTCGACGAACCGCAGCCCGTACGCGCGGCGGACGGCGCGGCGGGCGTCGTGGTGGCGGTCGTGGGTGGGGTCGTGCGGGGAGCGGTCGAGTAGGTCGTAGCCGTGCTGGGTGAGCATGTCGGCGATGGTCGAGCGGACCTGTACGGGGTCGAGGGCGCGGAGGTCGGTCTCCTCCGGAGCTGCGAGGAGTACGCGGATCAGCTCGCCCGCGCTGAGTCGGGGCTGGAGGGGCACGCCGATTCGGTGGATGCCGTCCTTGCTGGGGGTTGCGGCTCCTCGGCGGCTCGGGGGCCTGGTGGTGCTGCGGAGGGTGGTCGTCTGGTCCATCGTGATGGCTCTCGGAGTGGGCGCCGGGTGGTCCGGTCAGAACAGGGCGGGGATGGCGCGGGCGGCGGCGGTCCGGAAGGCGGTGGCGGCGTCGGCGGCGGTGCGGCCGGGCTCGGCGCTCCACCGGTCGATGGCGTCGCAGTGCAGTTCCTTCGCGGCGGCGGGGTCCTCGGTGTCGGCGGGGTGGCCGGTGAGGGTTTCGGCGAGGATGCGGAACGCCTCGTCGCGGGCGCGGTGGATGCGGTCCCAGTCGTAGGTGCGGCCGGCACTTCCGCGGGCCTGGCCGGCGGCGACTTCGAGCGCACCGCGCGGCCAGCACGGCAGGGTGACGGTGCGGCCGGGCCCGGCGAACAGGTAGTGGCCCTGGTGGATGCCGACGTGCTCGATGTGGTGGGCGGCCCATTCCAGGATCTCGGCCGGGGTGTCGGCGATGACGACGCTCTCGGGGGTGTAGCGGATCGGCATGGCGGTGTTGTCCGTTCGGGGTGCCCGGGGGCGGCGGTTCGCCGCCCCCGGGGTGGTCGGCCTGCTGCTACTGCTGGTAGGCGGGGATCAGTTCGCGGACACGGTCCGGGCCGACGCATCCGCCCTCGTGGCGGTGGAGGCTCGGCAAGCCGCCGTTCCTGCCGCGCAGGTGGCTCCAGAACTTCGGGCCGACCCACCCGCACAGCTCACACCGCAAGACCCAGTGGTTGTCCGAGCCGGGGAACCCGGTGGCGACGGCGCTCCACCGGAGCTTCGCCAGTCCGGCGAACGCGGTCTCGGCGCTCTTGATGTTGCGGTCGTTGACGGGCATCCGCGGGTGCAGGAGGGGCACGGGGCCGGTCAGCGGCTGGAGCGCTTCGGCGCGGATCTGGTCCAGCGGGATCGCGGTGATCTCTCCGGCGGCGTACTGCTCGGCGAGGCGGGCGGCGGCCATCTCCACCCCGGGAACGCCCTTGTCCGGGCGACCGAAGTTGGTCTCCCCCGCGCTGGTCTCGACCCACCAGTCCCGGCTCCACCGGTGGGCGCGGCCGATGACCAGGTCCTGACCGATGATCACGGGGTAGCGACCCGCGTTGTCCGGGGCTCCGATGCGGTAGGGCATGGCGGCCTGGAGGGCGACGGGCGCCCCGGTGTCGGGGGTGCCGGTCTGGTGGTCGGGCTGGCCGGGGTTGGCGGGCTTCTGGTCGTCCGGCTCGGTGCTCGGGGTGGTGGCGACGACGGGTCGTTCGAGGAGCTGGGTGGTCATGGTGGTGCCCTTGTCTGGTGAGAGAGGGGCCGCCCCGGCGCGCTCGGCTGCCGGGGCGGCGGAGCGCAGTTATGCGGCGGCGGCCGGGGCCTGGCGGGCGGCGGTCCATTCGCGGCGCGGGGTGATGTCCAGGTCTTCGAGAACCTGGTCAAGGCTCCCGTTGTCCGGAACCCACTCCCAGTCAGCGCCTTCGGTGCCGGGCTGCTGGGTCCAGGTGAGCATGTACGAGCGGCCGGAGGTGCGCGGGTCGCTGCACACGGCTTGCGCCTCGCGGCGGGTCATCGCCCACAGAGCCCGCTTGCGGCGGCGGGGTGAGTTCTTCGAGACGATGAGCACCAGCGCGGTGTCCTCCTGCTGGTCCGCTTCCGCGGCGGGGGCCGACGTGTGGACCGGCTCCCCGATCGGCGGGGACGGCTGGGCCTGCACCTGGGGTTCGGCGACCGGTGCCGGCGCGGCGGCGGGCTGCATCTCGGCGGCGCTCTTGCGGCCGGACACGTCGTCGTAGGGGGCGGTGGAGGTCCAACCGTCGTATCCGTCGTCAGCGGCCCGGACCACGGTCCGGCCGGTGCCGTTGAAGATGTGCGGGATGGTCACGGACTTGGGGTTGACGCGCAGGACCTCGTACCAGGTGCCCCGGTAGCGGACGAAGTCACCGCGCTTGAAGTCCGCCTTCGACCACACCTTGACGCCCTGGGCTTCCGCGTCCTTGATGACCTGCTCCCAGTGCGCGATCTCCTCGGTCAGCTCCTCGTGCCGGATGGTCAGCTCAGGGTCGGCGGGGTTGCGGGAGTAGCCCTTGGCGGACTCGCCGCGCTGCCACTTCTCGACCGCCCGCAGGTCGGCCCGCAGCTTCTCCAGACGGCGCAGGGTGCGGCCGGGGTCAGTGCGGAACTGCTCGTAGCTGGCGGCAGCCTTCTGCCTGTCGGCCCAGTGCTGGGCGCGGTCGCCCTCGCTGATGCTCGTGCGCATCGCGCTGTCCATCCGGTCCCGGTCACGGCGGGCGCGGGGCTCGCTGTGGTGGCCGACAAGGATGGGCTGGCCGAACTCGAACCGCTCGGATATCGCGTGGGCGGACTTCCGCGCAGCCTGGGAGTTGCGGGCGGCATTGTCCGCGTACCCGCCGAAGCGGTCGGCGCGGGCCTCGGCGCGGTCTTCCCGGTCCTGCTCGGCCTCGGTGAAGCTCCGGCGGTCGGCGTTGTCGACGGTCAGGGTCACGTCGAAGCCGGCGTCCCGCAGTCGCTGGACAAGGAGTTCGAGGTTGGGGGTGTAGGCGGCGTGGTCACGGCTGTGCGGGAGGTACCAGGTGTCGAGGTTCCGGCTCCACCGGAAGGGCTGGCGCAGGGTGCGGCCATACTCGCGGAGCTTGAGGATCTCGGCCGATCCGTCGCCCCGGCTGGTGCCGTCGACCAGGGTTCCTTCCCGGCGGGTGTGGGTGATCTGGATGGTCATCGAACTGGTCTTTTCTGGTGAGAGTCTTTGGTCCGCCCGGAGGGCGGACGGGGTGCTGGAAGCGGTGAGCACCACCGGGGGCGGGCCGTGAGGGACGAGCGGTCCGCCGCCGTCGCGCCCTGCGCGACGGCAGGGGCTGCCGCGCCCCCGCGGGGCGCGTCCTTCGGGGTCCGGTGCCCGCCGTTGGTCGGCGGAGCCGCTAGGCGGAGTCGGCCGGCGGCGGTGAACGCACCGGACCTCGCTGCTGTCGCCCCGAAGGGGTGTCCGCTCGGGTGTGGGGCCCGCTGGTCCGGAGGTGTTGCCCTCCCCCGGACCAGCGGGGTGTTCGGTCAGCTGCGGCGGGTGGCCGGGGCTCCTTCGATCCGCTCGCGGACGGCGCGGTTCACGGCGTCGATGAGGTCGCGCCCGTCGTCGTAGGCGAACCGGCCGAGCGTCAGGCTGGTGGCGATGTCGCAGAACGCGCGCTGGTCCATGGTGGTCAGCGTGTCGTCAAGCGGCGTGAGCTCGTGGGGGAACATCGCCTGGACGCTCAGGCCCGGCACCGGGATGCCCATGGTGTAGTACCAGACGACGACCATTCGGGCCTCGTCGGCGAAGTCCGCCCCGCCCCAGGGGCCAACGACGATGGACGGGCGGGGGTCGAGCTGGTGGCCGCTGGCCCAGGGTCCGGCGGTCACGAGGGTGGCGGTGGGGAAGTCCTTGACGGTGGGGGTCTGGGTCTCGGTGGTCATCGTCCGTGCTGCCTTCTGGTGAGAGGTTCCGCCGGGGCCGGTCGGCCCCGGCGGCGGTGTCGGTCGGGGTGTTGCCCTCCCCTTCCGATATCATTAATTAAACCATGTTTTTGGGTCTCGGTCAACCGGCGGGGGCGAGTTCGCGGCGACGCTCGGCGGCGGTGGTGACGGCGTGGGCGATGGCGCGGCCGGTCTCGATGACCCGGACGGCGGACTCGTGCACGGGGGGCTTCTTGTCCTGGGTGATGATGCCCGCGAGCGGGGGCATGACGGCCGGGCCGGGGGCGATTCCGAGAATCAGGGCGGCGGCGTGGGCGGCTGAGGCGACCTCGGCGAGGTGCTGGCCGGGGAGCGGGGCGTCCGCCTCGGCGATGCGCCGCCAGGCGTGGCCGTACAGGAGGATGCGGGCGGCGGCGTCGGGGGCCTCGCGGGTGAAGTCGAACCCTCCGGCCTGCTCGGGGTCCTCGTGGTAGCGGTCGCGGTACTGGCTGAGCAGGATGTCCCGGACGGCCTCGGCGGCGAGCGCGGCGGCGGCGGGCTGCTCGTAGGCGTCGCCGTCGGTCTGGCTGATGTCGAACACCGGACCGGCCTTGTAGCCGGAGACACGGCGGCCCTCCCCCTCGGCGGCACCGGCGGCGGCCTCCCGGGGAGCGGCCTCGGTGGCGGCCTGGGGGTCGTCGGTGCGCCGCCGGATCGGGGTCCATATGCGGATGGAGGTGGAGCCCTTGGCCGGGAATCGCCCGGCCTTGCGCCAGTCGCCGGAACTGAGGACGCGGGTTGCGTGGGGGCACTGGGCGGCGATGGCGATGCAGTTGACGGGGCTGCGGTCGGCCAGGGTCGCGGCGGTGCGCATGACGGCGGCCCAGAACTGCTCGTCGGTGACCATCGCGCCGTACGCGCGGTCCATCACGGCTTCGAGTTCGCCGCGCATCCGGGCACTGTAGGCGCGGCGCTCATCCTCGGTCATCTTCGGCTTGCTGGGCATGTCCCGGTCTCCCTGGTGAGAAATTGCGGACCCCGGCCGGCTGGCCGTGGGTGTCGGTCGGGGGTGTTGCCCTCCCCCTTCCGACATCATTAATTAAACCATGTTCTGAGGTGTTCGGCAAGTCCTTACATCCAGTGCAGCCCGTCCGTGTGGCACGCGGCCCGGTATGCCGCTATGACCTCGTCCTCGATTTCTGCCCAGTGCCTGAGGATATCCGGGGCGGTTTTCTGGGGGTTGGCCTCACGCTTCGCCCTGCGCCATTCGATGGCGATTTTGAGCGTGCGGAGCTGGGAGTGTGTGAGGTGCCACGGGCCGGAATCGGGAAGTTCTCCGCCACCTGCCATCGCTCCGGCGTTGTTGATGTGCTCGGTGCCGGACCACACTCGCTCTTCGGGCTGCGCGGCCAGGGCCCTTCGCAGAGTGCACCGGAGGTGTGGGGCCTGCACGGTCCATTTCGGGTTAATAACGAACAGGTCGGCGCTCATTGCGGCCTTTCTGGGAGGAGTGGGGGGCGGCGCGCTCCGTGAGCGCGCCGCCGGAAGTCTCGGAGAGGTCAGAGGTCGAACTCGTCGGCGTGCTGGTCGCGCTCGTCCTCGGGCGTCTGGATGTGGGGCAGGAATCGGCTGACCGCGAATACGACCGCGTCGGCGATGATCATCGGTGCATCCTGGAGAACGATGTTCACCGACCCCGATTCCAGTCCGATTCGGACTTCTCCGGGCTTAAGGCTCATGTGGATGTAGGCGTTCGTCCCGTCGATTCGGGTCCGGGCCCCGGGGAGCCGGGCGGCGATTTCGCGGGCGGCATCCTCGGTCTGGCGGCGCATCGCGGCCTGTTCGCGGTTGTGGTCCTTCACCCGCTGGTGAACGGCGCGGTGCGCGGGGATGAGGTGATCCCTGATCAGGGCCGCGATCCGCGCGGGGTCTTCGTCCGTGGCGACGCGGATACTGTCGCGCTCGCCAGTGCGGAACGGGTAGTCGGTGGCGGGGAACGCGCCCCGGATGTGGAGGTGGCCGGGGTCGTCGTAGCGCTCGGAGAGGTGGAGCTGTCGGCCGTCGAGGTGGGTGAGGTTGGCGGCGTGGGCCAGCTCCTGGACGCCGTGGAGTACCTGCTGCGGTCGCCAGTTCCCTCCGAGCGCGAGGGCGATCGGGTGGGCGAGGTCGGCGACGGTGGGCGACCACTGGGCCATTGCGTTCTCCTGGTGAGAGTGGATGCCGGGGCCGGGCGGCCCTCGGTGGCCGGCTGGGGTGTTGCCCTCCCCTTCCGACATCACTAATTAAACCATGTTCTAGGGGTCGGGTCAAGCCACACAACCGCTCTGACCTGCCCTTTTCTCGCCGCGCAGGCCCGCACCCGCCCGGCCGGGCCCGGCCACAACGGGCCCCGGGCGGGGTTCCCTCCTCGGTCGGACAGCTCCGCCGTACCGGGGTTCCGGGTGGGGTGTCCAGGCTCGCGCAGCGACCGCGTAGCGGCTCGGCCTGGGCACCCTGCCCGGGTTCCTGGTACGCCCTCCGGGTGTCCGACCGAGGAGGGGACCCCGCCCCCCACAACCCCAACCACCACCCACGCCGCACCCGACCGACCGCCCCCCAACCCCCTCCGAGAGAGGACCCGCGGGAGGCACAGGAAGCCGCGATCGGCGTGTCACCACAGGGTGGGCTGGAGCGGGGAGACGGGGATCGCACGGTTCCGCGGCCGGGTGCGCCGGGGCTTGTGCGGAGCATGTGCGGGGGCTCGCGGTGTCGTGGTCAGCGCGGGTGCCGGCTGCGGCACGCTGGCGGCGGGGAGGGGTTCGACGCCGGTCTCCGTTGGGGTGGCCGGTGCGGGGTCGAGGGCGGCTTGTTCGCTGGCGAGCGCCTGCTGTTCGGCGATGGTGATCGGCTTCCGGTAGAGCTTCTGCGCGCTGGGTTCGAGCGGGGGCAGGCGGCGGGCGGCGGCCTTCTGGTCGTCGCGGCGCTTGTGGCGGCGGCGGACTCGGGCGAACCGTGCCTCGTAGGCGGTGTGGTCGCTGGCGTGCAGCCCGTCCTGGTGGAGCCGGGCGAGTTCCAGGGCGACGGTACCCATCGGGCTCGGAGTGAGTACGTGGGTGCCGTCGCCGTGCTGCGCGGCGGTGAGGAACTTGGCGGTCAGCAGTGCCTGCGTCCTCTCCTGGCTGATGCGGCGCCCGCCGGTCCACTCGCCTTGCCGTGCCGCGAGCCGGGCCCGGCCGGCTCGCTGGTACAGGCGGCCGGTCGCGGCGGCCTCCATGACCCGCAGGTGGCCGGTGGTCCAGCCGAGTTGGGCGACGTGGTGTTCGGCGAGGTAGAGGTTCGAGGCGGCTTGCTCGCGGTTCTGGCGGTCCATGCCGGTGGTGGCCTGCTGTTCGGCTTCGCGCTGGGCTTCTTCCCGGCGGCGGGCGCTCTCTCGCTCGGCCTGTTCCGCGGGGGTGAGGACGCGGTCCAGTTCGGCGCGCAGGCCGGCGGCCGTGGTCTCGACTCCGGCGGCGGTCTGGGCGAGCACGGCGTGGTGGACGGCTTGGCGGGCGCAGTAGTTGAGGGCGCTTGCGGGCATCTCGGGGTCGTCGGCGTACTGCTCGGCGCGGTCGGCGTGCCGGGCGGCTTCGACGGCTTCCTGATGGGCCGCGTGCATGGCCGCTTCCAGCTTCGCGGTCCCGGAGCGGCTTCGGCAGGCGGCGGCCATGGCGTCGTCCGCGGCGATGACGGCGAGCAGGGCGGCTTCCCCTGCGACTTGCAGACAGGTCTGCGGCGTGGGGTCGCCGAACGGGGCGGCGGCGCGCACGGGCTCGGGCATGGGTCGTCCTCGGTGGGTTCGGCGGTGCGGTCGGGGGCGGGCGGAGCCCCGTCCTCGGGGTGCCGCCTGGTCGCGCGGAGCGCGGCGGAGAGTGCTGTCGTGCCCGCAGGGCACGTCCGTTGGTCCGGCGTCCGGGCGGGGCGGGAGGGCCGCCTGCGGCCCGGACGTCCCGGCCGGCTGCGAGCCGGGCCGGGCTGAGCCGTCCCGCAGGGACGCCCTTTCGGTGGGGCCCCGGGGCGGACCGGCCGCCGGACGGGGGTGGCCCGGCCGGGGCGGTGGGCGGGCGTGGGGTCGGGCGGCTCGATGCCGCCCGGCCCCACGATGGCGCGGCCGGGGCGGGCCGGGCGGTGGTCTCCGCCCGGCCGGGCCTGCTAGGCGGCGACCGGTTCGCGCTCGGTGACGCGGCACCGGGTGAGCACGGTCTGGGCGGTCTCGCCGTAGGTGCTGTGCTCCTTGACGGTGCCGGTCAGCTCGACCTCGTCGCCCTTGTCCGGGACGGTGGCGGCGCTGCTGAACCACACGTAGACGTTGCCCTGCTGGTCCTGGAACTTGATCAGTCGGCGGCGCTGGGCGTGGTAGCCGTAGAACCGCTCCTCCAGCTCGATCACGGTGGTGACGGTGGCGGGGACGGTGAGCCGCTCCCCCTTGGTGCCCTGCGGCTTGCTGTTCTGGGCGGCCCGCTCGATGGCCGCCTTCTCCTGGTCGCGGTGCCATCCGGCGACGGCGGACACCAGCGTCGGAAGGTGGCGGGGGGCGACGGTCTCGCCCTTGGCCAGTTGGCCGACCTTGTGGCGGTACTCGGAGAGGTGGCCGTAGCCCTGGAGGGCCCACGCGCGGACGGCGGCGGCGGTGTTGGCGGCGTCGGGCTCGGCGTCGATTCCGGCCCGCCACTCCTGCGGGGCCTTGCGGTCGAAGAAGTAGGCGTCCACCGAATCGGCGGTGGGCACGCGGTTCTTCCACTGCTCGGACCGGCTGTAGAAGCGGCCGTCCCGGGTGACGACGGCGGCGGCCACCCGGAGCACCTCGTCCACCGGCACGCGCAGGTCGGCCGGGACGCTGCCCTCGTCGCCGTCCCAGTCGGAGTCCTTGATCGTCCCGAGTCGCCACAGGGCCTCAAGGCCCTTGATCGGCAGGCCGGTGTACGGCTCGACGCAGGTGGTGCCCAACTGCTTGATCTCGCCGTTCTCGTGGCGGGCGAGGTAGGTGGCGGTGCGGTGGCGGGCGACGGAGCACCCCTGGCAGAACCCCTCGGTGGCGCGGTGCTGGCGGGCGGCCTCGGCGTACAGCTCGGGCAGGCCCGGGAACAGGCTGGCGATCGTCTCGCCCTCCTCGTCGTGGTCCAGGCGGGCGATGACGGTCCAGCCCTGGTGGCGGGGAAGGGCGCCGGAGATGGTCACGGTGACGGTGGGGCGCTTGCCGATCACCCGGCCGTCCACGTCGCGGTAGTCGGCCAGGAACGGGGCGGAGAAGTCGAGCGCGTACGGGCTGAGGCTGTGGATGGCGGCGCGGGCGTTCGTGGCCTCGACAAGCTGGCGGACGCGGGACTCGGCGGTCGCGGGGACGGAAAACCGCATGGCTGCGCTGGTCATCGTGGGTGCTCCTGCTGGTGAGAGAAGTCGACCCCCGGCCGGGCGGGTTGCCCTCCGCGTGCGGCCGGGGTGGGGTCGAGGCCGGCTGACGGCCCGTGGGTCGGAGGGGGTGTTGCCCTCCCCCTCCGACACCATTAATTAAACCATGTTCTTTGGCGTGAGGCAAACGTCCCGGCCGGGGAAGTCGAGTGCGCCACGGTCGCGCAGGAAGGCGGCGAACAGGGCGGCGGTGTAGCTGTCGGCCGTGCCGTAGGTGCGGCGGGAGTCCAGGGCCCCGATGCGCTCGCCGTGGTGGCGGACGGGGAACGGCTGGCCGGGCTCGGGGATGGCGAGCGCGTACAGTCCGCGCGGGGTGTCCACGCGCAGGACGACGGCGGCGGCCTCGCGGTCGTAGGCGGCCGACCAGCGGGCGGACCCGATGCCGAACTCCGCGAGCCCGCCCGCGATGGCGCGGGCCTGCATCAGGTCGGCGGCAACGCCGGGGTTGGGGTCGGCGGGGGCGGCGGCGTATCCGCAGCAGTAGTCGTCGGTGTGGGTCTCGGTGAGGGCGGCACGGGGCACTGTGGGGCTCCTGGGAGGCTGCCGGGGGCGGGGCGGGTTCCCGCCCCCGGCGTCGGATCGATGGAGAGGATCAGGCGGCTTCGGTCTCGGCGGTCGGCTTCTCGGCTGCCGGGGCGTCCGGCTCGGCCTCCGGCTCCGCGCCCTCCGGTTCGGCGTCGGCCTGGTCGCCCTCGGCCTCGGCCGGGGCTTCCGCCTCGGGCTCACTCTCCGGGTTCTCCTCGGCCTGCTCCGGCTGGGCGTCGGGGGCGGCCTGCTCGTCGCCACCTTCGCTCTCGGCCGGTTCGGCCCCCGGCTCCTCGTCGCCCTGCTCCGCGTCCGGGTCAGCCTCCGGCTCGCCCCCGCCGAGCAGGGACGCGGTGGGCTCCTTCGCGGCCGGGTCGTACGGCTCGTCATTCGCCACAGCCCGCTCGATCGACCTCAGCGGGCAGCCGAGCGCCTCCAACACGCGGAACCACTTCGCCGTAGGCTTCCGGATGTCCGCGCAGCGCTGGCTGTCGGTCCGCCACGCCACGCGGGTCGCGTTCTTCTCGCGGACGGCGGCGATAACCGCGAACTGGAGCTGCGGGGCCTTCCTGGGGTCCTTGGCGACGTGGTCCGCGAAGCTGCTGCGCTCCTTGGCCTGCGTGGCGTTCAGGCCCAGGAACGCGGCCAGGATCTCGCTGGTGGGGCCCTTGTTCAGGTCGCTGGACAGATCCCAAGTGCCATTCAGAAGCGCCTCGTTGACGTGCTGGATCAGCGCGTTGATGGTGGCCTTCGGGAGGGTACGCGCCTTGACCAAGTCCGCGATCCACTTCCGGCGGACCTCCTCGGCGGCGTCCCAGTGGATGTTCCCGGCCTTGGTCGCGGCCAAGGCGGCGCGCCCGGCCTCCGCTTCGGCGGTGGCGGCCTTCGCGCCGGTCTGGGCGGCCTCGGGGGTGACGTGCTCGTACAGGACGGGTGAGACGCAGTACGGCTCGTACCGGTCCGCGCTGTCCGTGCTGAGCACCCAGACCTCGCCCTTGCAGGTGGCGTGTCCCTCCTCCGTGACGCCGGGGAGCCTGCGGACGGGGGCGGCCCGGTCGGACAGCTCCTCGGCCTCCCGGACCTTGTGCCCGGCGGCCTCCAGCTCCGCGCGGTGGGCGGCGGCCCGCTCGCGCTTCTCGCGCCGGGTCCGCGCCTTGGCGATGGCCCACTCCACATCACCGTCATCGGCCCACCGGCCGGTGGCGGCCTCGGTGATCGCGGCGAACTCGTCGGCGTCGTCGGAGAACTCCGCCAGGGCCGCCATGTGGTCGAACGTCCACTGGTAGCTGCCTCCCGTCTTGCTGACGGCGGCGGCCAGCTTCTCGCTGGACTGCACCCGGACGACCGCCTTCACGTCCTTCTGCCGCACGCCTGCGGCCTTGGCGATCCGGCCGACCTGCGCGCCCGCCTCGGCGGCGCTGAACATGGCCTGGTTCATCTCCGACGCGGTCAGCGGCTTGCGGTGCTGGGCGGTGGTCATCATGTCGAGGAACTGCCCGGCCTCGTCGCGGCCATCGTCGTCCCACTCGAACGGCACGTGGGTGAGGCCCGCGTCCTGCGCGCCGAAGTACCGGCGGTTGCCGTCGTTGACCTGGATGGCCCCGTTCTCAAGTCGCTGGATCTTGAGGGGGATTCGGCAGCCCTCGGTGCGGAGGGAGGCCACGAACGGGGCGTTGATGTCGAGTTCTTCGCGGGCGTTCTTCGGGTGCGGGGTGAGCGCGTCAATCCGGATGACCGGGCGGGGCGTGAACGGGAGGGTCTCCAGACCGGCGTCGACGGCGGCGGCGAGCCGCTGGAACCCGTCGATGATCTGGGGCACCTCGCCGTGGGTGGTGACGACGTAGAGGGGCTCCTGGACGCCGTTGGCCTTGACGTCGGCCAGGAGGTCGGCGGGGACCTCGACGGGGCGGCAGTTACCGGCGTAGGCGAGGAGCTCGACGGTGGGGATGGTCGGCCACGGGGCAGGGGTGGCCTGGACGCCGGCTTCGGTCTTGGTGGTCATCGTCGTACTGCTTTCTGGTGAGAGGTGCTGCCGGGCCGGTCGGCCCTGGCGGGGGTGTCGGTCGGGGGTGTTGCCCTCCCCCTTCCGACAGCATTAATTAAACCATGTTCTGGAGAGTGGGGCAACCGGGCACGGTGTGATCGGTGCCACTCCGATAGAGGGCTGCGGCGGAGCGGATCAGGGCGGCGGCCTCGGCGGTGGTCCGCCCGGGGGCGTCGTTCCAGCACCACAGCAGGGTGCGCCGGTAGCCGTCCTCCGTGAGCCCCAGCTTGCGCCACCGGACGGGCGACACGGGGCCGCCGTGGGCCTGGTTGCTGAGCGCCACCAGGGAGTCGAACAGGGAGCGCTGGAAGGCCTCCCGCGCCTCACCGCGCTGGGACCAGTGGGGCCGGGCGGCGCGCACGCCGCGCGCCCATGCGTGCAGCAGGTTGCACGGGGCCGTGTTGCCCATCCTGCCGGGCTGCCAGAGGTGGTCACCCTGGTACAAGCCGACGCGCTCGATGTGGTCAGCGGCGGCGGTGAGGATGCGGGCGGGGGTGGCGCGGCACTTCCGGGGCATGGCGCTCTCCTGGGTGGTCAAGATGCCTTTTTCTCAAGGGACTTGGCGGCTATGGCGCAGTCGGTGCAGTGGCAGGGGGTGCGCCACTGGTGCCCGGCCGGGCTGGCGCTGGCGAACGCGCGGGCGGCGGCTTCGCTGATCCGGCCCGTTCCGGGGACCTTGGGGGTCGCGGCGTTCCACGCCTGGGGGACGCTGTAGACCTGGAAGTAGTGACCACCGCTCTCGTCGGTCTTGTGGAACCTGATCCAGTCCATGAACACGCGGGACTCCTTGGCGCGCGAGGGTGGGCCGGGGCGGCGGGCCGCCGCCCCGGCTGGGGTGCGTTGATCAGGCGACCAGCGATCCGGCAGACGTGGCTCCGATGCGGCGGGTTCCGCCGATGTCGGCGCGGTTGCCTGCGGCGACCCCGTCGCCGTACCCAGTGCCGCTGAGAGAGCTGCGCCGCTTCACCGCCCTGGGGTGGGCCTTCCGGTACGCAGCCTCGACCGTTGCATCACGGTCGGCGAGCACGAGTTCGCCACTGCGGCCGGTGGCGGACGTCTCTCCGCTGGCTGCGGCTCGGGTGGACTCCTCGATGGCCGCCAGCCGCTCAGTGACGCGCACGATGAATCCCAGCTGCCAGGAGTTACGCCACGCCTTCGCACTGCGCGCGTAGTACGGCACGGCCTGCCGGTTGAGGCCGTTGAGCATCTGGAGCAGGAGCGAGGTGTACAGGATTTCCGCGCGCTGGACATCGGACTCGAAGCCGACCACGTTGACGCGACGTCCACCGTTGTCGGCCGGGCCCATGTGGATGGCCTTGCAGCCGACGGCCTCCGCAATGAGGCACATGAGGCGGACGCGCGACATCGACCAGGGGTTGGGGAGGTCGAAGTTCTTGGCCGTGATCGCGTCGCGCAAGGGCTGCCCGTCACTCAGGAGCGCCTCGTCCACGCCGTACTTGGCCATGAACTCGACGGCCTTCGCGGTCAGCGCCTCGGCCTCTTCCGGGTACTGGGTCGCTTCGGCCTTCGCAAGGAGGGCGCGGATCTGGGCGAGCTTCGGGTGCTCCTGCTGGGTCATTGCGTTCTCCTGGTGAGAGTGGGTGCCGGGGCCGGGCGGCCCTCGGTGGCCGGCTGGGGTGTTGCCCTCCCCTTCCGACATCACTAATTAAACCATGTTCTGGGGGTCGGGTCAAGCCACACAACCGCCCTGACCTGCCCTTTCCCCACGCGCCGACCAGCACCTGCCCGGCCGGGCCCGGCCACAACGGGCCCCGGGCGGGGTTCCCTCCTCGGTCGGACAGCTCCGCCGTTTCAGGGTTCCGGGTGGGGTGTCCAGGCTCGCGCAGCGACCGCGTAGCGGCTCGGCCTGGGCACCCTGCCCGGGTTCCTGGTACGCCCTCCGGGTGTCCGGCCGGGGAGGGAGCCCCGCCCCCACAACCCCAACCACCACCCACGCCGCACCCGACCACCCGGCCCCCACCCCCCTCCGAGAGAGGACCCGCCGGAGGCACAAAAACCCGGAAGTTCCTTCCTGGTTCCGGAATTTGAGGTGTCCGCGGACCCGTGCTTACGGTGCGCGCGACGAGCACGGATCTGGCTGGGATGGGAAACGGATGAGCACGATTTCGACGGCGCCGGTGAGCGCGGCGGAACTCAAGCGGCGGGTTCGCGCTCTTGAGGAGGTCCAGGCGCGAACGCGCGAGTTCGCTGCGGCGAACGCCCTGGCGACCCGAGAGGCCGCGGTGGAGGCGGCGAAGGCGAAGGATGGCGCCGAAGTCGCGGCGCGGGAGGCTGCTGCGGCCGTCCTGCGGCTGTTCAACAATGACGCTGAGCTGGTCGCGCAGTTGCTCGGCGTCACAGCGGAGGAGCTGGAACGCGAGGCGAAGCCTGTTACCGCCGCTCGCGCCAAGGAGGTGATCGAGGAGCTGCGCGCACGTGCGGAGCGCCCGCGTCCCATCCGCCGCGCCAGGAAGGCCGGCGCCGCTGCCGCAGCAGCCGCTGCTTCCTCTTCGGCCTCCGCGCCGGATGGCGGCCTGGCCGATGCCGGCTGAGAACGGCGGCCTCGGGCCCGGACTCTTCCCGCTCGCTGCGGTGAAGGAGTCCGGGCCTGCTCGCGTTGACGAGCAGCTCGCTCTCCTCGGCGATCCAACGCCGGTTCGGATAGCGGCGGTTGAGTGGGCTGCATGGCTGGCCGACGAGTCCGTTCAGGACCGGTATTGGGCCAAGGTCTACCGGGCGCCGTCCACGGGGTGCTGGTTCTTCACCGGCGGGATCTCAAGCACAGGGCACGCCACTTTCCGGGCTACTTCGCGGCCTGGCCGGACGCGGCGGGGCACCGTCCCCGGGCACCTGTACGGGTATCAGCTCGCACACGGCGTCATCCCCCGGCTGGCCTGGGGCACCGACCTGACTGTCTGCCACACCTGCGACAACCATTCCTGCCAGCAGCCGGCGCACCTGCGGCTGGGCACGGCGGCGGAGAACCGGGCAGAGTGGGTTGCCCGGCGGCGCGACCCGGGCAGTCCCCTCGCCGACCTCCGCGGCCCTGCCGGACGGTCTCGTGCGATCGGCGCCGCGATCCGCTCCGGGCTGGCCGCCGGCGAGTCCGAAGCGGAGATCGCTACGCGGGTCGAAGCGGTGATCGCGGAAGGTCGGCCGCTGAGCCTCTGGTGACCACCGCCTCCGCCCACCGCACGGGCCGGGCGATGTCGCCCCGGTGCGTTACGGTCGGCAGGACGGTGTTGAACGCGCAGAGGAGTCGCCGTGCCCGGAGCCCACCCCGACCACATCGGCCTCCCAGCACTCTATGGCGCCGAGGTCTCGGCCTTCCGCGGGCGGTGGGTGCTGAACATCATCGCTCCCGGGCCCGAAGTCGTGGCCGGGCCAGACGATCTTGGCCCGGCGGACAACTTCGTCGCCGCCAAGCCCGACGATCCCGGCCGCTTCCTGATCGACCTCGAAGGTGAGGAAGTGCCGGTGCTCCCCCGGGAGGCCGCAGTGCAGCGCCTGGAGACGCACGGCTTCCTGGTCGCGGACGAGGCACGCAACGACACCAAGACAGATCACGGCTGGACTCAGGTTGCCGCCGCGCTGTGGACTGCTCCGTGCCGCCCCGTCTCTTGATCTTGCTGGACACCCTGCGGGCCGGCTGAGCCGGGCCCGCACATCATCGTCACCGTTACGGACAGTGCCGTGGGGGGGGGGCGGGGGGGGGGGGGCCCCCCCGCCGGGGGGGGGGGGGCCCCGCGCCGGCCCCCCGGCGCCCCCCCCCCCCCCCGCCCCCGCCGCCGGCCCCGCCCCCCCACCCCGGGGGGGGGT
>NZ_JBIWJF010000044.1:51017-53723 GCF_044764985.1 Kitasatospora sp. NPDC093550
GAGGCCGCCGGCCCCCCCGTTATTTTTTTGTTGGCCCCCCCCGGGGGGGGGGCCCGCCGGGCCCCCCACCACCCCCCCCCCCCCCCCGGCCCGGGGGGGGGCCGCGCCCCGCCGGCCCCCCCCCCACGGCACTGTCGTGTCGGCCGCAGCCTGCGGCCCGCGCCCTCTACTCCTCAGCCGCGACAGCGGATGCGCCGTCCTCCAAACGCTGGCGGATGATGTCGTACTTCTCGGGCCCCCACTCGGGTGAGGCGGCCAGTTCGGCCTCCACCCAAGCGTCTATGCTCTTACCCCGTTCCTCATCGTACGTGTCCATGTGGTTACCCCCTGGCAACACTCCAGGTCAGGACTACCGAAGGCTGGCCCGGGGCCGCAGGCCCTGGGCCAACCTCGGCGGTCGGTTCAGACCGCGACGGCGGCCTGCTCCTGCTCGGCGTGCGCCAGGTGGGCGAGGAACCTCTCCGCATCCAGCGCGGCGGAGCAGCCAGTGCCGGCGGCGGTGATCGCCTGACGGTAGGTGTGGTCCACCACGTCACCCGCGGCGAACACGCCGGAGATGTTGGTGCGGGTCGAGGGGGCCTCGACCTTGAGGTAGCCCTCGGCGTCAAGGTCCAGCTGACCGGTGAACAGCTCGGTGCGCGGGTCGTGGCCGATCGCGATGAACAGGCCGGTGACCGGCAGCTCGCGCAGCTCGCCGGTGGTGGTGTCGCGCAGGGTGACGCCGGAGAGCTTCGGGTCGCCGTGGATCTCCTCGACGGCGCTGTCCCAGGCGAAGCTGATCTTCGGGTCGGCGAAGGCCCGCTCCTGCATCGCCTTGGAGGCGCGCAGCGAGTCACGGCGGTGGATGATCGTGACGCTGCGGGCGAAGCGGGAGAGGAAGGTTGCCTCCTCCAGCGCGGTGTCACCGCCACCGACTACGGCGATGTCCTGGTCCCGGAAGAAGAAGCCGTCGCAGGTCGCGCACCAGGAGACGCCCCGGCCGGACAGCTTGTCCTCGTTCGGCACGCCGAGCTTGCGGTGCTGGGAGCCGGTGGTGACGATGACCGCCTTGGCCCGGTGCACGGTGCCCTCGGAGTCGGTGACGGTCTTGATGCCCCCGGTGAGGTCGACGGCGACCACGTCGTCCGGGATCAGCTCGGCGCCGAACCGCTCGGCTTGGGCGCGCATGTTGTCCATCAGCTCGGGGCCCATGATGCCGTCCCGGAAGCCCGGGAAGTTCTCGACCTCGGTGGTGTTCATCAGGGCGCCACCGGCGGTGACGGCACCCTCGAAGACCAGCGGCTTGAGCGAGGCCCGCGCGGTGTAGAGCGCGGCGGTGTACCCGGCCGGGCCGGAGCCGATGATGATGACCTCGCGCACCTCGGCGCCGGTCTCGGAGTTCGTCGACATGAAGATGCTCAGCTCTCCTGGCTCTGGACGGTCTTGGCGTCGATCTCGGCGATCAGGCCCTCGATGAGGCCCTTGATCTCGTCGCGGATCGGGCGGACGGCCTCGACGCCCTGGCCGGCCGGGTCGTCCAGCTTCCAGTCGAGGTACTTCTTGCCGGGGAAGTACGGGCAGGCATCGCCGCAGCCCATCGTGATCACGTAGTCGGACGCCTGGACGGCCTCGGTGGTGAGGACCTTCGGCTTCTGGTCGGAGATGTCGATGCCCAGCTCGGCCATCGCGGCGACGGCCGAGGGGTTGATCTGGTCGCCCGGGATCGAGCCGGCGGAGCGGACCTCGACGCGGTCGCCCGCGAGGTGGCGCAGGAACCCGGCGGCCATCTGGGAGCGGCCAGCGTTGTGGATGCAGACGAACAGCACGGAAGCGGTCGGCGCGGTGGTCATGGTGGGCGGTTCCTTCGGTTGGTGCGGACAGCCGCGCCCGGGTGTGGGCCGGACACGGTTTGGGGCTACTTCGCCTGGGTGTGGGCGAGTTCGGTAAGGAGGGCCTGGACGCGGGAGCCGATCTGGTCGCGGATCGCGCGCACGCGCTCGATCGGGGCGCCGTCCGGGTCGGGGACGGGCCAATCCAGGTAGCGGCGGCCCGCGGGGAGGGGGCAGGCGTCACCGCAGCCCATGGTGACCACCACGTCGGCAGCGGCCACGACCTCCTCGGTCAGCGGCTTGGGGAACACATCCTCGGGCAGCGGCACTCCGGCCTCCGCCAAGACCTCCGCCACGTGGGTGTCCAGCTCGGCGGCGGGCCGGGTGCCGGCCGAGGAGACCTGGACGGCGCCCTGCGCGAGGTGGGCAAGGATCGCGGCGGCGAGCTGGGAGCGCCCCGCGTTGCCGGTGCAGACGAAGAGCACGCGCGGTGCCGCGTCGGCCGCCGGGCGGGAGGAGTGGGCGAGGGCGTCCAGGCGCTCTGCCGTGAGGCGCTCGGCCAGCACGATCAGGTGGGTGCGGACCGTGGCGCCCTCGGCGAGGAGCCGGTAGGAGTCGGCCAGCAGGCGCTGAACGGTCTCGGGGGCGAAGGTGCCGTCGTAGCGAAGGGCCAGGCGGGCGGCGCCCGCCGAGAGTCTCGGGTCCGGTGCTGGTGGCGGGGAGTTGGTCATCTGGGTGTCCAGTCCTTCGGGGCAGCGGTCGTGGTGCCAAGGACGCGCAGGTGTCCCCGGTGGCGGCCGGGAGAAGGGGGGCTCGCTTCGCGGGCCCGACACGGGTAACGTATCAGCCCATGGTGACATCAGTCGACAGTGACGTATTGAAGGCTCTGGCCGACCCG
>NZ_JBIWJF010000045.1:0-50692 GCF_044764985.1 Kitasatospora sp. NPDC093550
CGCCGATGCCCGCCCCACCGGCACCGCCGATGCCCCCCCCCCCCCCCCCCCCCCCGGCGCCCCCCCCCCCCCCGGGGGGGGGGGGGGGGCGCCCCGCCCCCCCCCCCCCCCCCCCCCCCCCCCCCCCCCCCCCCGCCCCACTCCCCCGCCGACCCGGCTCCCACCCGGATCGTCGGCCCTCTCCACCAAGGACTCCGATGCACTCGATCCAGGTCACCGTCGGCTCCAGCAGCGGCCTGCACGCCCGCCCGGCCTCGCTGTTCGTCCAGGCCGCCGCCCGCCAGCCCGCCAAGGTCACCGTCGGCCGCCCGGGCCAGACCCCGGTCGACGCCCGCAGCCTGCTCTCCGTCCTCGCCCTCGCCGCCCGCTGCGGCGAGACCCTGGAGCTCACCACCACCGGCGACCAGGCCGAGGACTCCCTGAAGACACTCGCCGACCTGCTCGCCGCCGACCTCGACGCCGCGGCATGAACGACCCGATCCGCGGGATCGGCGTCGGCACGGGCAGCGCGGCAGGCCCGGTCGCCCGGATGGCGCCCGTCCCCGCGCTGCCCGCCCCGAGGCCCGTCACCGACCCGGCGGCCGAGACGGCCGCGGTCCGCACAGCCCTCGCCGCGGTCGTCACCGACCTCGAGGAGCGCGCCGCCCGGGTGACCGGCCCCGGCTTCGACGTCCTCACCGCACAGGCGCTGATGGCCTCCGACCCGCTCCTCGCCGACGAGGCGACCGGCCTGGTCGAACGGGGCACCGACGGCGCCCACGCGCTCACCGCCGCCTTCGACGGCTTCCGCGCCGCGCTGCTCACCGCCGGCGGTCACTTCGCGGAACGCGCCGCCGACCTGGACGACCTGCGCGACCGCGCGGTGGCCCACCTGCTCGGCCTGCCCGTGCCCGGCCTGCCCGACCCCGGGCACCCGTACGTCCTGGTCGCCGAGGACCTGGCACCCGCCGACACGGCGCTGCTCGACCCGGCCCGGGTGCTGGCCCTGGTCACCGTCCGCGGCGGGCCGACCAGCCACACGGCGATCCTCGCCAAGGCGCTCGGCGTGCCCGCCGTGGTCGGCTGCGCCGGCGCCGTGGGGTTGGCGGACGGCCGGTACGTCCTGGTGCACGGTGCGGACGGCGTGGTCGAGCCCGACCCGAGCCCGGAGGCGCTGGAACGGGCCGCCGAACGGGACCGCCGTCGCCGCGAGCTGTCCGCCGCGGTCCGGGGACCGGGCCGTACGGCGGACGGCCATCCGGTCGCGCTGCTGGTCAACCTCGGCGCGCCGCACGAGCTGGCCGGCGCGGCCGGCGCCGACGCCGAGGGAGTCGGCCTGTTCCGCACCGAGTTCCTCTTCCTCGACCGCGCCGAGGCGCCGGGCCTCGCCGAACAGGCCGCCGCCTACCGGGAGGTCTTCGCGGCCTTCGCCGGCCGCCGGGTGGTCGTCCGCACCCTCGACGCGGGCGCGGACAAGCCGCTGCCCTTCGCCACCGCCGCCGACGAGGAGAACCCGGCCCTGGGCGTCCGCGGCCTGCGGACGGCCGCCCGCGATCCCCGGCTCCTGGAAACCCAGCTCGCCGCGATCGCCGAGGCCGCCCGGACCGGCGGCGCACAGGTGTGGGTGATGGCCCCGATGGTGTCCGTCCCGCGGGAGGCCGCCGAGTTCGCCGCCCGGGTCCGCGCGCACGGCCTGCCGCTGGCCGGCGCGATGATCGAGGTCCCCGCAGCGGCCCTGCGGGCCGATCGGCTGGCCCAGGTCTGCGACTTCTTCAGCATCGGCACCAACGACCTGGCCCAGTACACCTTCGCCGCCGACCGCACCCTCGGCTCCCTCGCCGACCTGCTCGACCCGTGGCAGCCGGCCCTGCTCACCCTGATCGCCACCGCCGCCCGCGCCGCGGCCGAGCACGGCCGGCCGGTCAGCGTCTGCGGCGAAGCCGCCGCCGACCCGGACCTCGCCCTGGTCCTCGTCGGCCTCGGGATCACCAGCCTGTCCGCCGCACCCTCCGCGCTCCCCGAGGTACGGGCCGCCCTGGCCGCCCACACCCTCGCGCACTGCCGCGAACTCGCCGAGCTCGCCCTGCACGCCGACGACGCCGCCGACGCCCGCGCCAAGGTCCGGTCGAGGACCGCCGGCAGCCGGTGAACGGCGGCGCGGAGGACGGGTGAGATCGCCTTCCGCGGTGGCCCCGGTGGAACCGCGGCGTTCCGCCCTCCGGTCCCCGGGGAGGTCCCTCACCCCGGCGGCCCGCACAAACCGGTGAGAGGTCGTTTCGCGTCCAGGCCGAGGGGAAGCCGCTCGGCACGCCGCCGGGGCGCCGGAGCTCGGCCCGGCGGGCCGGTGGCGGCGCCCCCCGTTCCACCCGATCCGGGTGAACGGTCCCTGGAGGCGCACCGGAGGCACGCACGACGTCGTGCCGACTCTCGCGAGGCGGGCTCTCGCGCCGTCTCATTCACCGCCGTGCCGCAGTCGTGCCACGGCAAGAGGGAAGTCCTCATGAAGGCAGCGGTATACGAGGGACCGCGGACGGTCACGGTGAAAGACGTGCCGGACGCGAAGATCGAACATCCCTGCGACATCATCGTCAAGATCACCACCACCAACATCTGCGGCTCGGACCTGCACATGTACGAGGGCCGCACCTCGTTCGAGACCGGCCGCACGCTGGGCCACGAGAACATGGGCCAGGTCGTGGAGGTCGGCTCGGCCGTCCGCAAGGTCCGGACCGGCGACTACGTGGTCCTGCCCTTCAACATCGCCTGCGGCTTCTGCAAGCAGTGCGAGCGGGGCCTGACCAACTACTGCCTGACCATGCAGCCCGAACCCGCCCTCGCGGGAGCCGCCTACGGGTTCGCCGACATGGGCCCGTACCAGGGCGGCCAGGCGGAGCTGCTGCGTGTGCCCTACGGCGACTTCAACGCCCTGCGTCTGGGCGAGGACGCCGCCGAGCGGCAGACCGACTACGTGATGCTCGCCGACATCTTCCCCACCGGCTACCACGCCACCGAGATGGCGCACGTCAAGCCGGGTGACCAGACGATCGTCTTCGGGGCCGGTCCGGTCGGACTGATGGCGGCCTACTCGGCCCTCCTCAGGGGTGCCGGCCGCATCTGGGTGGCCGACCACCAGCGCGACCGGCTGCAGATGGCGGAGGACCTCGGCGCCATCCCGATCGACACCGGCGAGCAGGACCCGGCGGAGGTCGTCAAGGAGGCCACCCTCGGTCTCGGTGCCGACAACGGCTGTGAATGCGTCGGCTACCAGGCGCACGATCCCCAGGGACAGGAGGATGCCAGTCTCACCCTCAACGGGCTGATCGACTCGGTCAGGTTCACCGGCGACATCGGCGTGGTCGGCGTGTTCCTGCCCCAGGACCCCGGCGGCAAGGAGGCCCAGGGAGAGCTGGAGGCGCAGGGCAAGATCCCGATCGACTTCGGGATGATGTGGTTCAAGGGACAGCGCATGAGGACCGGACAGGCGCCGGTGAAGAGGTACAACCGGGCGCTGCGAGACCTGATCGCCGCCGGGAGGGCGATGCCGAGCTTCGTGGTCTCCCACGAGCTCAGCCTGGACGAGGCCCCCACCGCCTACGAGCACTTCGACGCCCGTGACGAGGGCTGGACCAAGGTGGTCCTGCATCCCGACGGACAAGGCAACGGCCACAAGCGGCGCTGAGGCCGCCGTGACACCTGGCTGGTGGACCGGCGACAAGCTCGCGGGGACGGTCACCCTGGAGTGGGCGGACGGCCGCGCGGTCATCGCCCGCGTCGTGGGGGGCATGGACGTCGTCAACCGCATCAAGGGCGTCGACACGGCCGACAAGGCTGGCCACCTGTGTGCCTGCCCCGCGGCACTGGCTCGGCATCACCCCTGGTAGCGAGCGGCCAGGGTCCGTACCGTCCCGGCGATGCGGTCGCGGAGTTCGGCCGGTGCCAGGACCTCGACGTCGGCGCCCAGCCGCAGGAACTCCCCGTGGGCGTGGTCGAGCGATTCGATGGGCACCCGGGCCTCGGTCCAGCCGTCGCCCACGGGTGTCACTCCGAGGCGGTGGGCGCCCTCCGGGGTGAGCCGTACCAGCGCCTCCCCGGTGTGCAGTCGGGCTCGGAAGTCGGCCAGATAGCCGTTCCAGTGCGCGGCCAGCTCGAACCCGTCCGGGATGACGAACTCCTCTTCCAGGGAGCCGAGTCCGATGACCTGGTCGACCCGGTAGGTGCGGATCCCGGACGGCCCGCCGGCGACCAGGTACCAGCGGCCGGCCTTGAGGACGAGCCCGTACGGTTCCACCCGCCGCTCGATCTCCTCCGGCGCGCGCCAGCGCCGGTACCGCAGGACCACCGCCCGCCGCCGCCACACCGCGTCGGCGACCGCGGCCAGGTGGGGCGTGCGGTCGGCGTTGCCGTACCAGCCGGGGGCGTCGAGCAGGAAGCGTTCCTGGATCCGCCCGGCGTGCTCGCGCAGCCCCGCCGGGAGAGCGGCCCGCAGCTTCAACCGGGCGGTGGCGAGCGCCTCACCGAGGCCGAGTTCGGCGGCGGCGCGGGGAAGTGCGGCGAGGAACGCGGCCTGCGCCTCGTCCGCGGTCAGCCCGGTGAGCCGGGTCCGGTAGCCGTCGACCAGCCGGTAGCCGCCCGCGTGTCCGGCGGCGCCGTACAGCGGGATCCCGGCGGCGCCGAGCGCCTCCACGTCCCGGTAGACCGTCCGGACGGAGACCTCCAGCTCCTCGGCCAGCTGCTGGGCCGTCATCCGGCCCCGGTTCTGGAGCAGCAGAAGCAGGGTGACCAGCCGGCTCGCGCGCATGCCGCCCAGTATCCCCTGACAGTGGATGTCAGTGGAGCGCCCCTAACCTGCGGCCCATGGACGACTTCGACTTCCTGCACGGCTCCTGGGACGTGGCCAACCGCCGCCTCACCGCACCGCTCGGCCCCGGCCCCGGCACCTGGGTGGAGTTCCCCGGACACGCGGTGGTCCGGCCGCTGTTCGGTGGTGCCGGCAACATCGACGAGATCACCTTCCCCACCCTCGACCGCCAGGGCGTGACCCTGCGGCTGTTCGACCGCGAGACGAAGCTCTGGTCGATCCACTGGTCCGACAGCCGGACGGGCCGACTGGATCCCCCGGTGACCGGCGGCTTCACGGACGACCGGGGTGACTTCCACGGCGAGGACACCTACGACGGCCGCCCGATCCGGGTGCACTTCACCTGGTACCGCCTCGGCCCGGACGCCGCCCGCTGGGAGCAGGAGTTCTCCGCCGACGGCGGCCGCACCTGGGAGCTCAACTGGATCATGGACCTCACCCGAACCGGGCGGGCCGGCGTATGAGCATCGTCGAACTGCGGCAGTACACCCTGCATCCCGGCGCCCGGGAGACCCTGATCGAGCTGTTCGAGCGCGAGTTCGTCACGGGCCAGCAGGCGGTCGGCATCACCGTCGGCGGCCGGTTCCGCGACCTCGACGACCCGGACCGCTTCGTCTGGCTGCGCGCGTTCCCCGACATGGCGGGACGTCGACGCGCGCTGGAGGCGTTCTACACCGGCCCGGTCTGGCGGGAGCACCGCGACGCGGCCAACGCCACCATGATCGACAGTGACGACGTGCTGCTGCTGAACGGTCCGGGCTTCGCGCCGGGGCCGGGCACCCGCGAGGTGGTCGCGACGCTCTGCCGGCCGTCCGACCCGGCCGCCTTCGACGCGTACGCCGCCCGGCACCTGGGCCCGGGCCACGCGCTGCACCGCACCGAGCACGCCGAGAACGACTACCCCCTGCTGCCCGTGCGCACCGGGGAGGACCTCCGGGTCTGGTTCGGCCCCGCCGACCCACCGCCCTGGCCGGTCCGGCGGCTGCGGCTGGCACCCGTGACGACTCGGCCGCGCCACTGCCCCGAGGCGAGCCGTCGAACGCCCCTCGCCGCCGGCGACGGTCCCGAACGCCGGTGATGCGAACGGCTTCCGTGGTCGTACGGGGTCAGAGGGCGCACGACGGGTCGTCCCGTGCGGTCGTCGTGCCGGATCACAGCGGCGGGTAGGCACCCGGGCCCGGCCCGCCTCACCGAGGAGGGCCGGGCCGGGAGCGCTCGGGGAGCCGGCCCCGCAGCCGGCCGGGGCGCCGGCCTCAGACCACGGCCGCACCGCTGCCGGCGATGACCTCGGGCCGCAGCAGGGCCGCGAGCCGCTCCGCCGGGAGCAGTCCCTTCTCCAGGACGAGTTCGGCCACGCCCCGGCCGCTCGCCAGGGCTTCCTTGGCGATGTCGGTGGCCGCCGTGTACCCGATGTGCGGGTTCAGTGCCGTGACCAGGCCGATGGAGTTCTCGACGGTCGCCCGCAGCACCTCGGTGTTGGCGGTGATGCCGACGACGCAGCGCTCGGCGAGGGTGAGGCAGGCGGCGCGCAGGTGGGTGATCGACTCCGACAGCGAGTGCAGGATGATCGGCTCGAAGGCGTTGAGCTGGAGCTGGCCGGCCTCGGCGGCCATGGTGATCGCGACGTCGTTGCCGATCACCTCGAAGGCGACCTGGTTGACGACCTCGGGGATCACCGGGTTGACCTTGCCCGGCATGATGCTCGAACCGGCCTGCACGGGCGGCAGGTTGATCTCGCCGAGGCCGGCGCGCGGCCCGGAGGACAGCAGCCGCAGGTCGTTGCAGGTCTTGGACAGCTTGACGGCGATGCGCTTGAGCACCCCGGACATCTGGACGAACGCCCCGCAGTCCTGGGTGGCTTCGACCAGGTTGGCCGCCGTGACCAGGGGCAGCCCGGTGAGGTCGGCGAGGTGGCGCCGGGCGGCTTCGGCGTACCCGGCGGGGGCGTTGAGGCCGGTGCCGATCGCCGTCGCGCCGAGGTTGATCTCGTGGATCAGCTCGACCGCCTCCGCGAGCCGGCTGCGGTCCTCGTCGAGCATCACGGCGAAGGCCGAGAACTCCTGTCCGAGCGTCATCGGCACGGCGTCCTGCAGCTGCGTGCGGCCCATCTTCAGCACGTCGCGGAACTCGACGGCCTTGCGGGCGAAGGCGTCCTGGAGGACGGCCATCGCGCCGAGCAGGCCCCGCACCGCGAACACCGTCGCGATCCGGACGGCGGTCGGGTAGACGTCGTTGGTGGACTGGCCGAGGTTGACGTCCTCGTTGGGGTGCAGGTGCCGGTACTCGCCCTTGGCGTGCCCCAGCAGCTCCAGCGCCCGGTTGGCGACGACCTCGTTGGCGTTCATGTTGGTCGAGGTGCCGGCGCCGCCCTGGATGACGTCCACGACGAACTGGTCGTGCAGCTTCCCGCCGCGGATCTCGCGGCAGGCGGCGACGATCGCCCCGGCCTTGGCGGGTTCCAGCAGGCCGAGTTCCTCGTTGGCGAGGGCGGCGGCCTCCTTCACCGCGGCCAGCGCGTCGATCAGGTGCGGGTAGGCGGAGATGGGCGTGCCCGTGATGGGGAAGTTCTCGGTGGCGCGCAGGGTGTGGACGCCCCAGTAGGCGTCGGCGGGGACGTCGCGGTCCCCGAGGAGGTCGTGTTCGCTGCGGGTGGCGGCGGTCATGGGTGGGCGGGTCCTCTTCTCGGAGTGGTGGGTCGGGTCACGCGGGGGCGAGCGCGGCGGACGGGTCCAGCGCCGCGACCGGCCGCACGCCGCCGACGGGTCGCCCGCCGCCGGTCGCCGGTTCCCCGGCGAACCCGGTGAGCAGCCGCGGGTCGACTCCCGCCAGCGCCAGGGCGGCCGCCGCGACCGGGACGCGCGCCCGGTTCGCCCCGTCGGCGATCTTCAGGGCGACGGCGCGGCCGTCCGGCAGCGCGGCGACCTGGACGCCCTCGAAGCCGTCCTTGGCGAGCAACCCGGGTACCGCACGCATCAGTTCGGCCACGTCCCGCCCGGCACCGGAGGCCATCTCCGGATGCTTGCGCAGCGCGTCCGCGACCCGGAACTCGGGGGTCCCGGGCGCGGCGGTGGCGATGCGTGCGGCGGCACGGGCCAGGCCGTGCAGGGAGACGGCGAACAGGGGGGTGCCGCAGCCGTCCACGGTGGTGCGCGCGATGCGCTGGCCGGTGAGGTCCTCCACGGCGTCCGCGATCATCCGCTGGAGGGGGTGCCCGGGGGCGTCGTAGTCGTGCAGCGGCCACCCGTTGAGCTTGCACAGGTGGAGCATCGCGGCGTGCTTGCCGGAGCAGTTCTGGGCGAGCCGGGTGGGCGGGCGGTCCTCGCGGATCCAGGCGTCGCGGACGGCCGGGCCGTACGGCAGGTCCGGGACGTTGCGCAGGTCGTCCTCGGTGAGGCCGGCGAGCGCCAGGATCCGTCGGGCGCCGGCGAGGTGGCGTTCCTCGCCGGAGTGGCTGCCCATCGCGAGGGCGAGCAGTTCGCCGTCGAGCGGCAGCCCGGCGCGGACCATGGCGACGGCCTGGACGGGCTTGAGGGCCGAGCGCGGGAAGAAGGCGGTCTCGACGTCGCCGAGGCGGAAGCGGACGCCTCCGTCCGCGTCGAGGACGACGACGGAGCCGTAGTGGGTGCCCTCGACCACGCCGCCACGGGTGACGTGGGCGACGGGCACGTGGTAGGGCTCGCGGATCGCGGGCGCGTCCGCGAGGGGGCTGGTGAGCATGGTGGCCTCGATCGGGATGGCGTGGGGGCTGCTGGCCTGCGGGCGACGGGCCCGGGCGGATGCGCGGGCGACGGGCCCGGGCGGATGCGCGCGGGGGTTCCGCTCATCCGCCCGGGCCGTCCGGGCCGTCCGCTGTCAGTCGTCGGTTCCGGCGGCGACGCGCGCGATGCGCCCGCGGATCGCGTACCAGCCGGCGACGAGTGCGGCGGCGATGAGCGGTACACACAGCACGGTGGTGCGCCCGGCGCCGCCGTCGGCGTACATCAGGACCAGGACGGTGGCGAGGAAGCCCAGCGTCAGGAGTTCGGTCCAGGGCGAGCCGGGCAACCGGTAGGCGGGGCGGGTCAGTTCGCCGGCCTGGGTCTTCCGCCAGAACAGCAGGTGGCAAACCATGATCATGCCCCAGGTGGCGATGATGCCGATGGCGGCGAGGTTGAGCACGATCTCGAACGCGTCGGCGGGGACGACGAAGTTGAGGACGACGCCGAGCACGCACATGCCGCTGGTGAGCAGGATGCCGCCGTAGGGCACCTGGCTGCGGCTCATCCGGGCGGTGAAGGCCGGGGCCGATCCGTTGACGGCCATGGAGCGCAGGATGCGGCCGGTGGAGTAGAGGCCGGAGTTGAGCGAGGACATCGCCGCGGTGAGGACGACCAGGTTCATCACGCTGCCCGCCGCCGGGACACCGATGTGGGAGAGCACCGTCACGAAGGGGCTCTGGCCGGAGCTGTACGAGCTCCACGGCATCAGCATCGACAGCAGCACGACCGAGCCGACGTAGAACAGGCCCACGCGCCACATGATCGAGTTGATCGCCTTCGGCATGATCTCCTCGGGGTTCTCGGTCTCCCCGGCCGTCACGCCGACCAGTTCGACGGAGGCGTAGGCGAAGACGACGCCCTGGATGATCAGCAGCATCGGCAGCAGGCCGTTGGGGAAGATGCCGCCGTTGTCGGTGATCAGGGACGGACCGGGGACGACGCCGTCGACCGGGTGCTGCGTGACGAGCAGGAAGATCCCGATGCCCATGAAGACGACCAGGGCGCTGACCTTGACGATGGCGAACCAGAACTCCAGTTCGCCGAAGATCCGCACGGAGATCAGGTTCACGGTGAGGACCACGGCCAGGGCTATGAGCGCGATCACCCACTGGGGGACGTCGGAGAACAGGTGCCAGTAGTGGGTGTAGGTGGCGACGGCGGTGATGTCGGCGATGCCGGTGGTCGCCCAGTTGAGGAAGTACATCCAGCCGGCGGTGAACGCGCCCTTCTCCCCCAGGAACTCCCGGGCGTACGACACGAAGGCGCCGGAGGACGGGCGGTACAGGACGAGTTCGCCGAGCGCTCGGACGACGAGGAACGCGAAGACGCCGCAGACGGCGTACGCGACGAACAGGGAGGGCCCGGCGTCGGCGAGCCGGCCGCCCGCGCCGAGGAACAGCCCGGTGCCGATGGCACCGCCGATGGCGATCATGTTGACGTGCCGGGCTTTCAGGGACTTGCTGTAGCCGGTGTCTCCGGCGTCGACGTGACGGGTCGTGGGGCGCTTCTCGTCTTTGAGGAACTGCTCGCTCACGCCTCGGCTCTGCCTTCTCTCGGGGTGTCCGCCCGCTGGGGGCGCACGATGTCGGTCAGGGTGGCCTCCACGCGGTGGAGGTGGTGGGACATCGCCTCGACGGCGTCGGGCTCGGAACCGTCGATCAGGGCCTCGACGATCGCCCGGTGCTCGCAGTTGGACTGCTCGCGCCGACCGCCGAGTTCGTTGAGGAAGGTCGACTGACGCGCCAGTGCGTCACGGATCTCCTCGATCACCCGGCGGAACACCGGGTTGCCGGAGGCCTCGGCCACCGCCAGGTGGAACACGGTGTCCAGGGCGACCCACGCGGTGGTGTCGGTCTCGCGCTCCATCCGGTCGAGCAGGTGGGCCAGGTGGTCCAGGTCCTCCGGGGTCCGGCGCAGTGCCGCGTAGCCGGCGACCGGGATCTCGACGTGCCGACGCACTTCCAGGAGGTCGCTGGCCGCGTAGTCGCCGAAGGTGGGGTCCTCGACCGCGTTCGCCACCACGAAGGTGCCCTTGCCGGTCTTCGAGACCGTCAGGCCCATGGCCTGCAGGGCGCGGAGCGCCTCCCGCAGCACGGGCCGGCTGACCTCCAGGGTCCGGCACAGCTCGGCTTCCGAGGGGAGCTTGTCCCCCACGGCGTACTGACCTTGCTCGATGGCGTTGCGCAGGTGGCCGAAGACCGCTTCCATCGCGCTGACGCGCCGCGGGACCCCGCCACCTGTCTGGCTGTCTGACAGGTTCACGGGCTGATCCTGCGGGGTGGAGCACAGCGGTGTCAAGAGACCGCGGTCGTACCGGTGACTTCGGGCGCACTCCGCCGGACCCGGACCCTCCGCTCACCGGCGGGGCTCGGAGCGGGAGGCGGAGACGGAGTCGACCTGGCCGCGGCCACCAGCGCGTGCACCACCGCCGAGTCGAAGGCCATCTCGGGGTGCCACTGCACGCCCATCACGAAACGGTGCCGCGTGCTCTCGATCGCCTCGACGGTGCCGTCCGCCGTGCGCGCACCCACGACCAGGCCGGCCCCGAGGGACTCCACCGCCTGGTGGTGGTGCGTGGCGACCTGGCGCGTCCCCGGGAGGAGCGCGGCGATCCGCGTCCCCGGCACCGTGGTGACGGCGTGCGGCGAGAAGTGCCCGCCGTGCAGGTTGTGCCCGTGGTGGCCCACCGTTTCGGGCAGGTGCTGGATCAGCGTGCCGCCCGCGTGCACGTTCAGCAGCTGCATTCCGCGGCACACTCCGAGCACCGGGATGTCCCGCGCCAGGGCCTCGGACAGCACGGCCCACTCCCACCGGTCGCGCTCGTGCACCGGCGGTCCCGTGCAGGGGTGCGGCTGCGCCCCGTACAGTGCCGGGTCCACGTCCTCACCGCTGGTCAGGACGATCCCGTCCAGGCGCGCGACGACATCGGCCGCGGCCTCCGGAACGTCCGGCGGCAGGAGGACCACGCGGCCGCCCGCCGCCTGGACGCAGCTGTTGTACGCCGCGGGCAGCAGCGCGGCGGGCAACTCCCACTCCGCCCACTGGGCGTGGGCGAGATAGGTGGTGAGTCCGATCAGTGGCTTGGGCATACCACTTCCTTCCGGGGGTGGCGGGATTCGACCGTCGACGGCCGTCTCCCCCGCAGCCCGACCGACGGAGGCGTGGCGGGCGGGCTGCGGAGGAGGGGGTGCACGGCCCCGACGGGCGCGCGAACGCGCCCGACGACGGTGGGGGCGGGCCGCGGTCCCGGGCTTGCGCATCCGGGCCGCGAGCAAGAATCCTGCTTCCGTTCACGCTTAAGCACAAGAAAAGACATCTTCGCGACAGATAAGTGAGCGTTAACTCGGTGCAGAGACTCGACCCCCGGCTGCTCGCCACCCTCGAAGCCGTGGTCCGCCACGGCTCCTTCAACGTCGCCGCGCGCGAACTGGGCTACAGCGCGCCCGCCGTCTCCCAACAGATCGCCGAACTGGAACGCCGGGCCGGCCTCATCCTGATAGAGCGCCGCCCGGTGCGCGCCACCGCGGCCGGCACGGTCCTCCTCGACGCGGAACAGCGCGTCCGGAGCGCCCTGGCGGCGGCCTCCGTGGAACTCGACGCGATGCGCGCGGGCACGGCGGGACGGATCAGGCTCGGCGCCTTCGCCTCCTCCGCCGCCGGCATCGTCCCGCAGGCGCTGGCCGAACTCCACGCGGCCTATCCCGACGTCCGGGTCAGCCTGTCCCAGGTGGAGCCCGAAGCCGGCTACAGCCGGCTCAAGCGAGGCGACATGGACCTGGCCCTCACGTACGACTACGACTTCATCCCGATGCCGCCGCCCCGGACGCTGCGCCGACTGCTGGTCGCCCGGGACCCGGTGGTGGCGGTCGTCCCGGCCGACCACCCCCTCGCCGACCGGGACGTCATCGCCCTGGCCGACCTCGCCTCGGAGACCTGGATCGCCGCCCCCGAGGCCGCCCTGCGCCTGGAACTGCTCGCCCAGATGGCCAGGACTCCCGGCTTCCAGGCCCGCCTGGACTACGACGGCGACGACTTCAACACCGTGCTCGGCTTCGTGGCCGCCGGCCTGTGCGTCGCCGTGATGCCCCGGCTGGCGCTGCCCCCGGGCAGCGCGCAGGTCGTGGCGCGCCCCCTCGCCGACCCGGAGCTGACGCGCTTCATCTACACCGTCCGCATCGACACCCGGCACGCCCCGCGCGCCCTCCTGGCCCTGGAACGGATGCTCGCCGCGCAGGCACAGGCCGCCCTCTCCTGAGCGGGGGGGGCGACGCCGCACGGTTCGGAGCGTCGTCGGCCCGCCCCCGGGCCGGCCCTCAGGCCTCCGACCCGGCGCCCCGGTCGGCGGTGAGCCGCTCGCGCCACTCGGCCACGGCGGCGGGGGACATCGCCGCGAGACCGGCGATCACCTCGTCGTCCCGCCCGTCGGTCCAGCTGAGGACCCGGGTCAGGACGGTGTTCCGGATCAGGCGGACCTCCTTCAGCAACTCCTCCAGACGCTTCAGCTCCTCCCCGGTGGCGGCGAGCGTGTCGTCGACTGCCTCCCTCTCCTCGGCCCGCTGCTGCCGCAGGTAGGCCGGCAGGCCGGTGAGGACGACGCCGTCGTCGGCCGCAGCGCCCCGGAACGTCTCGGCGAGGTGGTCCAACACGCAGTCGGGGGCGTCGGCGAGACTCGCTCCCACCACCTTCGCGCCCTCCCAGCTGCTCCGCCCGGCATCGCTGGTCCGCAGCCAGAGCCCGGCCTCGACCGGGGCGCGGTCGCCGCAGGCGGCCGCACGGTAGGCGTACAGGGCCGCGCGGTGACCGTAGAAGGTGTAGCCCTCCTCGATCCGGACGCCCGCCGGGGCGCACATCCGCCCCGGCACGCCGGCGTAACCGGAATCGGGCCGGTACGCGGCGTACGCGTCCAGTTCGGCGTCGGTGGCGGTCGCCCACGCCGGGTCGCACAGCTCGGGATTCCGGTCGAGGAAGTCCGCCACTTCGACCCGCCAGGCGGGAACCGGGCTCATCCGGGGTTCGGCCCAGGCCACCGCTCCCCCGGCGTCGAGCGTGTACCGGCAGGCCTGTTCGAGATCGACCCAGGCCGTGGCGGCTTCTGCGGACCATTCCAGGTCCGCGTCCGGACCCACCCGGTGCAGCGAGCCGATCACCCGCTGGACCAGGGGCAGGGTCCGTCGGGCCAGGGCGTGGAGCTCCTCGGCCGTGAAGAACCGCCAGGTCTCGGAGCCCCGCTCGTCGACGGCGCGGTGGGTGAGCAGGATCGCGAACACGGCCGGGGAGGGCAGCGCGCCGTCACCGACCGTCGCCCGGCGGTGTCCCGGGAGCCAGGAGCCGGCGTCCTCACCCCCGGTCCGCCAGTCGGTGTCCCCGAACCACACCGCACCGGTGGCGGCGTCGACGGCGAGCCACTGGTGGTAGCCGTTGCCCGGCCCGTACCGCTCCTCGCGGTGCTCGGCCTGCCGGTCGTGCCACACGTACTCCGCCGGGGGCGGGTTGAGTTGGACGGCGACGAAACCGTCCTGCGGGCTGTAGCCGACGACGAGGTGTGCTGCTGGTTTGCTGTGCTCGGTCCCGGACATGCGGCTCCCTCCGTGCCGGACCGTGGCGGTTCCGCCACTGTGCGGCACCGAGCCTGCCCTGCGACAGCCGAACGATCAAATCCGATCAGTTGTGGACTTGTCGCCCCCAGAAGGCTCCGTACACGAGCGGAACCGGCGACGGACGGGCCCCGGAGCGCGCACGCTCCTCGCGGGAGGGGCGCGGGAACCTCACCTTGACGCGATGCCGCGCGGCGGCGCATCATCGACCTGTGAACCTGTCAGACAGCAAGACAGGCAGGCGGTTTGGTTCCGGGCCGCCAGAACCACCGACTCGGCCCCGTCCTGTCGGGCCGCCTCGCACAGATGCCGTGCAAGCGGTCCACCAGGCGGGGCCGAGTCGGGGTTCGGCCCTCGTTCGCGACCGAACCGGGTGATGCGGCGAGGTCGATCGGTTCCGCGACGCGTGCCGGACATCGCTGGGGGCGGCTCGGCCGCCCGGCCGTGGCCCCGCCGCCTGGGCCGTGGCCGCCGACGTCCCGCTGAGCGCTACGGCGCGAGGGCCCGCTTGGCTTCCTGCCGCCCGGTGACGGTGAGGTTCACCGCCCGGTCTCCGAGGACGCCCAGCTTGTGCTCGTCGAGGTTCGCGCCCGAGGACGCCGACCACCGGTTGGCCAGGCAGACGGTCTGGTCCTTGAGCTGGACGAAGAGGCCCGCGCCCTTGGGGTGAGGCCGCCCAGTGCCGTGACCAACTCCCGCTGCTGGACGGCGAAGTGGACGCCCTGATCGTCCTGCCAGGCGTCACTGCTCGGCTTGTCGTGCACGTTGTAGGTGTCGTTGACCAGGGTCAGTACGGCGTGGGTGTCCGCGGCGTAGTCGGCGACGGCTTCGGCGAGGGGGGCGGCGGACGTCCGGGTGGACGCGGTGGTCCTTGCTCTCCGCGAGCGTGAGGACGACGGCGCGCATGGCGCGGGCCTGCTCCAGGGTGTGGACGCCGGGCCGGTCGCCGGTCGCGAGGCGTCGACCGCGCACCGGTCCAGGACCAACCGTCCTGCTCCCACCGCGTCCGGCGCCGACGCCCCGTCGTCGCGATCATGCAAAGAGCGGCCGACAGCACCCGACGCCGTCCTCGAAGGACCGGACCGACCGGGGGGCTGTCGCTCAGCCGGATCGTGGGGGCCGGGCGTCGTCGATCGGCCTTGCGTCGTCGATCGGCCTCCCGTCGTGGATCTGCTGGAGGTCGTCGAGCAGGCCCGCGAGCCAGACCGCCACGTCCACCGCGTACGGCGACACCGGTCCGGCGGCCCACGGCGCCGCGGCGTCGAGTTCGCCGGCCAGGGCGGCGCGGGCCCGGTCGAGGGCCGGGCGGGCGGCGCCCGCCGACTCGCGGGCGCGCAGGGCAGCCGCCTGGCGTCGGAAGGCCGCCGCGACGTCCTCCGCGTGGCGCAGCAGCGCCCGCGCCCCGCCCTGGTGGGGCGCGGCCGAGCCGGGCGGGATGCGGGCGAGCAGCGGTTCGGCCCTGTGGACGGCGTGCTGGCCGGTGAGGACGGCCGCCTGCCAGTTGGGCCCGTCCTCGGCGCGGTCGTGCCGTTCGCAGCGGTACTGGGCGTACATCGCCTCGGTGAGCAGGGCGGAGCGGCGGGCCCGCTGCAGGGCCCCGGTGGCCGGGCCGGCACCGGTCAGCAGGGTCACCGTCTCCCGCACGACGTCGGCGCTGTCCTCCAGCAGCCCGGCGGCGCGCCGGCGCAGGTCCTGGCCACCGCCGCGCGGCCAGGCGCAGAGCCCGGCCAGGATGCCGATCGCCGCTCCGGCGGCCACGTTGATCACCCGGGCCTCGGCGAGCCGCCAGCTCGCGGGTGCCAGCTGGGTGAAGACCAGGGCGACCACGAGGGTGAACAGCCCCTGGCCCCAGGCGAGTCCGAGCGCCGGGCCGGCCGTGAAGGCGAGCAGCATCACCGGGGGCAGCGCCAGCGCGTAGACCAGCGGGTGCTCCCCCACTCCGAGCAGCACCGCGGCGGTGACGGCGGCGCCCGCCGTCGTGCCGAGCAGCGCGGGGCGCAGCGTCATCCGGGTGTCGGCGGCGCTGGTGCGCATCAGGGTGAGCGTGGCGAGCAGCACCCAGAAGCCGTGGGTGAGGTCGAGGGCGCCGGCCAGCAGCCGGGCCGCGCCCAGGGCGCCGGCGGTGCGCAGCGCGTTCCGGAAGGCGACCGAGCGCGGGGTGAGGTTGGCGCGGAAGCGCCGCCACCAGAGCAGCGGGGTGGGGTCGTAGGCGTACCAGAACGGCCCGGGGCGCTGGTCGGCGGGCGTCTCGTCGGGCGGCAGGGCCGCGTGCCGGCTGACCCGCACCGCGCGGGCGACGAAGCGGGCGCCCTCGGCGGCGTCGAGGGCGGCGGTGCCGAGCGCCCGCCGGGCGGGTCGGACGCCGTCCCGGTCGGCGGCGCGGGCGGTGTCGAAGACGGCGAGCTCCGCCTCGATCGGCACAGTGTCCGGGGCGGGGCCCCCGGGGCGCACCCCGGCGGCGGCCGCGCGCAGGGCCTGTCCGGTGGCGGCGGTGAGCCGGGCCGCGCCCGGATCGGGCCGGGCGCCGGCGGTCCCGGCCGGGGCGAGCCGGAGGATCCGGAGCAGCTGCGGGCCGGTGTAGCGGAGGGCGGCCGCACCGTGGGTGAGGGCGCGGTCCACGGCACCGGCCGAGGTGGGGCGCTCCATCACCGGGACCCGGCTGAAGCGCAGCTCGTCCAGCAGCGCGCGGGCCCGGTCGGCGGCCGCGTCGACGGCGTCGCTGGCAGCGGGCGTGGCGGACGCGGCGGGCACGGCGGGCATGGCGGGCACGGCGGGCACGGCGCGGCCCGCGCAGGCGTCGGCGGCGAGGTCCGCCAGGTCCGCCAGGGCGGAGGCGGCCCGCGACAGCCGGCTCCGGTAGTCGGGCGGCGCCGGCTCGGGCCACAGCAGCAGCTCCGCGGCGGCGAGCAGCACCAGGCCCGCCGTCACGCCGAGCAGCCGCTGCGGAAGGGTGTCGGGGCTGTACGGCGGGAAGCACGGGAGGATGTAGAGCAGCTGCAGCCCGTTGGCCAGCCCGACCATCCGGGGGCCGCCGACGGAACCGTAGGACACCGCGAAGCCGACCGCGACCATGCCCAGGGCCGCCGCCCAGGAGCGCACGGCCAGGACGGTGCCGAGGCAGACCAGCCCGCAGGCGACCGGCAGCGTCCACAGGATCGTCCGGGCCCGCGCCCGCGCGGCCCCCTCGACCCGGGCCAGCACACCGAGGGCGACCGCCGCGAACAGCGCGTAGGTGGCGGACACCGGGCGGTGCAGGCCGTAGCGGAACACGTAGAACCCCGTGCACGCGGCCAGAGTGACCCGGACGGCGCGGTGCACCACCACCGCGTCGGGACGTGCCCTGCGCGGCCGCTCCGTGCGGGGCCGTGCCGTACCGGGCCGTGCCGTTCCGGGCCCTTCCGTGCCGGGCCGCTCCGTCCGCTCGCGCGATCGGTGCATCGCACCTCGCTCCGGTGGGGTGTGCCGCCCCGGCGGGCGCGTGCCGCCGCCGGGGAGAAGCCTGGGACACCTCTCACGGTAGGACGCCCCGGGCCTACCGGCAGCGTCTCCTACCCCGCCGACCGCCCGGCCGGAGGCAAGGTCGTCGCCGAGCCCGGCACCACCGCCGGAGCCGAACCCGCCGTTCGGTCGGGCGTCCGGTCGGCGGTCTGGTCACGGCGGCCGGGGCCTGCCAGGCTCTCAGGCCGACCCGGAACGACCAGGAGGATGCAGATGCCCGGATTACGGAGATGCCTGTCCCGCTGGCTGGCGGTCACGGCCCTGCTCCTGGGAGGGCTGACCCTCGTCGGCTCCCCGGCCGCGCAGGCCGCGCCCGCCACTCAGGCCGCACAGGCCGGACAGGCCGCGCCGCAGGACGGCGGCACCACGACCATCTGCGGCTACACCCCGGTGCCCACCGGCTGGGTGATCGTCAGCGAGCAGTGGTCCGGCTGCAGCGGCTACGGACTGTTCACCATCACCGACGTCTCGGCCAGAACCTCCGTCCAGGCCTGCTCCAACGGACCGGTCCCCGGCGGCTGGGTGATCACCGCGATGCAGAGCGGCGCGGGCACCTGCGGCAGCTACCCGCTGTACTCCCTGCTCAAGGTCACCACCCAGACCACGCTCCAGACCTGCGGACAGTCCCCCATCCCGGCCGGCTGGGTCGTCACCGCGATCCAGGCCGTCTCCCCCGCCTGCGGCACCTACGGCACCTACACCCTCGTGCCGCTGGGCGACCGCACCACCATCCAGGCCTGCGCCAACTCCCCCGTCCAGAGCGGGTGGGTGATCACCGCGATGCAGAACGGCGCCGGCTGCGGCAGCTACCCCCTCTACTCCCTGCTCAAGGTCACCACCCAGACCACCCTCCAGGACTGCGGACAGTCCGCCATCCCCAACGGGTGGGTGATCACCGCGATCCAGACCGACTCCCCCGCCTGCGGCACCTACGGGACGTACACCGTCCTCAAGGTCACGACCCAGACCGGCCTCCAGGCCTGCGCCAACTCGCCGGTCCCAAGTGGATGGGTGATCACCGCGATGCAGAACGGCGCCGGCTGCGGCAGCTACCCGCTCTACTCCCTGCTCAAGGTCACCACCCAGACCACGCTCCAGACCTGCGGGCAGTCCCCCATCCCGACCGGCTGGGTGATCACCGCGATCCGGACCGACTCCCCCGCCTGCGGCACCTACGGGACCTACACCCTCGTCAAGGTCACGGACCAGACCACCCTGCAGGTCTGCGGGCCCTCCACGATCCCGCCCGGCTGGGTCGTCAGCGCCCAGGGCTCCGGCGCCCAGTGCGGCGTCTACGTCGTCTACACCATCACCCGGACGGCCTGAGCCGACCCGGCCGTCGGGCCTGCCGGCGGTCCCGCGGGGTTCCGTCCGCGCGGGACCGCCGTCGTCCCCGGCGGCCGCCGGTCAGGACGCGCAGTCCCGGCAGATGGGCTGCCCGTTGCGGTCCTCGCCGGCGAGCTGGGCGCGGTGGTGGACCAGGAAGCAGGTCATGCAGGTGAACTCGTCGTCCTGCAGCGGTACGACCCGGACGGTGAGTTCCTCCCCGGACAGGTCGGCGCCGGGAAGCTCGAAGCCCTCGACGGCCTCGGGCTCCACGTCGACGCTGGAGCTCTGCTTGTCGTCGCGCTGGTTCTTCAGCGCCTCGATGCTGTCGTCACTGCTCTCGTCGCCGGTGTCGCGCGGGGCGTCGTAGTCGGTGGCCACGGTGGCGTCTCCTCGTCGGGTGTCGCTCACGGCGGGCGGCTCGTGCCGCCCGCCGGCCCCGCACGGTACCGCCCCGGCGCGTGTTCCCGGCCGATCCGGCCCGAGGGGCGCACCACCATCCCACCTGTGGTGGCCCGTCGGCGCACGACGGGCCGGTGGCGGCCGCGCTCGGCACGCCCGCCGCGCCGGGCTTGCGGGCCCGGCGCACGACGGCGCAGGGTTCGGTACGCGCACGACCGGGTGGCGCCCCGTGCGCGGAGGGCCGCGCCACCCGTTCGGGCGAACCGGTCGGGTACGACCGGTGGCACCGCCCGGACGCTCCGATACTGGCGCGACGTCCACGAGTCCCCGGGTGGGGAGAGGTGCGGTGACCGATGGGTAAGAGCGCGATCCTGCTGGCTTTGCACGAGGGGCCGGTTCGGTCCGGTGCCGCCGGCGAGCAACTCCGTCGAGTGGGAAAGGAGTTGGAGAACCGCGGCTTTGAGTTGCGGTGGGCCTCCACCGCCCGCGACGCCCGGGCGGTGCTGCAGACCGAGGCGGCGATCGCCGCGGCCGTCGTCGCCTGGGACCTCGCCCCCGGCGGGCCCGGCGGCGGGCCGGCCGGCCCACAGGACGGGGGCGCCGACGTGCTGCGGACGATCGGGCGCCGCTTCAAGGACCTCCCCTCCTTCCTCGTCATGCCGGACGACTCGGAGCAGGAGTTCGAAGCGCTGCCGCTCTGGGTGTCGGAGGTGGTGACCGGGTACATCTGGCCCCTCGAGGACACTCCGACCTTCGTCGCCGGCCGGGTCGAGGCCGCCGCGCGGGCCTACCACAGCGACATCCTGCCGCCGTTCTTCAAAGCGCTGCAGCGGTTCGACGACGCGCACGAGTACTCCTGGCACACCCCCGCCCACTCGGGCGGCGTCGCGTTCCTCAAGTCCCCGGCCGGGCGGGCGTTCTTCGACTACTACGGCGAGCGCCTGTTCCGCACCGACCTGTCCATCTCGGTCGGTGAACTGGGTTCGCTGTTCGAGCACAACGGTCCGATCGGCGAGGCCGAGCGCAACGCGGCCCGGGTCTTCGGGGCCGACCGCACCTACTTCGTCCTGCACGGCGACTCCACGGCCGACCGGATGGTGGGCCACTACAGCGTCGCGAGGGACGAGATCGCGCTGGTGGACCGCAACTGCCACAAGTCGGTGCTGCACGGGCTGGTGATCTCCGGCGCCCGCCCGGTCTACCTGGTCCCCACCCGCAACGGGTACGGACTCGCCGGACCGCTGCCACCGACCCGGACGGACCCGGAGGTGGTCCGCGCCAGGATCGCGGCCAACCCGCTGACCGCCGGCGCCGTCGACCCGCAGGCGCAGTACGCGGTGATCACCAACTCGACGTACGACGGCCTCTGTTACGACACCGTCCGGACCGCCCGCGCGTTCGCGCCCAGCGCGCCCCGGCTGCACTTCGACGAGGCCTGGTTCGCCTACGCCCGCTTCCACCCGCTGTACGAGGGCCGTTACGGCATGGCGGTCGGCCCGGAGACCTTCGACGACCCGCTGCGGCCCACGGTCTTCTCCACCCAGTCGACGCACAAGCTGCTCGCCGCCCTCTCCCAGAGCGCGATGGTCCACGTACGGTCCGCGCCCCGGGCCCCGGTGGAGCACGAGCGGTTCAACGAGGCGTTCATGATGCACGGCACCACCTCGCCGTTCTACCCGGGGATCGCCTCGCTCGACGTCGCCACGGCCATGATGGACGGCCCACAGGGGCAGTGGCTGATCGACGAGGCCGTCACCGAGGCCATCAGGTTCCGTCAGGCCGTCGTCCGGACGGCACGACGGATCGCCGCCGCCGGCGACCGGCCCGCCTGGTTCTTCGGCGTCTGGCAGCCGGACACCGTCACCGACCCGGCCACCGGCGAGCGGTTCGACTTCGCGGACGCCCCGGCCGCGCTGCTGAGCCGGGAACCGAGCTGTTGGCACCTGGAACCGGACGCGGACTGGCACGGCTTCCCCGACCTCACCGAGGGGTACTGCCTGCTCGACCCGATCAAGGTCACGCTCACCTGCCCCGGCGTCACGGCCACCGGGCGGACGTCCGACTGGGGCGTTCCGGCGCGGATCCTGACCGCCTACCTGGCCGGCCGCGGCATCGTCGTGGAGAAGACCGACAGCTACAGCACCCTCGTGCTCTTCTCCATGGGCATCACCAAGGGCAAGTGGGGCACCTTGATGGACGCGCTGATGGACTTCAAGGCGCTGCACGACGGCGAGGCCCCGCTCGACCGCGTCCTGCCCGGCCTCGTCGAGCAGTACCCCCACCGGTACACCGGTCTGACGCTCGGGCAGCTGTGCCGACGGATGCACGAGCACCTCACCGGCGCCGAGCTGATCGACGCCCTCGACACGGCGTTCCGCGAGCTGCCCGAGCCGGTCGCGCCACCCCAGCACTGCTACCGACAGCTGATCCGGGGCGGCACCGAGCGGCTGCCGCTGGCACGGGCCGCCGGCCGGGTGGCCGCCGCGATGGTCACCGTGACGCCGCCCGGGATCCCGGTGCTGATGCCGGGCGAGGCCGTCGGCGCCCCCGGCGGGCCGCTGCTGCGCTATCTCGGGGCACTTGAGGAGTTCGACCGGCAGTTCCCCGGGTTCCGCAGCGAGACCCACGGCGTCACGATCGACCCGGCCACCGGCGACTACCTGATCGAGTGCGTCCGCGAGCCGTGACCGGGCCGCAGTGCTTCACACGCCGTCCACTCGGGCGGACCGGGCGGACCGGACGGCCGGGCGGCCCCGCCTCGGACAGCGTCGGCGCTCAGTGCCGCCGGGACGGGCTGCCGATCCGTAGCAGGTTGCCACTGCGGTCGACCAGCGCGAACTCCCGCATCCGGTAGCCGGTGTCGGTGGGCGGCATCAGCCGGCTGCCGGTGGCCCGGTCGGTGGGCACGCCGAGCCGTGCCCAGTCCCGGTGCAGCGCGTCCGCGTCCCGGACCTGCAGGTAGCAGCTGCCGGCCGTGGTCAGCGGGTCCACGCCGGGGTCGTAGCGGAAGTGCAGTTCGACCGTGCCCCTGACGACGATCAGGTAGCCGTCCTCGCCGTCCTCCCCGTCCCAGCGCCCGCGCGGCTCGAAGCCCAGGCGGGCGTAGAACTCCGAGGTCTCGTCCAGGTCCCGGCTCGGCAGGACCGGTACCGCGTACTCGACGCGTGTCCCGTACTCGTCCACGGCGCCACCGTAGGGCCTCCCACTGACACCGGCCCCGTGCCGGGCGCTCGGGCGTGTCCGGAGCGCGGCCCGCCGCCGCGGGTGTGACGCGACGCCGTGCGGTGTGTGGGCGCTCTCCGGGCCGGGGACGTTCGTGCGATGCACAAGGAAATCACCGTACGGGTCGACGGGGCCGCGCGTCGGCTGACCGTCGACACGCGCACGACACTGCTGGACGCCCTACGCGAGCGGCTCGGGGTGACGAGCCCCAAGAAGGGGTGCGACCACGGGCAGTGCGGCGCGTGCACGGTGCTGTCCGGCGGCCGGCGCGTCCTGAGCTGCCTGACGCTCGCGGTCACCCAGGACGGCGCCGAGGTCGTCACCGCCGAGGGGCTCGCCGCCGGCGCGGCGACCGGCGACGGACCGCCGGGCGGCGAGGGCGGCCTGCACCCGGTGCAGCGGGCCTTCGTCGACTGCGACGCGCTCCAGTGCGGCTTCTGCACCCCGGGGCAGGTCGTCTCGGCGGTCGGGGCGCTCGACGAGCTCGCCAGGGGCTGGCCGAGCGCGGTGACCGAGGGGCCGGGGGCGCCACGGCTGGACCGGACCGAGGTGGCCGAGCGGATGAGCGGCAACCTGTGCCGCTGCGGGGCCTACGTCAACATCGTGGCCGCCGTCCGGCAGGCGGCCGGAGCCTCCCCGGCCCCGCGGGCGGGCGCCACCCGGCCGGGCGGTCCCCGGGCCACCGGCACGGAGGCGGCGGGGTGAAGCCGTTCGACTACCTCAGCCCCGCCGACGCCGCGGCCGCCGTGCGCAGCGTGGCCGGGAACCCGGGCGCGGTGTTCCTCGCCGGCGGGACGAACCTGGTGGACCACCTCAAGCTGGGCGTCGTGGCGCCCGAGTTGGTCGTCGGCCTCGCCGGTGTCCTGCCCGCCGAGGTCGAGGAGCTCGACGGCGGTGGTCTGCGGATCGGCGCGGGGGTCGGCAACAGCGAGCTCGCCGCGGATCCGCGGGTGCGCGAGCGCTTCCCGGTGCTGTCGCAGGCCCTGCTCTCGGGGGCGTCGGGGCAGCTGCGCAACATGGCGACCGTCGGCGGCAACCCGCTGCAGCGGACGCGCTGCGCCTACTTCCAGGACGTCACCACCCCCTGCAACAAGCGGGAGCCCGGCTCCGGCTGTTCCGCGATCGGCGGGTGGACCCGGCACCACGCGGTCCTCGGCGCCTCCGAGCACTGCATCGCGGTCCACCCGTCCGACATGGCGGTGGCGATGGCGGCGCTCGACGCGCGGGTGCGGGTGCTCGGTCCGGCCGGGGAGCGCACCGTCCCCTTCGTGGGGCTGCACCGGCTGCCCGGTGACGCACCCGAGCGCGACACCGTCCTGGAGCACGGTGAGCTGATCACCGCGATCGACCTGCCGGCCGCGCCGATCGCCCGCCGCTCGGCCTACCGCAAGGTGCGCGACCGCGCGTCCTACGCCTTCGCGCTGGTCAGCGTGGCCGCGGCGCTCGACGTCGAGGACGGCGTGATCGTGGACGCGCGGGTCGCGTTCGGCGGCGTCGCGCACACGCCGTGGCGGGCGTACCGGGCCGAGGAGGCGCTGCGCGGCGCGCCGGCCTCGGAGCGGAGCTACCGGGACGCCGCCGACGCGGAACTGGCCGGTGCCCGGCCCGCCGAGGGGCTGGACGGCGGCAACGCGTTCAAGATCCCGTTGTTGCGCCGAACCCTCGCCGCCACCCTGCGCGGCCTGGCAGGAGAGGACTCCCCATGACGTTCCCGAGCGAGCCGGACGCCGTCGGCCGCGATCTGCCCCGCCGGGACGGGGCGGTCAAGGTCCTGGGTACCGCCGGCTACGCCGGTGACGCCCCGTTGGCGGACCCCGCGTACCTGCACGCCGTCCAGGCCACGATCGCGCGAGGTCGCGTCACCGAGCTCGACACCGCCGCCGCCGAGGCACTCGAGGGCGTGGTCGCCGTGCTCACCCCCGCGACCGCCGAACGCCTGGCCTCCACCGAGGACCGCGAGCTGGCGGTCCTGCAGGACGAGGAGGTCGCCTTCCGGGGCCAGGTCGTCGCCCTGGTCGTCGCCGACAGCTCCGAGGTGGCGCGGCACGCGGCCGCGCTCGTCCGGGTCGGCTACGCACCGCAGGCGCACGACGTCGAGCTGCGGGCCGACCGCGACGACCTGTACGCGCCCGAGAAGGTGAACGCGGACTTCCCCGCCGCCACCTCCGAGGGCGACGTCGACGCCGCGCTGGCGGCCGCGCCGGTGACCGTCGACGAGACGTACACCACCGCGATGTACCACAACAACCCGATGGAGCCGCACACCACGGCGGCCCTGTGGGACCCGGCGGGTGACGGGTTCCTCACCCTGTGGGACTCCACCCAGGGCGTCCACCCGACGCGTGCCGTCCTGGCGCCGCTGTTCGGTCTGGACGAAGCGCGGGTGCGGGTCGTCTGCCCGTACGTGGGCGGCGGGTTCGGGTCCAAGGGGCAGCCGCACGTCAACGTGGTGCTCGCCGCGATGGCGGCGCGCGCGGTGCCAGGCCGACCGGTGCGGATCGCGCTGACCCGGCAGCAGATGTTCGCCCTCGCCGGCTACCGCACGCCGACCGTCCAGCGGTGCCGCCTCGGTGCCGACCGGGACGGCAGGCTCACCGCGCTCGCCGTCGACGTCGTCGAACAGACCTCGCGCATCAAGGAGTTCGCCGAGCAGACCGGGGTGCCGGCGCGGATGATGTACGCCGCGGCGAACCGGCGGACCTCGCACCGGCTCGCCGTGCTCGACGTCCCGGTGCCCTCCTGGATGCGCGCACCGGGCGAGTGCCCCGGCATGTTCGGCCCGGAGGTGGCGATGGACGAGCTGGCCGAGCGCCTGGGACTGGACCCGGTCGAGCTGCGGATCCGCAACGAGCCCGCCGTCGAACCCGGCTCCGGCAAGCCCTTCTCCAGCCGCGACCTCGTCGGCTGCCTGCGGGAGGGCGCGGCGCGGTTCGACTGGTCGCGGCGCGATCCGCGGCCCGGGGTGCGCCGCCGCGGCGACTGGCTGGTCGGCACGGGCGTCGCGGCCTCCACCTACCCGGTCAGCCGCATGACGAAGTCGACGGCGACGATCCGGCGGGAGGGCGGGCGCTACGTCGCCGAGATCGGGGCGGCCGACCTCGGCACCGGCACCTGGACCACCCTGGCGCAGATCGCGGCGGACGCGCTCGGCGTGCCGGTGGACCGCGTGGAGGTGCGGATCGGCGATACCGATTACCCGGTGGCGTCGGTGGCCGGGGGCTCCTCGGGCATGACGACCTGGGGCTCGGCCGTCGTCGAGGCCGCACGCGCCTTCCGCGCGGTGCACGGGGCCGAGCCGCCGGACGGGGCCGAGGCCTCCGGCGCCGTCGGTCCGGCCGACGACCGCTACGCGATGCACGCCTTCGGGGCGCAGTTCGCCGAGGCGCGCGTCCACGTCGACACGGGCGAGGTGCGGGTGGCGCGCCTGCTGGGCGTGTTCGCCGCCGGCCGGATCATCAACCCGCGCACGGCGCGGTCCCAGTTCGTCGGCGGGATGACGATGGGGCTGTCGATGGCCCTGCACGAGCAGAGCGTGCTCGACCCCCGCACCGGCCACGTCGTCAACCACGACTTCGCCGACTACCACGTCGCGGCCAACGCGGACGTCGACGGGATCGAGGCGCACTGGCTGCCCGAGCACGACCCCCACGTCAACGCCATGGGGTCCAAGGGCATCGGGGAGATCGGCATCGTCGGCACGGCCGCCGCGGTGTCGAACGCGGTGTGGCACGCCTGCGGGGTGCGCGTGCGGGACCTCCCGATCACGCTGGACAAGGTCCTGCACGCTCTGGAGCAACGGCCCGGGCGGTGAGCGCGGGGCGGTGAGCGCGGCGGCGGACCGGGTGAGCGTCAGGCCGAGCCGTCCGTCCGCCGCGCGTGGTCGTGCGCCGCCAGCACGGCGAGGTACCGCCGCCGGACGTCCTCCCGGTCGGCCGGCTCGGCGACCGACTCCCGGCTGAGGCGCTCGATCATCCCCGCCTGGTCGAGCAGCACCTGGCGCTGCCCCTCGTTCCTCGTCTCGGCCATGATCTCCGCGAGGGCGTCGAGCTGGCGGATCAGCACGGCCGGCATCCCGGGGGCGGCCTGGCGGATCTTCTCGAAGGCGCGCTGGACCAGCCGCTCGTAGCTGACGGGCGCGGTCATCACCCGGATGTAACCGGCCTCGTCCCGGTGGACGGGGTTCGGGCTCCACCGGGCGGCGATCCGGCACAGTCCCTCGCCGAGCCAGTCGATGCAGGTCAGGGTGGTGAAGGTGTCGTTCACCGCGGTGGACAGGGCGCGGATGGCGATCTCCACCAGCTGGTCGACCGCGAAGGCGATGTCCTGGGCGAGCGTGCGCGTCGAGCCCGCGACGTGGGCGCGGGCGAAGCTGCGGGCCACCTCGGGCGCCGCCTCGGGCGGCCAGACGGTGGCCAGTTGGTGGCCCTGGACCAGGAAGTGCCCGGGCCGGTGGTCCAGCCGGATGACGGCGTCCAGGTCGGCGGCCATCCGCACCAGCGTGCGGTGCCGGACGAACTGGAGGTACCCGCTGGCGGGCGCCGGAACGGCGGCCCCCTCGGTGTCGAGCCGGATGCCCAGCTCCTGGGCGGAGGGCCCGCGGGTGACGCCCTTCGGCTCCGGGCCGCCCGCGCTCGCCTCGATCGCCTCGGACAGCTCGGCCGCGATGCTGGCGATCACCCGGGGCAGCTGGATCGAGGTGGCGATGTGGTGGATGAAGAAGATCAGCACGGCGAGGTCGGCGAGCACCAGCACCATGCACACGGTGATCGACAGGTGCGGGACGAAGTCGCCGTTCGGACCCGGCCCGGTGACGACCAGCGCGAGGATCGCGAAGGTGAACGTGCCGACGAAGGTGCCCAGGGTCAGCTGGGTGGTGCGGTCCCGGATGAAGGTGCGCAGCATGCGCGGCCCGAACTGGGTGGAGGCCAGCGTCAGGGTCACGATCATGATCGAAAACACCACGCCGACCACCGTGATGAGGGCCGCCGCGATCGCCGCCAGGATCTGCCGCGCCGAGTCCGCCGTCCCGCTGATCACCCAGGACGGCAGCCCCAGGTCGCCGGCGTAGGCCGCCCGGTCCAGCGCGGCGGTGCCCGCGAACAGCGCCCCGGCGAGTACCACCTCCAGGATCGGGACGACCCACAGGTTGGTACGCAGCGCCTCCCGCCGCCACTGCGCCTCCAGGTGGACCCCACGGATCACAGCGCGCCCACTTCCCGTACCCCGGCCCGGTGCGGCGCCGTTCGGACGACCGCGTACCCACCCTAATCAACCCATGTCGGACGGTACGGCCGGATGGCCCTCACCCTCCGTCAGGTGTCGGCCTCCGTCCGTCGGTCTCCGCTCCTCGGTCTGCGCCCGTCCTGCGCTCCTCGGTCTGCGGGCGTCGGTCTCCGCTCCCGGCCTCCGCCAGGCGGCGGCGGAGGTACCGGCGTTCGGCGTCGCCGGTCGCGAGGGCCAGGGCCGCCCGGTAGGAGTCGGTGGCCTCGCGGTGGCGGCCGAGGCGGCGCAGCAGGTCGGCGCGGGTCGCGGGGAGCAGGTGGTAGCCGGCCAGCCGGGGGTCCTCCGCCAGACGGGCGACGAGCTCCAGGCCGACGGCCGGGCCCTCGGCCATCGCCCGGGCCACGGCCAGGTTGAGCGCGACCACCGGGGAGGGCGTCAGTTCGGCCAGCCTGCCGTACAGCCGGGCGATCCGCGGCCAGTCGGTGTCGGCGGCCGTGACGGCCGTGGCGTGGCAGGCGGCGATCGCGGCCTGGAGGCCGTAGAAACCGGGCCCGGCCGACCGCCGGGCGGCGGCGTCCAGGACGGCCACGCCCTCGGCCACCGCGCCGGCGTCCCACCGGGAGCGGTCCTGCTCCTCCAGGGGGACGAGTTCACCCGCGGCGTTCACCCGGCCGGCCCGGCGGGCGTCGTGCAGCAGCATCAGGGCGAGCAGGCCGAGCGCCTCGGGCTCGTCGGGCATCAGCTCGGCCAGCAGGCGGGCCAGTCGCAGCGCCTCCGCGCAGAGTCCGGCGCGGATCAGCTCGGCTCCCCCGGTCGCGCTGTACCCCTCGTTGAACAGGAGGTAGAGCACGGCCAGCACGCCGGCCGTCCGCTCCGGCAGCAGGTGCCCGGGCGGCACCCGGTAGGGGATCCGCGCGTGCCGGATCTTGGCCTTCGCCCGCACCAGGCGCTTGGCCATCGCCTGGTCGCTCACCAGGAAGGCGCGGGCGATCTCCGGGGTGGTCAGCCCGGCCAGGGTGCGCAGGGTGAGCGCCACCCGGGCCTCCAGCGGCAGGGCCGGGTGGCAGCAGGTGAAGATCAGCCGCAGCCGGTCGTCGGCGATGCCGCTGTCGTCCGCCGCCGGCGGCTCGGGCTCGGGCGTCGTCATCGCGAGCTCCCGCAGTTTGGCGGCCTCGGTGCGGGTGCGGCGCAGCCGGTCCACGGCCCGGTTGCGGGCCGTGGCGATCAGCCACGCCCTGGGGTTGGCGGGGACGCCGTCCCGGGCCCAGCGCTCCAGCGCCTTGGCGAAGGCGTCCTGGGCGCACTCCTCGGCGAGGTCCCAGTCACCGGTCCAGCGGATCAGGACGGCGACGATGCGGCCCCACTCGGAGCGGAAGGTCTCGGCGACGGCGTCCGCCGCGTGGTCGGTCACCGCTCCCAGATCGGTCTCACCTCGATCGTCCCGTGGCGCGCCCCGGGGATCCGGGACGCGATCTCGATCGCCTCGTCGAGGTCCCGGGCGTCGACCAGGTAGTAGCCGCCGACCTGTTCCTTCGTCTCCGCGAAGGGGCCGTCGGCGACCAGCACCTCGTCCTCGCGCACCCGCACGGTGGTGGCGTCGGTGGTCGGCCGCAGCCGCTCCCCGCCGAGGAGCACGCCGCGCCGGCCCATCTCCTCGCCGAAGGCGGTGTACTCGGCGAGCATCGCCCGGCCCTCCTCGGGGCCGAGGGCGCCGACGGCGTTCTCGTCCGTGCAGATCATCAGCAGGTACCGCATCTCGTCCTCCTCGTTCCGGTCGCACGTTCCGGCCGTTCGGACCGGTCGCACGTTCCGGACGGTCGTTCCGGCCGTCACCAGTGGGACGAACGGGACGAACCAGGATGGACCGGACGGACCACCCCGAGCGAACCCATCGTCCGCCGGGGGAATCCGGGCGGCCATCGCTGTCCGAGCCATCGCCCTCCGGGCCATCGCCGTCCATCCGGGCCGCCCCCGTTCGTCCCACCCGTGGAAACCGAGCGAGGAGGTGCCATCCGTCATGGCCACAGCCCCCAGCGCGACACCATCCGGTGCCGCGGCATCCGGCGCGCCGGCCCGGCCGGCCCACCAGGCCTGGACGCTCGTCCTGGCCTCGCTGGGCGTCTTCATGACCGCCCTGGACACCCTGGTCGTCACCACGGCGCTGCCCGTCCTGCGGGTGTCGCTGCACGGCGGCCTCACCGACCTGGAGTGGACGGTCAACGCGTACAACCTGTGCTTCGCCTGCGCGCTGCTCACCGGTGCGGCGCTCGGCGACCGCTTCGGCCGGCGGCGGATGTACGGCATCGGCCTGGCCGTGTTCACCGCGGCCTCGGCCGCCGCGGCGCTCGCCCCGACGGTCGGCGCACTGGTCGCCGCCCGGGCGGTGCAGGGCGCGGGGGCGGCGCTGGTGATGCCGCTGACCCTGACCCTGATCAGCGAGGCGTTCCCGGCCGGCAGGCGCGGCATGGCCATCGGTCTGTGGGGCGGCATCGCCGGGCTGGCGGTGGCCGCCGGGCCGGTGGTCGGCGGCGCGGTCGTCCAGGGGATCAGCTGGCACTGGATCTTCTGGCTGAACGTCCCGATCGGCCTGGCCCTGATCCCGCTCGCGCTGACCCGGCTGCGCGAGAGCTTCGGGCCCGATCCGCACCTCGACGTTCCCGGGCTGCTGCTCGCCGGGGCGGGGTTCTTCGGGCTCACCTGGGGGCTGGTGCGGGCGAACACCGTGGGCTGGGGCAGCGGTGAGGTGCTGGCATCGCTGATCGCGGGCGGGGCCGTGGTGGGCGCGTTCCTGTGGTGGGAGCGGCGCGCCCCGGCGCCGATGCTGCCGCTGACGATGTTCCGCCGACGCCGCTTCGCGGCCGCCAACGGCGTCAGCTTCTTCCTCTACGCCGGACTGTTCGGCGCGCTCTTCCTGATGGCGCAGTTCTTCCAGACGGCCCAGGGGCTCTCACCGATGCAGGCGGGTCTGCGGCTGCTGGCCTGGACGGCGGCACCGGTGGTGGTGGCGCCGCTCGCCGGGCGGCTGGCCGACCGGTTCGGGAACCGGCCGTTCATCGTGGTCGGCCTGCTGCTCCAGTCCGCCGGGTTGGCCTGGGTCGCCGGCCTCGCCCGGCCCGGCCTCGGCTTCGCCGAGCTGGGCGTCGCCCTCGCCGTCGCCGGGATCGGCACCTCGCTGGTGTTCCCGACCGTGGCCAACGAGGTCGTGGCGGCCGTCGACGACCGGGACGTCGGGATGGCCGCCGGCACCAACAGCGCGCTGCGCGAGCTCGGCGGGGTCTTCGGGGTGGCCGTCCTGGCCTCGGTGTTCGCCCGCCCGGGCGCGTACGGCTCGCCCGACGCCTTCGTGGACGGCTTCACCTCCGCCCTGTGGGTGGGGGTCGGACTCTCGGCGGTGGGCGTCCTGATCGGCCTGCTCGGGCCCGGGCGGCCCGCCGTCCGGATGCCGGCGGCCGTCACCGCCCTGCTGGGCGGCGACCGGGTGCCGGCGCGACGGTAGCGGCCCGCCCCGGCACCGACCGGACGTGGCCTCAACCCACCTGCGGTGCGGCGGTGGCCCGGGCGTACGCGGCGGCGCGGATCTGCGAGGGGCCGCAGGCCCACACCATGATCCGCCCGCCCGTCCGGGCCAGCGGGCGGTCCCACGCCGCCCGGACCAACCGGGGCCGCCGGACGGCGAGTTCGGCCCGGGCCCAGGGCGGCAGCAGGCCGATCGAGGCGTTCGTCAGCACCCGGACAGCGGCCCGCTCGCGGCGGCTTCGGCCGAAGCCGCGCAGCAGCCGGAGCACGTCCAGGGCCGGCGGCGTCACCCGCAACTCCGGCCGGATCCCGGCCAGATAGGCCACCACCTCGGCACGGGAGCGCGGCACCTCGCGGGCGCCCAGCCGCTCGGCGACGCGCGCCGCCTCGGCGTAGTAGCGGTCGCACTCGGCGGCGGACAGCGGGGTCGCGGCGAAGACCTGGTAGCCGGTCAGGAGGCACACCACCTCGGCGGTGTGCACCCAGGTGAGCAGCTCCGGGTCGTCGGCGCGGTAGGGGCGGCCGTCCGGTGCGGTGCCGGTGATCCGGGGGTGGATCCGCCGCACGGCGGCGATCGCCTGCTCGGCCGCCGTCGTCGAACCGAGCGTGGTGGTGGTGACGAACCGGGCCGTCCGGTTCAGCCGCCCGGTCGGGTCGACGCGGAAGTCCGAGTGCGCGTCGACGGCGGCCATCGCCAACGGGTGCAGGGACTGCAACAGCAGCGCCGCGAAGCCGCCCATCAGCATCCCGGCCGGGTGCCCGTGTACCCGCCACACCACGCTGTCCGGACCGAACAGGCCCGGGTCGCCGGCCGGGCGGTCGTAGCGCTCCAGGTGCAGGTCCCGGCCGTGCACGGTGGCGTTGATCTCGGCCAGCAGCCGCGCCCGCAGTGCGCCGAGCGGCGTCCACCGCGCAGGCCCCGCTCCCGTCGCCGTCCCCGATGTCCCCATGCCCACCGTTCCCATGCCCACCCCTCCTCGCCCCGGCCCTCACCGTACCGAGGGGGCCGACGGCGGTCCGGCCCCGGGTCCGCGCGCATTGCGGTTCTAGGGCGAACCGTTCGTCAGGAGTAGGTGGAGGGTGTGGCCCCGGTGGATGAGCGTGGCGGTGTCGGACGGACCCCCGTCGAAGTAGGCGGGGTGCCGGGGCACCTCGTCGGTGCGGTAGCCGGTGGAGCGGAGGAAGTCCGGGGTGACGGCGGCGCATGACCACCGGGGGCCGTTCGGGCCGAGGAGCGCTCGGGTGAAGGCGGACACCGAACGGTCGGCGTCGGCGGGCGAGGAGTGGCGGCCGTAGGGGCTGGGCGCCTCGGTGAGCATCCAGCGCAGGCGGGTCCGGAGGCCGGCGTGGGTGAGCGGGGTGAGGATCGCGAGGTGCCCCTCACGCAGAAGGGGCAGGTCGGACGGCTCGGCCAGGTTGTGCCAGTTCCGGCGGGCGTCGGCGGCACACAGCAGGTGCTCGAACGCGGTGCTGCGCAGGAAGGCGTGCAGGACGTCCTGTTCGTTCTCGGCCGTGACGGGCACGTCGCATTCGGCGCTGAGCAGCAGGGTGTTGCTGTTCATCGCGCGGTCGACGGCGGTGAGGAAGGCGTCGACGGCCGGGGGTTCGGGTCCGGCCGGCGACGTCGTGAAGGTCGGGGCGTCCATGGGGGCAGTTTCGCGGACGGCATGCGGCGGCTTCACATCGATGGGATCCGGGTCTTCGTCCGCCGGGCGCCCGAGGTCTCCGAGACCTCGGACCGAACCTGCCAGCGTCGCGACTGGAGGGGCCTTTCGGTCTGCTCGGGCGGGCGGCTCGGCGACGGTCTACGGCTCTGCCCCGATGAGGGGCAGAGCCGCCGGCTGGAGACGCCGTCCGGTTCAGGGGATGACCGTGTAGGTACCGTTCATGTCCAGGGCGTACTTTCCGCTCTTGTGACCGTCGACGGCGGTGTGCTTGAGCCATTGCCGGGCGATGTGGTGCAGGCACGGGGCTCGGGTCTCCCAGACCAGCTGGTGCCCTGCGCAGTCGAGTCTGATCATCAACTTGTCGGTGCCGGGGATGGCGGCATAGAGCTGGGGGACGGAGAAGTTGAGCCGGGGGTCGGCCGACGGGTGCATGGCCTGGGTGTCGAACTCCCCGTAGACGATGGCCACGGGCACGACCGTGCCGAGGATGTTGTCGAGCGGCACGGTGGTGTTGTTCCAGCCCCACCAGAAGGAGTTGCGGAACCGGCAGACGCCCTCCGGCGCGCCGGCGGACCCCGCACCCCAGGTCCTGCCGACGGGGTCGTTGTCCAGGACGGCCTCCCACACGACGTCCTCGATGCCGCTCTCCCGCTGGTCCGGGCACTGCAGCTCGGGGGCCCACACGTTCTTCAGGGCGGTCTTCGTGAGGAGGTTCATCGGGAAGCCGAACTGGGCGGCCGGGGTGGACAGGGGCAGCGGGAGAGGCGCGCCGAACCGGGTGCCCGGTTTGCTGGCGCTGCCGTTGGGCGGGAAGATCGGCGCCAGCAGGAACAGGCTGCTCACCTTGCCGGGGTGTTGGATGACGTACGGTCCCATCACGAACGCGGCCGCGGACCAGCCGATGAACGCGACCCGTGACACGTTCCGCAGCTTCTTGATGAATTCGACGACCGTGTCCAGCTCGTCCCACTCGCTCTGCGAGTTGCCCAGCTGGTGCGGATAGGCCGGGGGGCACGTGGCGGCGAGCGGGTCCGGGACCAGGTCGTCGTGCTGCTGCGCGGGGTTGGCGTTGCACGGGTTGTCCATCTTCGGCCGCGGTGACAGGCCGGAGCCCTGGAGCTCCATGATGAACACGTCGTAGCCCGCGTGGGCCAGGTTCTGGGCCCAGCTGTAACTGCCGTGCTGGAGGTCGAACCCGGCGACGGCCGGAACGCTTCGGCCGTGCAGCATCAGGACGGGCTCGGGGGCGTGGGACCCCGTGGTCCCGTCGTACTCGCGGACGAAGAGCTCGACGTGCTCGTTGAGGTTCGCGGGGAGGGTCGAGACGTGCGGGACGGCGTGGTCCTGGGGAGGGATCTGGGGCATCGTTCGCCTCCAATCCGTGGACTCGGCCCGGGTCCGGGCGGCCGGGGCCATCCCGGCCAGGATCCGCCGGACGGGTGTTCGATGCGCAGCTGGTTGGGCTGCTCGGGTGATGCGATCGTCCGTCCTTCTTGTTGACGCCCGTCCACCCCGTCGGCAACGCCCCAAGGCCGTGCCGACGAAAACCCCCTTGCACCAGGGGAGGTGAGTGATCCTCAGGTCGTTCTCCCCCCTCCGATCACCACCCCGTGCGCACGACAGCGAAGTGTTCGGCGCCGGTGATCCAGTGGCCGCGGCGCATGACGGCGACCAGGTCGTGGGTGGTGGAGTCGAGGACGGCGAGGTCGGCGAGTTTGCCGGTTTCGAGGGTGCCGATGGAGTCGGCGAGGCCGAGGAGGCGGGCGGGGGTGGTGGAGAGGGCTTCGACGGTCTGGTGGAGGGTGAGGCCGTTGACGGTGACCGAGCGTTTGAACGCGGTGTCGAGGGTGAGGGTGGAGCCGGCGATGGAGCTGCCGTCGGGGAGCATGGCGATGCCGTTGGTGACGTGGACGTGGAGGGGGCCGAGGGGGTAGCGGCCGTCGCCCATGGCGGCGGCGGCCATGGCGTCGGTGATCAGGGCGACGCGGGAGGGGCCGGCGGTGCGGTGGGCGAGGTCGAGGACGGAGGGGTGCAGGTGCACGCCGTCGTTGATCAGCTCGACGGTGACGCGTTCGTCCTCCAGCAGGGCGATGATCGGGCCGGGGGCGCGGTGGGCGATGGCGGGCATGGCGTTGAACAGGTGGGTGGCGACGGTGGCTCCGGCGTCGATCGCCTCCTGGGTGGTGGGGTAGTCGGAGTCGGTGTGGCCGATGGCGGCGATCACGCCGAGGTCGGTGAGCATGCGTATCGAGTGGAGGCCGCCGGGGAGTTCGGGGGCGAGGGTGAGCATCCTGGCGTGGCCGCGGGCGGCGTCGAGGAGTGTGCGCACGAGGGCGGGGTCGGGGTCGCGGAGCAGGTCGGGGCGGTGGGCGCCGCAGCGGCCCGGGGAGATGAAGGGGCCTTCGAAGTGGATGCCGGCCAGGATGCCGTCCTCGGCGAGTTCGGAGAGGACGGCGGCCTGGCGGGCGAGGTCGTCGATCTCGCCGGTGACGGTGGAGGCGACGGTGGTGGTGGTGCCGTGTTCGAGGTGGGTGCGGGCAGCGTGCAGGGCCTCCTCGGCGATGCCGGAGGTGTAGGAGGCGCCGCCGCCGCCGTGGACGTGCAGGTCCACGAAGCCGGGGACGACGGTGTGGCCGGTGAGGTCGAGGTCACCGGGCTCGGCCGCCCCGCTCGCGACGGCCGCGATGCGGTCACCCTCGACCACGATCCGGCCGGCCACCAGGACCTCACCGGGCAGCACCAAGCGGGCTCCGGCCAGCACGACACGGGAGAAGGACATGCCATCACCTGCTCACAGTTGATCGGTACATGACTCTCGAATCACTTTCGCGCAGGCCTGATTCTCGGCCAGACCGGGCCTCCAGGGAATCCCCAGGCTGGTGATGGCCACTGTCGGGCCGTCGGAGGCTACACTTCGGTCATGCTCAAAGCTGATCGCGCCGCCCGGATCCTGGCGCACGTCACCGAGTCGGGCAGCGCCGATGTGCACGAGCTGGTCGAGCTGCTGCAGGTGTCCTCGGCCACCGTCCGGCGCGACCTGCAGGAACTCAACGACCAGGGCCTGCTGCTCCGCACCCGCGGCGGCGCCGTCACCGGAGCCGTCAACCTCGAACTGCCGCTGCGGCACAAGCACGGGAAGCGACAGGCCGAGAAGCGGCGGATCGCCCTCGCCGCCGACCGACTGGTGCCGGACGGCGCGGTGGTGGGCCTGACCGGCGGCACGACGACGAGCGAGCTGGCGCGACTGCTGGCCGAGCGCAGCGGGATCACGATCGTGACCAACGCGGTCAACATAGCGGCCGACCTGATCGTCCGCCCGGACGTCCGGCTGGTCGTGATCGGCGGGATCGCCCGGACCACGAGCTACGAACTGGTCGGCCCGGCGGCCGAGCGGATGCTCTCGCAGTACCACCTGGACATCGCCTTCATCGGCGTGGACGGCCTGACCGCCGGCGAGGGTTGCACCACGCACGACGAGATGGAGGCCAGCACCGACAAGGCCTTCCTCCGCAGCACCGCGCGCTCCGTGGTGCTCGCGGACAGCACCAAGGTCGGCCGGGTCACCTTCGCGCGGATCTGCCCGCTCACGGACATCCACGACCTGGTCACCGACGGCGAGTTGACGGATGCTCAGGAACAGGACATCGCCGCCGCCGGTGTGGAGGTCCTGCGGGCCTGACCGAGTACGCTTCGGCCCGGCGTGAACCTCCCGGCACGAGCCCACGGCGTGCATCCCCGGCATGAACCCCCCGGAGCAGCGGGCTACTTGACCGACCCGGCCGTGAGCCCGGAGACGACATGCCGTTCGATGACGGCGAAGAGCACCACGACGGGCACGATCGCCACCAGCGAGGCCGCGAACACGTGGTTCCACTGCACGCTGTAGGCGCCGATCATGTTGTTGATGCCGACGGTCAGCGGTTGCCGGTCCGGGGAGTCCGTCAGGGTCAGGCCCATGATGAACTCGTTCCAGGCCGCGATGAAGGTGAAGATCACCGCGGTGACCACACCGGGCAGCGCGAGCGGCAGGGTGACCCGGAACAGCGCACCGGCCCGGCCGTTGCCGTCGATCTGCGCGGCCTCCTCCAACTCGACCGGGATGGAGCCGATGTAGGCGCTGAGGATCCAGATCGCGAAGGCCAGGTTGAACGCGGCGTTGGCGAGGACCAGCACGAGCACGGTGTCCAGCAGGTCCAGCGTGTAGAACTCCCGGTAGAGGCCGACCTGGAGGGCGGTGGGCTGGAACATCTGGGTGACGAGCACCAGCAGCAGGAAGGCCTTGCGGCCGCGGAAGCGGACCCGGGCGGTGTAGTACGCGGCGGGCAGCGCGACCAGGAGGACCAGCAGGGTGGACCCGCCGGCGACGAGCAGGGTGACCTGGAGGTTCTGCCCGAGCGTGGTGTCGGTCCAGACCCTGGTGAAGGAGGACCAGTCGAAGCGCGTCGGCAGGTAGGAGGAGTCCCGCAGCTGGTCGGCGGGGCGGCCGGCGGTGATCAGCATCTCGACGTAGGGCAGCAGGAAGAGCGCGGCGAGCGCCCAGGCGGTGGCGGTGAGCAGGACGGTCCGTCCGCGCGGTCGGCGGGGGCTCGGCGTCCGGCGCTGGGCGGTCATCAGTTCTCCGCTCCCTTCCAGCGGCTGACCTTGAGGAAGACGATCACCATCAGGATCACCACGGCGAAGTTGACGACGGACATGGCGGCGGACTCGGCGACGTCGTAGCCGCGCAGCATGTACATGAACACGGTGGTGGTGGCGGTGTCGGCGTTGGGGCCGCCCTGGGTCATGCCCCAGATCACCGGGAAGGAGTTGAAGACGTTGATCAGATTGACCACCAGGGCCACCAGGAAGGCCGGGCGCAGCAGCGGCAGGGTGATCCGCCGGTACGCCTGCCAGGTCGTGGCGCCGTCGACCCGAGCGGCCTCGTAGAGCTCGCCGGGGACGGTCTGCAGGCCGGCGAGCAGGGTGTAGGTGGTGAAGGGCAGCGAGACGAAGACGGCGGCGAGGACCAGCCAGGGCTTGGCGTGTCCGGCGTCGCCGAGCCAGGCCCGGGCGTGGTCGATCAGGCCGAGGTCGAGGAGCAGCCGGTTGAGCACGCCGGCGACCTGGTCGAGCATCCAGCGGAAGCCGATCGCCGTCATCAGCACGGACGCGGCCCAGGGCGCGATGAGCGCCCAGCGGGTGATCCTGCGCCCGGGGAAGTTCTGGTGGAACAGCTGGGCCAGGGCGAGGGAGACCAGCATGGTCAGCCCGACCACGGCGACCGTCCAGACGACGGTCCAGCCGAGCACGGCCGGGAGCCGGGGGTCGTCGAACAGCTTGTGGTACTTGACCAGACCGGCGGGGCCGTGGTCGGTGCCGGTGGTGTCGATCCGGCGCAGCGAGGTGGCGACCATCTCGATCACCGGCCAGACGACCACCCCCAGGATCAGCAGGACGGCCGGGGCCAGCCAGGGCAGCGGGCCGAGCCGCGCGAGCAGCGGTCGGCGCCCGGCCCGGGTCACTCGGCGGCCTGCCGGGCGGCCTGCTGGAGCGCGTCGAGGGCCTTCCCGGGGTCGCTGACGGCCGTGCCGATCTGGGTCTTGACCTGGGCGGAGACGGCCGGCCAGGTGGGGTCGCTGAGCGGGTAGAAGGTCGCGGTGGGCAGGGCCGCCAGGAAGGGTGCCAGGGCCTTCTCGTCGGGGTCGGCCTGGAGGGCGGCGAGTGCGGACTGGGTGACCGGGAGCAGGCTGTACTCCTTGTCGAAGGCCACAGTGTTGTCCTTGCGGTACGCGAAGTCCAGGAAGGCCTTGATCTGGTCCTTGTGGCCGCCCTTCTTGAAGGCCATCATCCAGTCGGCGACGCCCAGGGTGGCCTTGGTGGCACCGTCTTTGCTGGGCATCGCGGTCCAGGTGACGTCCATGGCCTTGACGTCATTCAGCTGGGTGGGGATGCCGTTGAGCATGCCGACCTTTCCGGAGGCGAAGTCCTTGGCCAGCTCGGTGCGGTTGACGGACGCCGGGCTCTGTTCGGTCAGCCCGGCGTCCACCCAGCTCTTGAGCTGGGTGAAGGTCTCGACGTTGGCCGGGGAGTTGATGGCGTACGCGCCCTTGGCGTCCTGGTAGCCGCCGTGGTTCTCCAGCATCCAGATGAAGGACTCGCCCTGGGCCTCCTCCTTGCCCAGCGGGACGCCGAGCGGGATCTCCACCCCGGCCTTCTTGAGCGCGGTGGCGGCGGCGGTGACGTCCGCCCAGGTCCTGGGCGGGGCGGCCGGGTCCAGGCCGGCCTTCTTGAACAGGGCGTTGTTGATCAGGAACATCCGGGCGCTGGAGATGAACGGGATGCCGTACGCGGTGCCGTCCTGCTCGCCGGCATGGGCGATGGCGGGGATGAGGTCGCTCAGGGTGGCGTCGGAGAGGACGTCCCGGGCGGGGTAGAGCTGGCCGTTCTTCGCGAAGTCGGCGTAGCCGCCGGTCTGCAGGATGTCCGGTTGCCGGCCGTTCTGCACCATCGTCTTGACCTGGGTGTCGATGTCGTTCCAGTTGATGACCTGGAGGTCGACCTTGATCTTCGGGTTCTGCTGCTCGAAGGCGGAGATCACGCCCTGCCAGTACGCCTGGCTCGGGTTCTGGCCGTTGGAGCCGTAGTCCGCGGCGACGAACCTGATGGTCGTGACGCCGTCGGCGGACGTCCCGCCGGAGTTCGAGCCCTTGCCGCACCCCGACAGCGCGAGCGTTCCGGCCAGGGTGACCGCCGACAGGGCGAGAAGACGCCGCTTCATCTCTGATACCGCCTTTGCTGCAGGGGCCGGCCGCGACGGCCCGGGTGGGGGCGTGCGTGTTTGCACGGAGGTGCGCCACTCTGGGGGGTATCTGCGCAATATCGAGCAACTGTGCCCCCAGAGTGTGCATCCTTGCTGTCACGGCGGGCCAGCCGCGTTATCGAAGCGTTGCAGTGGGGTGGCCCGACCGCACGGATGACTGACGATTCCTCAGTCACCTTCGGTGTTGCCTTCAGCCTCTTCAGTCGTCGGATTGGGCGCTTCGGCGACCGACGCCCTCTTGCTCAGGGATGATTCGTTGGGTTATCAATAGCTCAGTTTTGTGCACTCATTTCTCAGCATGAGCCACTCAAGCCACTCACCCTGCGCGGTCCGCCCCCGTCAGCCCCGTCGAGGAGAGCCCGATGAGCCCGATGAGCCATGTCGAGCATGAGATCGCCAGCCAGCCGGACTGCTGGCGCAAGGCACTGGAGCTGGAGCCGGCCGGGCTGCCCGAGCGCGGCGAGCGGGTCGCCGTGCTCGGCTGCGGCACCTCGCTGTTCATCGCGCAGGCGTACGCGGGGCTGCGCGAGAGGGCCGGGGCGGGTGAGACCGACGCCTTCGCGGCCTCCGAGTTCCCGGAGGCCCGGGACTACGACCGGGTCCTGGCCATCAGCCGCTCCGGCACCACGACCGAGGTGCTGGCCGCGCTCCTGCGGGCGGCCGACACCCCGACGACGGCGCTCACCGGCGATCTCGCCACCCCGATCAGCACGGCCGCCGACACCGTCGTCGACCTGGAGTTCGCCGACGAGCGCTCGGTGGTGCAGACCCGCTTCGCCACCACCGCGCTGGCGCTGCTGCGCAGCCACCTCGGCCTCGCCCCGGTCGACCTGGTCGCGCAGGCCGAACGGGCCCTCATCGAGCCGCTGCCCGAACGGGCTCGATCGGCACGGCAGTTCACCTTCCTCGGCAGCGGCTGGACGATCGGCCTCGCCAACGAGGCCGCGCTCAAGCTCCGTGAGGCCTCCGGGTCGTGGACCGAGTCGTACCCGGCCATGGAGTACCGGCACGGCCCGATCAGCGTCACCGGTTCCGACAGCGTCGTGTGGTTCTTCGGTGAACCGCCGGCCGGGCTGGTGGACCAGGTCCGGCCGACCGGCGCCGTGCTGTCGGTGAGCACCCTCGACCCGCTGGCCGACCTGGTCCGCGCCCAGCGCCTCGCCGTCGAACTGGCCGCCGCCCGGGGCCTGGACCCGGACCGGCCGCGCAACCTCACCCGCTCCATCGTGCTGCCCCGGCCGTGAGCGCCGGAGGCGCGCCGTGATCCTCACCGTCACCCTCGACCTCACCCTCGACGTCGCCCTCGACCTCACCCGTCACCTGGACCGGCTGGTCCCGCACCGCGGCAACCGGGTCCGGGCCGGGGCCCAACACGTCGGCGGCAAGGGCGTGAACGTCTCCCGGGTGCTGCACGCCCTCGGCCACGACACCGTCGTCACCGGACTGGTCGGCGGCGACGCCGGACGGGCGATCCGCGCCGAACTCGCGGCCGCCGGACTGGCCGACCGGATGCTGACGATCCCGGGCGACTCCCGGCGGACGGTGGCCGTGGTCGAGGAGGCGGAGGAGGAAGCGGCGGCGCAGGCAGCGGCGGCCGGCGACAGCGGGGGCAGCGCCGGGACCGGCCCGGAGCAGGACACCGGGAACCCCACGATCCTGCTCGAACCGGGGCCCGTGGTGGGCGTCGAGGAGTGGGAGCAGTTCGTCGACCACCTCGACACCCTGCTGCCGGACGCCGAGGCCGTCGTCCTCTCCGGCAGCCTGCCGCGCGGCCTCCCCCACGACAGCTACGCCCACCTGCTGAGGCTCGCCCACGCCCGCGGCGTCCCCGCGGTGCTCGACGCCGACGGTGCCGCCCTGCGCGCCGCGCTCGCGGCCGGGCCCGCCCTGGTCACGCCGACCGCCGCGGAGCTCACCGCCGCCACCGGCCTGGCCGAGCCGCTCGCCGCCGCCCGCGCGCTGCACGCCGCCGGAGCCGGCGCGGTGGTCGCCCCGCTCGGCGCGGACGGGCTCATCGCCGTCACGCCGCAGGGCGATTGGCACGCCCGGGCACCCGAGCGGCGGGCCGGCGCCCCCACCGGCGCGGGCGATGCCGCCGTCGCCGCGCTCGCCCTCGGCCTGGTGGCCGGCACCGCCTGGCCCGAGCTGCTGGCCGAGGCCGTGGCGCTCTCCGCGGCGGCCCTCGACGCCCAGCTCGCGGGCGACCTCGACCCCGCCGTCCGCCGGGCCCTGCGACCGCTGGTGGACGTCCGCCCCCTCGCCGTCCAGGAATCCGTCCCGCGGCAGGAGTCCTTTCCTCGGAAGGAGTCCGACCCGCGGCAGGAGTCCTCTCCCCGGAAGGAGTCCGCCCCAAGGCGGGAGCCCGACCCGCGGCAGGAGTCCGACCCGCGGCAGGAGCCCGACCGGCGGCAGGAGCCCGACCCGTGGAAGGAGTCCGACCCGTGCCCCTGACCGGAACCGGCGCGATCACCACCGCCGCCGCCCTCGCCGGGCGCGGCGTCGGCGCGTTCAACGTCATCCAGCTCGAACACGCCCAGGCCATCGTGGCCGGCGCCGAGTCCGCCGGAGCACCGGTGGTCCTCCAGCTCAGCGAGAACGCCGTGCGCTACCACGGCGGGCTCGGCCCGATCGCCGCCGCCACCCTCAGCGTCGCGCGCGCCGCCTCGGTGCCGGTGGCCGTCCACCTCGACCACGCCACCACCCCCGAACTCGTCTACGCGGCGGTGGAGTCGGGCTTCACCTCGGCGATGTTCGACGCTTCCGCGCTCGGCCACCAGGACAACCTGCGCGCCACCGCCGAGGTGGTGGAGCACTGCCACGCCGCCGGCGTCTGGGTCGAGGCCGAACTCGGCGAGATCGGCGGCAAGGACGGCGTCCACGCCCCCGGTACGCGGACCGATCCCGCCGAGGCCGCGGCCTTCGTCGCCGCCACCGGCGTGGACGCGCTCGCCGTCGCCGTCGGCACCTCGCACGCCATGCCGACCCGGGACGCCGCCCTCGACTTCGGGCTGATCCGCAGACTGCGCGCGGCCGTTCCCGTCCCCCTCGTGCTGCACGGCTCCTCCGGTGTGGCGGACGAACACCTGACGGCCGCCGTTGCGGCCGGCATGACCAAGGTCAACATCGCCACCCAGCTCAACCGGGTCTTCACCGCCGCCGTCCGCCGGGCCCTCGCCGACGACGCCCGGCTGGTCGACACCCGCCGCTACCTCGGCCCGGCCCGGACCGCCGTCGCCGACGAGGTCGCCCGGCTGCTCGGCGTCCTCAAGGCGGTACCGACCGGCCGGGGCGCCATCGGCCCGGTCCACGACCCGTCGGCCCGCCGACCCGCCGGACCCTGACCTGAGCGCACACCAACGGCCTTTCCCACCAAGGGCTTTCGACCCCACCACGGACCCTTCCCGGCCACCGCCCACCCTCGCCGGCACACGCCGCCTGCCCGAACTTGTCTGACCAAGTTCGGCATTCATTCTCCCGCCGTACAGCGCCGCCCGATAGCTATGACCCGCCCATGGCGCACCGCCATGGCACCCACCCTCACCACACCACGAGGTACCCCCATGCGACTGCGCTGGAGCACCGTCGGCGGGCTGTTCGCCGCCCTCCCCCTGGTCGGCGCGCTGACCGTCGCCGCCCCCACCGCCGCCCACGCGGCGGGCGGCAGCGCCAACCTGATCGTCAACGGCGACGCGGAGGCCGGCGGCTACTGCACCACCGACTGGAGCGCCGCCTCCACCGTCCCCGGCTGGACCGTCCAGGCCGGCGGCATCGACGCCATGTGCCACTCGGTGAGCTCCTTCGGCCTGCCGAACGACGGCCGCACGCCCGGCAAGGCCTTCTTCGGGCCGGGCAACTTCGGCGACGGCTCGATGGCCCAGACCGTCGGCGTCTCCTCGGCCGCCGCCGCCATCGACGGCGGCGGGGTGCACTACAACCTGTCCGGCTGGCTGGGTGGTTGGGCGGCCTACAGCGGCTACGTCGCCGTCAGCCTGCACTTCCAGGACGCGGGCGGCCGCCCGCTCGGCGCGACCGCGAAGCTGCCCACCGTCTCCGCCACCGACCGCGGCCTGAGCACCCAGTTCCTCTCCCGCAGCGCCACCGGTGCCGTCCCGACCGGCACCCGGTCCATCCAGGTCGAGGTCCAGTTCCTCTCCACCTCGCACGAGACCGGCTACCTGGACAACCTCTCGCTCACCCTCGACACCCCGGTCGCCGCGCCCGCGCCGCTCACCCCGCCCGCCTCGGCCGTGCCCGGCTACGACCACGTCTTCGTCGTCATGATGGAGAACACCGACTACTCCCAGATCATGAACGACCCGGCGGACACCCCGTTCATCCACAGCCTGATGAGCCAGGGCGCCACCCTCACCGACTCCCACGGCGTCTACCACCCCAGCGACGAGAACTACCTCGCCATCGCGGGCGGCGACACCTACGCCAAGGGCGCCACCTACTTCCCCAACATCAACTCCCCGCAGCGCAACCTCGGCGACACCATCGAGGCGGCCGGCAAGAGCTGGAAGGCCTACGAGCAGGGCATGGGCTCTCCCTGCAACACCACCAACACGTACGACAGCTACTACGAGCCCGACGACGCGCCGTTCATCAACTACACCGACATCAGCGGCAACCCGGCCCGCTGCGCGGCGCACCTCTTCGACACCACCCAGCTGACCACCGACCTCCAGTCGGCCGCCACCACCCCGAACCTCGCCTGGATCGCCGCCGACGACTACTACGACGGCGAGGCCTCCGGCAACGGCAACGCCACCAGCCTGAAGGTGCAGGACGGCTGGCTGAAGCAGACCCTCGCACCCGTGCTGTCCTCCCCGGCGTGGACCCAGCAGCGCTCGCTGCTCCTGCTGACCTGGGACGAGAGCAACAGCGAGAGCTACAACCACCTCGCCACCGTCGTCGTCGGCTCGCAGGGCACCGTGCCGGCCGGCACCAGCAGCCCGCTGCACTACGACCACTACAGCGTCGGCCGCACCATCGACGCCGCCCTTGGCCTGCCCGGGCTGACCGGCAACGACACCTACGCGACGCCCCTCAACGCCGCCTTCACCCCGTCCACCGCGACCGGACCGATCCTGACCGGCGACCTGAACGCGGTGGCCGACGGCGGCAACGTCACCCTCCGCTACGCCCTGCCGAACACCGCGCAGGTCAGCGCGAAGAACTGGGTCGGCGTCTATCCGGCGGGCGTCACCCCCGGCTCGCGCTCCGCGCTGACCTGGGCCTACACCCCCCACCAGAGCGGCGCCGTCACCCTCTCCACCGGCAAGCTCAACGGCGCGGGCGGCTACGACGCGTACTACCTCGCCAACGACGGCTACTCGGTCCTGGCCGGCCCCTTCCGGCTGACCGTCGGCTGAGGCCGAGGCCGAGGACGTCCGTGAGCGGTTCCCGGGCAGGCCTGACCCCTCGGCCGACCGACCTGGCTCGGGTCCTGACCGGGGTCCAGCCAAGGTGAGCCCAAAAGCCGCCACGGGATGATCTTGAAGCCCTGAACGCCAGCTTCGCAGCCGTACCGCCCGGGGCCCGGCCCGGTCCCGGGTTCCGCCGTTCCGATCCTCTCCCCCGCGTCGATCTCGCGATGATCCCGCGCGGGCGTGTACGGCGCGTCCGGCTGGAGCTGGGCATCGGGTGGGGTGGGGATGGCTTCGATCGAGCGGACCGCGTATCCGCGGTTCAAGCGGCTGATCACCGCGCGCGAACCGCACGTGTTCTTCACGCCCTCCGAGGAGGAACGGGCGTGGGCGGAGGAGGCCGCGGACTCCGACGAGCACCAGCTCGCGCTGCTGTTGGCGCTGAAGTCCTACCAATCGAGGCCCAGCAAGCGCAGGGCGTGCCGAGCACCGCGGCGTTCACCCGGCTGCTCACCAAGCAGGTTGGCGATCCCGGCCGCTCGCTGGAGGGCATGTTCCGCGCCCAGCCCTACCGGGAACTCCGCCTACCCGTCGTGCCGCCCGGCGCCACCCGCTATGGCCGCCTGGACACCGTCATCTGCCAGCCCGGCGCGGCCGACATCGTCGTGGAGATCGACTCCGCGCCCAACGCCTCTTCCGCCGCCGAGCTCGCCTTCGCCCGCGACGCAGGCGCTGTCCCGATCTGGCTCCGCTTCGGCAAGGGCAACGTCGATGCCCCGGACGGTGTCGTTGTATCCACGCGCTCCGCGCGCCGAGGCCGCAGGCTAGAGCCGGATCCCGTTGCTGAAGTCGACGGCGACAAGTCCGGCAAGAACGCGCTGCGCCCCGAGCTGAAGGCGTGCCACGCCTTCCTCGACCCCGGCGACACCCTCGTGGTCCCCTCGCTTGACCGCTATGGCCGCAGCCTCCAGGACCTCATCAACATGGTCGCCGAGCTGCGCGAGCGCGGGATCGGCTTCACCTCGCTGCACGAGAACCTGGACGCCACCACCCCCGGCGGCCGGCTCGTCTTCCACGTCTTCGCCGCCCTCGCGGAGTTCATCCGCGAACTCATCGTCATCGGCACCAAGGGGGGCCTGGCCGCAGCCCGCGCCCGGGGCCCCGTCCGCGGACGCCCCACAGTCGCCACCGAGGAAGTCAGCCGGGCCGCACGCGACCTGCTGCCCGACCCCGGCCGCTCCATCACCCCGATCGCCAAGCTGCTCGGCGTCTCCCCGGGCACCCTGTACAACCACATCCCCGACCTACGCGAACTGCGCGCGGGCGCCGGTCCCCGCCAGCTCGAAGCCCCGCGAAGTAGCCCAGCACGAGCGAGATCAATCTCAGCGGCACTTTCTGTACGGCACCTACTCACACCCGGAGAGGCCCGCGAGTTCGCGGAAACCGAAGGTCTTTTCGCGGGAACCCGAGGATGGATGGTCGTGTTCTCGTGGGTTCGGCTTCCGGGTTCAGGCGAACACGCGGGGCAGGTGCTGAGCGGGCCCGCCCCTGGGTGCCTTCCCTGGAACGGTCCTGGCACCGTAGGAGTCATGAGAGCAGAAGGAATGACACGGGAACCGGAAACCTCTATGCAGAGTGGGCTCACATCTCTGGGTGAAGTAGCGTGCCGTTATCAGGCGGATGAGATACCCCGGAAGATCTGCTGATGATCGCCGCTGAGGCGCTCGCGGCCGGACTGGACACCCCGAGATTGTGCGAGCTCGCCGGTTGGCCTCGCAACGCGGATGCCCGCGACATTCGTGACGCGTTCGAGCAAGCACTTGCCGAGTCCGGGATCCGGTTGCCGGATCGGGGCCTGGCGCGGCGCCACGCTCTGCGCCGGATGGAGGCGAGATTCATCGATGGAGAGATAACTCCCGCTGACCTGGCGACGGACGATTGGTGGGAGACGGATGTAGAGACCGCGGCGGAGCAAGCGTTCGTGGCGCTGATCCCGCAGTGCGATTGCTGCATCGAGTACAGGTTGGGGCTTGACCAGCAGACGTGGGCGGCCCAGCTGCGGAACGCTGCCCTCGCCCTGACATCGTCTCCGCCGATCAGCCGCGGATGCTGACTGTGCCTGGCGTGCTCATCCTCAGCAAAGGCGTGGACGTTAAGCAGATTTCACTGAGCCTCTTTCATCCTCTGCTGGAGGGTGTGCGCGCAGAGAACACTCCGACGGCGCTGCCAGACAAGCATCGTTTGTACGGACCCGTAACTTCTACGTGCAAGGGGCCTGTCTGCAACTGACGGTCCCGCGCGCTGTATCAAGGGAGTGAGTCATGAGTTCTCAGGTGAAGGCATTCGGGTTCGGCATGCCGTGGGAGTCGTTGTACGGGTACAGTCAGGCCACTCAGGTCGGTGACACGGTTTATGTGTCGGGGCAGCTGTCTCATGACCGTCACGGCAACTTCGTGGGTGCCGGCGACTTCGAACTGCAGGTCCGCACCACGCTGGAGAATCTGGACCTGGTGCTGAGGCAATTCGGGGCCGAGCGTGGCCAGATAGCGGAGACCACGGTTCTGGTGAGGAACCTGCGGGAGAACTTCGACACGACAGCACGCCTCCACGCCGAGTACTTCGGGGAGCACCGGCCCGCCAGCACGGTCATGGGCGTTTCCGACTTGGCACTGCCGGACCAACTCGTGGAGATCGGCGCGCTCGTGCGTCTCGATGTGAAGCCATAGGTGAGGAGGCCGGCCTGATTCCTTCAGTGAACCTCTTACATCCTGAATAGTTGCAGGTCAGCAGCGTGTGGACGGCTTGGACGATGGTGCTGATAAGGCGGGTGGAGCATCTGGCTCGTCGTAGCAGCCGCCAGGCTTTCAACTGGGCGAAGGCGCGTTCGCCGGGGGCTCTCAGCCGGGCGTGATCGCGGATGAACTGCTGGTAGTGCGGGGGCTGCTCGCGGTGGCCATGCGGGACGTCGAGCGGGGCTCGATACCGAACCAACAGGGCCCCTTCGGCCGCCGGTGTGATGAGTGGAATCACCACGCCGACGACGAGGGGCCCTGCCCCGTCACCACACCCGCTGACCAGCCCATTTCATCCTCCAGCACAGGACGAAAGAGGTTCACTGAAGTGGCTGTTCAGCGGCCTGGTGCAGCAGCGCCCGTGCGGAGTCCGCGTAGCGCATCGCGGTCTTCTCGTCGAGCCCGAACACCTCGGCGAGGTGGAGCGGGTCGGGCCCGTGAGTCAGGGCCTCTTCGAATTGTCGGTCGACGCGGAGCCGCTCCAGCGTCGCGTCCTGCCCACGCATCGCGGCGCTGGTCCAGTGGTTGCTGGCGCGGCTGGTTTTCGTGGCGGTCTGGTTGTTGATCAGCAGGTGGAGATTCGCGGTGTTCGGCCACCGGCGGCGCCGGTGCTCTAGCCGGTCCAGCAGCAGCTTCCGGGTGAGATCGTCGAGCGGACGGACGCGTCCGGCGATGGTCAGCCGGCGATTGCCGAGATCGACGTCGTCGAGTATGAGGTCGGCGATCTGGGCGACCCGGGCGGCGTGGACCGCTGCGAGGGCGAGGATGAGCCGCGTCGCCGGCGTGGTGGCCGCCGCGACGGAGCGGTCGACCTGCTCGGGGACGAGCGGTTGCAGCACGGCGTACTCGTATTGCCCGACCTTGATCCGACTGGTGGGGTTGCGGAAGATCAGCCCGTTCCGCTTGGCCCATGTGAATAGCGGGCGCAGGGCGACGAGTTGGTCGTGGCGCTGGTGGCCGTGCAGTGTCTTGATGTAGGTCAGGACGTCGTCGCGGGTCACTTCACGCAGGTGGTCGAGGGGTTCGACCATTCCAGCAGGGCCGGGCGGACTCGGTTGGGGTAGAGCCAGACTGTGCCTTCCCGTCGCGGGAGGCTGCGGGGGCCGCCGTCGTGCAGGACGCGGGTCCAGCGCTCGGCCTCCGAGCGGATGCCGGGTGCGAGACCCTCCAGCCTTTTGGCGAGCCAGCGTTCGAAGGAGGGTTCGCTGTCGTCCTCGAAGATCCCCATCTCGTCCAGGACCGTGACGGTGTGGCCGACCGGCAGGTCCAGGGCCCGCAGCGGGGTGAAGATCTCCGTGTGCCGGATGACGTCGCCCTCGACGTGTCCGGTGAGGACGAGAGCCAGGCCGCGGTTGACGGCGAAGCGAATGTTGCGTCCCCAGCCTCGGGTCTCGGCGAGCCGGTGGGCAAGGTACTTTGCCCAGGCCAGCCACGGGCTGGTCAGGTCGGCGTCGGCCAGGGCGAGCCGGCTGTAGTCGCGGGGGATCTGTGCGAACAGCGGTAGCTGCTGCCAGCCGGGATCCGGGTGCCAGGCCGGTGCAGGAGGCGGCTTGCGCGGGGCTCCCCGCCGTCCTCCCCGCGTCCGAAATGTGGGGGTCGGTCTCCTGCGGTAGTGCATCCCGACGAAGAACAGTTGGTGATGCCGGACGGCGGCGAGCCGGTCCCGCACGTCCGTCTCGTCCGTGGGCTGGCCGACGACGGCCTTCGCACTGAGGCGGGCCTGGCACCAGCACAGGCGGCAGTAGTTCCACTTCAGCGGCTGGACGCGACGGCAGCCGGTGCATGCGGCCGCGTCGTGGCCGCGGCCGAACATGTAGCAGGTGGGGCAGAGGCGGCCGCTGAAGTTTCCCCAGGCAAGGCAGCTGTCGCAGGAGTCGGTGGGCTTGACGTAACTCCGGCGGCAGCGACCGGCCGTCCCGGCGCCTCGCTCGGGAACAGAGGGGCACCAGGGCGACAGCTCGCCGCCCCAGCCGGTGAACAACGTCCGGATCTCCGGCTCACTCGGCGGGATACGCAGCTGCGCGTCCCTGGCCCCGCGCGGCCGGTTCATCTCATCGATCGGGCACTCGACCACCCGGCCGGTCATCCGGTGGATTTCGACCTTGTGCCGCAGCTCCAGGAACATGAAGTACGTGCTCAACGCCTGCGACCGGCCCAGCCGGGTGCCGCTGGGCGAGTCCCGCAGCACCTTCCCGAAGTACATGTCCGCGTCAGCAGGCTCCATGTCTCACAAGGGCCGGCCGAACCAGGTCCTGATCTGATCCAAGTGACCGACGTCCCCGCGGATGGTGCCGTCCGCCAGCCCTGCTGAGGCCCGTGCCAGGACGAACCCGGACAGAACATCGGTCTCGAACCGCTCCAGCTCCTCCGCCGACGCGGGCGCCCAGTGCTCACGCAGGTCCCGTACGACTGCCAGCGCCGCCAACCGAGCTTCCTCGCCTTCCACCCGACTGCGAATCAGTCGGACGAGATGAGAACGCTTCAAGAATCCCGAAGTTACGTCACAAGCAAGCAGAGCACACAAAGGAGGAAGAACCCCCTGGCCACAGGTCCGGGAACTCAGCGGGCTCAGGGGAACTCACGGAATGTCGCACATCAGCGGGGCAGGATGCGCAGTACTGCCTCGCGTTCTCCGCTGAGCTGCAGGCCTTGCTGTACCGCGGTGCCCAGGTCGAGGTCGCCGAGCAGG